>JANMKU010000450.1:0-2578 GCA_031372205.1 Gemmatimonadaceae bacterium | reverse complement strand
GGGCGTATTGGACGGTGTCGATGTGATTTTCGGTTTGCACGTGGGGCCGGGTCCCATTGGCTCGATTGGTTATCGCGCTGGTCCGATGCAGGCCAGCGCCGACAATTTTCGCATCGTGATTCATGGCCGACAGGGGCACGGGGCGATGCCGGCGAATACCGTCGATCCGATTGTAGTTGGTGCGCAGGTTGTTGGTGCGCTGCAGACGATCGTGTCGCGCCAGATTGATCTCACCGTCGCACCGGCCGTCGTCACGGTTGGTGCGTTTCACGGCGGTGTGCGCGAGAACATCATTCCCGACAGCGCGTACATGATTGGTACGATTCGCACATTTGATCCGCGCATCCGGACCAGCATCCATTCGCGCATGAAGCGGATCGCCGAGAATATTGCGGAGGCAAGTGGTGCGACGGCGACGGTGACAATTGAACTCGGCTATCCCGTCACGGTGAACGATCCGGCGACGGTGGCGCGATTTGTACCAACATTGCGTCGTGTTGCCGGTGCTGCTGGTGCGACGGAACGAGGACTCGTGATGCCGTCGGAAGACTTTTCGCGCTATGCCGAGAAGGTGCCGGGGTTCTTCTTCAACCTTGGTGTGACGCCGGCGGACCAAGACTACACGACGGCGCCGAGCAATCACTCGCCGCTGTTTCAGGCGGATGACAAAGCGTTGCCGTATGGGGTGCGCGCGATGAGCAGCGTGGCGCTGGACTATCTGCGTGGCGGGCCACCGATGAAGCCGGTGCCCTGATCAGTCCTGCTTCGGCTTCTTGGTATGCGCGTTGAAGAACTGCATCATCGCCGCAAGGTTGGGCTCCACCACGTTGGTGTGATTCCCACCTGGCACTTCGATGTACGTCACATCCACACCGCTCGCCTTCATCACCTCGACCATCGCACGCGACCCGCGAACATTTACGGTCGGATCAGCATCACCATGCACCACAAACTCCGGGATATGCTTGGTGAGCGCGATAGTTGACGGCGTGCCCTGACCGGAGAACGCACCTACTGCTGCCCAGAGGTCCGGATACTTGGGCGCGAGCAGCCACGTGCCGATCGCACCCATGGAGTGTCCCATGAGATAGATGCGATTGGGGTCCACGTTGTACTGCTTTTGCACCTGCGCGAGCACCTGCATGACATCCAGTTCGCTCAAGGCACTGTTGCGTCGGGCAACAGGATCCGTTGGTGGCGTGCCAACGCCCCAGCCGTATCCACCATCCACGCGGTAGCCGAGTGGCGCGGCGAGAATGTAGCCGTGCTGTTCGGCGAGCTTTGGCAGCTGAGCGCCATACGCATCGAAGAACGAATCTTCGGTTTGCCCGAGACCATGGAGCGCAATGATCAACGGCATGGGCTGCGCGGCGGTGTAGCGATTCGGGACGTACAGGTGGTACGGCATGATTTCATTCGCACCGTCTAGCGCATAGTGCCGCTTCATGTCGCCGGTACGCTTGGCAAACAGATCCTTCTTCGCGGTTACAGCTGCCACGACGGCGTCCGCCGCGGCGAAGTCTTTGTCCACATCGAGTGTGCGCAGTTCCAGGCGTCCGCGATTGACGCTGCGCATCCGGTCCACCGGATACAAAATCTCCGCGCGCAACGCTGCCGGTGCGCGCGCTGCTTCGCTCTCCAGGCGACTCGCCAATGCATCAATCCCTTTGCGCACCACGATCGGGAGCGAGACGTTGCCGAGTGTGCGCGCGGAGTCAAGCACGTCGACGCTCACGATGTACCGACCATCGGCGACGTCGGGCACATCAACCTCCATGACAAACGGCGACTCTCGGAGATCTCGGCTGACACCGTCAAACACGCCGAGATCTTTCACAATGGTCGTCGTCGGCGTCGCGCCTGGTGTGGTGGTGCGCTGAACGAGCGTGGCGTGCACCGACAGGGTGCGCGTGAGCTCAATGTTTGGTGTGTACAGTTGCTCCAGTCGCACGGTGTACGGTTTCTGCGATTCCACCACCACGCGGTCGGAGCGCAACAGCAGCGATGTGTTGAAATCGGTGACGTCAGTCCATGGGCGCGCTGAGAGCAGCGTGTTGCCCTTGGCCAGCAGTCGTCGCACCTCGCCGGTCCGCCCCACGCGATTGGCCGCAAAGAGATCACGTTCCAGCGTATCGAGCCGCAGCTTCAGCTCGCCCGTTGGGTTGGCGCTGACTTTGCGCGTTGCATACGTGACATAGAGCGATGTGATACTCGTCAGCGCCTGTGCGCGAGCGGCGACCGCGGTGACGGACAGCAAGATGGCAGTGCGCGCGAGCATGCGAAGTGTGTGTGTCATGCTACGGAACGATCTTCGCTGGCACTGGTGCGGTTTTGGGGTCCACCAGCGGACGCCGCGCTTTGAGATGCTCCTCCATCTCCAGCCGAGGTACGCCTTCCTTGAGCCACGTTGGTGCGGGCTGGTCGCGTAAGAACGTGTCGAACCACTCCGTCATGCGCAGATTGTAGTCCTTTTGGTTGGCCGGTCGTGCCAGGCCGTGATTCTCACCGACGTATTCCAGCAGCACGACATCTTTGCCAAGCTGACGAAGATGGTTGTAGTACGTGATGCCCTGATTGA
>JANMKU010000443.1:0-9735 GCA_031372205.1 Gemmatimonadaceae bacterium | reverse complement strand
TGCCGATACGGTGCTGGCCGGTGTGTTGCATTTCGTGCGCGGTCTGGACTATGCGGTACATCAGCAAGCGGAGTCGCGCTGGGATCAAACGCCATTCACAAACGCGCTGCGCCCGATGCGCGAGATCAATCAGTGTCGCGTTCTGGTGATTGGTGCGGGCGGTATCGGCAGTGCCGTGGCGGTCCGGTTTTCCGCCCTGGGATGTACGTGCGTCGGCATTCGTCGTCGTCCCGAGCTGGGCGTGCCGGCCGGGTTCGCCCGTGTTGCGTCGCCGAGCGCGCTTGCCAGCGAGATGCACGCGGCGGACGTGGTAGTGCTGGCGGCGCCAATGACTCCGTCAACGGACACGCTGCTAAACGCCGACCTGCTGGCGTTGCTCCCGCTGGAGGCAATCGTCGTGAATGTGGCACGTGGTGGCTTGATTGCCGACCACGCGCTGCTGGATGCACTGGATGCGGGCCGGTTGCGCGGGGCGGTGCTGGACGTGTTCAACGTCGAGCCGTTACCGTCGACAAGCCCATTCTGGCGGCACCCCAGGGTACTGGTTACTCCGCATGTGTCGGGTGTCACTCCGAAGCGATGGGAGCGTGCGCTCGGCCTCTTTCAGGACAATTGGCGGCGCTGGGTGGCGGATGAACCGCTGCTCAATGTCGTGGATTTCGACGCCGGCTACTGAGTTCAGCGCTGACGTTGGGGTCCCGGGACGGAGCCCCATCGTGGCAATAGAACGAATCATCAGGGCCGCCGTTGATCGTGGCGCATCGGACGTACACATCAAGGCCGGCGATGTGGTACGCGCGCGCATCGACGGACGACTGGTCGTGCTGACCAAGCAAACGCTGACGGCGGATCAAACGCGGGCGATCGCGCTGCACTTCATGAGTGATGAACGCGATCAGGCAGCGATCGATTCGCTGCGCGACTATGACTGCTCATGGGCGTCGCCCGGCATTGGGCGCTTTCGCGTCAACATCATGCGACAGCGTGCGTCGCACTCGATTGTCATGCGGGTCATTCCGGAAAAAGTGCCAACGTTCGACTCCCTGAAACTGCCTAAGGTATTGAACAGTGTCGCACGCACCGAACGTGGCATGGTACTGGTGACAGGTGTGACGGGCTCGGGTAAGTCGAGCACGATGGCCGCGTTCGTGAACGCCATCAATGCCGCGACCGAGAAGCACATTCTGACGCTCGAAAATCCGATTGAGTTCATCCATGCGGATTTGAAAAGTTCTATCACGCAGCGAGAAGTGGGTCTCGACACGGACAGCTTCAAGAACGGACTGCGGGCAGCGCTTCGTCAGGATCCGGACGTGATCATGATCGGCGAAATGCGCGATGCGGAAACGATAGACACCGCCATGAAGGCCGCGGAAACCGGTCATCTGCTTGTTTCGACGCTGCACACTCCTGATGCGTGTAGCACGATCATGCGGATCTGCGCCATGTTCCCGCCAGAGGAGCAGGCAGTGGTGCAAGTGCGTTTGGCCGAGTCGTTGCATGCGGTGGTCTCGCAGCGGTTGTTGCCGAGCGCGAGTGGGCATGGGCGAGTAGTGGCCGCCGAGGTAATGGTCGTGACGCCAACCATTCGCGATTTGATTGTGGACAAGCGGATCGGTGAAATTCACGACTACATCGCCGATGGTTCGCAGTACGGCATGCAGACATTCGACCAGCATCTGACTGAGCTTGTTGTGAGTGGTCAAGTCACCTTCGAAACGGCGCTTGCCGTGTCCACGCGACCGTCAGATTTCGAGCTGCAGTTCCGCATGATGAAAGGGCGGAAGACACCGGCGGCGACTGCCCCGGCTGTCGTTGCCCGCCTAACGGGCAGTCATCGGGCGGTCGCGAAGGGCACGCCACGGACAACGGGCGCGCAACGGTCACCGCAGCGGCCAACGCAACCCGCAGGCGACCTCGGGCCCAATCCCCTGGGGACCGGCACCCGCATGCCGCCCCTCGCCTCCACGCCAGCGGCCCACCAATCGGTGACGAGTCCGAGTCCATTGGGAAACGACGGGGAATTCGGCAGCGGTTTCGAGAGCCTGTTCGGCGTGTAGCCGTTAGGCGGATAGATTTCGGTCATGCCTACTTCTTCTGTCGGCGGGCTCATGGTGCCTGCCATCTCCACGTTCGATGCGGACGGTGCGTTGGATCGGGCCGCTTTTGAGTCCAACATCGACGCTCATCTGGCGTTTGGTATGGACGGCGTACTCGTCGCGGGATCGAGCGGCGAATCGGCGTTGCTCGATGATGCCGATCGACGACAGCTGATTGGTTGGGCGCGCGAGCGCATACCAAGCGAGAAATGGTTGCTCGCGGGTATCGGGAGTGAGAGTACGCGTCAAACGATTGCTCGTGCCAAAGATGCGAAGGCCGTTGGCGCCGATGCGGCGTTGATTGTGTCGCCGCACTACTACCTCAAGCGCATGACGCAAGCCGCGTTGCTGGTGCACTTTCGCGCCGTGGCTGACGCGAGCCCACTACCAGTCATGTTGTACAACATTCCCGTGTACGCCCACGTGGTGCTGTCGCCAGAATTCGTGCATGAGATGGCGACGCATGAGAACGTGATTGGCATGAAGGACAGTGCGGGCAACTTGCCAGTGCTGGCCGAGTACCTGCAGGCGCAGAGCGACACGTTTCGTGTGCTGACGGGCAGTGGCGGCACGACGGTGGCCGCGCTTGAGGCCGGAGCTGCTGGTGCCATTCTCGCCGTGGCGCTCTATGCCGGACCGCTGGTGCGGCAGATGTTCGATGCAGCGCGGGCGGGGCATCTTGAGATCGCCAACATGCTGCAGGGCCGAGTGAAATCTATGGCGTTGGAGATCGCGGGCGCGATGGGTCCGGCCGGTATCAAAGCCGCGATGACGATGGCGGGGCTGCTCGGAAGTTTTCCCCGTGGTCCGTTGCTGGCGCTTGACGGCGAAGAGTCCGCAACGGTGCGCGCATGTCTAACGGCAGGTGGCGTACTGGGCGCGTAAGCGCGCGCATCGCACCACCGAATCCCGCCAGCGCGTGGCGCCGTAGTAGCACGTATGAATCCTCCGTCGCATACCGTCGCCGTGCTGCTGCTCGCGGTCGCCCTGCTCGGCGGCTTGGTGCTCGTGCCGCTCGGATTCCCTGGTCTGTGGATCATGCTTGGCGCTGGGCTGCTGTACTGGGTGTTGCTGCCCGCCGGCGGGATTGGCGTGTGGACGTTGGTAGGTGCCGCGCTCATCGTGATTGCGGCCGAGGTGCTTGAGTACACCATTGCCGGTCGGTACACGCGGAAGTACGGCGGATCGAAGCGCGCTGGGTGGGGCGCAATAGCCGGTGGGCTCGTTGGTGCGGTGATTGGTGTACCGGTGCCGGTGATTGGTTCGCTGGTCGGCGCGTTTGTCGGCGCGTTTGTCGGCGCGTTTGTGGCGGAGTGGACGGTGCACAGAGATGTCCGGGGGAATCCGACACGTGTGGCGACGGGTGCGTTGGTTGGCCGGGCGGTGGCGGCAGCGGTGAAGAGCGGCCTCGGTGTCGCAGTCGCCGCTTGGATTCTCGCCGGAGCCGTGTTGTAGCGCGTCTCTGCGGGCGGTTGATTCCCCTTGAGCGCAGAATAGATTGTAGCAACGCCCCGCGGGTTGTCCGCCGGGCGTTTTTTTGTGTGCGGACCACGTCTGCGCCCCCAACTCCGGGGCCCGCCGACGATGTGCCGACCGCAGGCAATTTCGCGCCGGCGGCTCGGACCGTGACGCGGCCGCCCTCGATGACGAGACCCATATGTTCGATTCGACGACGCGCACGGTGGTGGTGGTGGGCGCGCAGTGGGGCGACGAAGGGAAGGGCAAGCTGGTTGACGTGCTGGCCGAGCAAGCCGACTGGGTGGTTCGCTATCAAGGCGGCGCGAACGCTGGGCACACGGTGCACATCGGCGAGACCTCGCGCGTGTTGCATCAGATCCCGAGCGGTATCCTGCATCCGGGGGTGCGCTGCGCGATCGGCAACGGCGTCGTGATGGACCCCGAGACGTTGTTCGTTGAAGTGGACAAGCTGGTGGCCGATGGCATTGATGTGGAGGGGCGGCTCTATGTGAGCGAGCGCGCGCATCTCGTGATGCCGTATCACAAGCTTATCGATCGGGCGAGCGCTTCGAGCAAAGCGATCGGGACCACTGGGCGTGGCATTGGTCCCGCGTACGAGGACAAGGTTGCGCGTCGCGGCGTGCGCGTGCTCGATTTGCGTCATGTCGACGGTTTGCGTGAGCTGGTCAGCGCTGGTGTCGAGCGCGCCAACGCGCAGCTTGAGCGTTCTGGTGGTGACGTGCGTGCGTCGGTTGACGAAACGATGCATGGGTTGGCGTTGCTGGCACCGCGATTGCTGGCGATTGCTGAGGATGTCGGCCTGTGCGTCCATCGGGCGATCAAGAGCGGTGCCGCTGTGCTGCTGGAAGGTGCACAAGGATCGCTGCTGGACATCGATCACGGCACGTACCCGTTCGTCACGTCGAGCAACACGACCGTTGGTGGCGCGGCAACCGGCGTGGGCATTTCTCCGATGGCGATTCAGTACGCGCTTGGCGTGGTGAAGGCGTATACGACGCGCGTCGGGAATGGCCCGTTGCCGACCGAACTTGACGCCGTGCTTGGCGAAGCAGTCCGTCAGTTGGGCAACGAGTTTGGTGCGACGACCGGTCGGCCACGCCGCTGCGGGTGGTTTGACGGTGTGGTGGTGCGCTATGCGGCGCGCGTGAATGGGTTGAGTGGTTTGGCGGTGACGAAGCTGGACGTGCTTGATACGCTCGACCAGCTGGCCATTTGCACTGGCTACGAGATTGACGGCACGGTGCACACCGAGTTTCCCGCCGACGTGCGACTGCTCGAACAGGCGAAGCCGGTGTACGAGTGGTACGCGGGGTGGAAGACACCAACACAGTTGGCGCGTCGTCTGGAAGACTTGCCGCGTGCGGCGCGCGTGTATCTCGATCGGTTGGAAGCGCTGTGCGAGACACCGATTGCGTTCGTCAGTGTCGGAACCCGTCGCGACCAGATTATCGGAGTGCACGCGTCGTTCTGATGCCACCGATCAACGCAGTAGATGTCGCGATTGTGGGCGCCGGTCCGTGCGGTCTCGCCTGTGCGATCGCCGCCCAGCGTGCCGGATTGTCGGTGATGACGATCGACCGCGGGCCGATCGTGGGTGGCATCGCGAGCTATCCGACGTACATGTCGTTTTTTTCGACCGCCGAACGTCTGTCGATTGGTGGCGTGCCATTTCTTGTTGCGACCGACAAGCCGACGCGTCGGGATGCGCTGGCCTATTATCGTGGCGTCGCGTCGCACTTTGCGCTGGATGTGCGACAATACGAGACGGTGTGTGGTATCGAACCGATCGTCAGCGTGCACGGTGAACGCGACGCGGAGTCATCGGCGTTGCCGCCGCAATGGACACTGCACACGGAGCGTCGTTCGGGTGGCGCCGCGCACTACGCAGCACACGCCGTGGTGGTGGCGACTGGCTACTTTGGGCGGCCGAACCTGCTGGGTGTGCCCGGGGAATCGATGGCGCACGTGCAGCATGGGTACCGCGAGGGGCACGGCGCGTGGCACGAACCGGTGGTGATTGTCGGCGGTGGGAATTCTGCCGTCGACGCAGCGCTCGACATGTATCGGGCCGGCGCGTCGGTCACCATGGTGCATTTTGAAACGGAACTGGACGCCAAAGTGAAGCCGTGGGTGCGCCCGGACATCATGGCGCGCATCGCGGAAGGCAGCATTGCCGTGCGGTTTGCGTCGCGCGTGATGTCGATCGAAGGAGACGCGGTGGTGATCGACGGACCGGAGGGCACATCGCGCGTATCGGCGACGCAAGTGTACCTGATGACGGGATACCTGCCGGAGACCGGACTGCTGGAGACCGTCGGCGTACCGATCGATCCGGTCAGCGGCGTGCCAGCGCACGACAGCGCGACGATGGCGACGCCGGTTCCGGGTATCTACCTTGCGGGTGTGATTGCGTCGGGATTTGACGCGAACAAGATCTTCATCGAGAACGGGCGGGATCACGGCGATCGTATCGCTGCGCACCTCCTTGCCCGCGCTCCGTTGTCCGCACATCATCCATCATAGACCTCAATGTCCAGTACGCCCGACGTCATGGAAAAACTCGTGTCGCTGTGCAAGCGTCGCGGCTTCATCTTCCAATCGTCCGAGATCTACGGCGGCACCGGATCCGTGTGGGACTATGGTCCACTCGGCGTAGAGCTCAAGCGCAATATCAAAGAGCGCTGGTGGCATGCCATGGTGCGCTCGCGCGACGATGTCGAAGGGCTTGATGCGGCCGTTCTCATGCATCCGCGCACGTGGGAGGCGAGCGGTCACGTGGCCGGTTTTGTGGACCCGCTCGTGGACTGTCGGACGTGCAAAGGCCGGTTCCGCGCGGACAAGCTCGCCGACGCGCGTTGCCCGCAGAAGCCGAGCAAACAGCCCGGGCAGCACGACGCCTGTCAGCTGACGGAGGCGCGCAATTTCAATTTGATGTTCAAGACGCACATGGGAGCGCTGGAGGAGAGCGCGAGCATTGTATATCTGCGACCGGAAACGGCACAGGGTATTTTTGTGAACTTCCTGAACGTACAGCAATCGATGCGGCAGAAGGTGCCGTTTGGTATTGCCCAGGTCGGGAAGGCGTTCCGCAACGAAATCACGCCAGGCAACTTCATCTTTCGCACCCGCGAATTCGAACAGATGGAGATGCAGTTCTTTGTCGAGCCGGGCACGGATATGGTGTGGTTCGATCAGTGGAAGCAGATGCGACTCGACTGGCATCTGGCCCTTGGTCTGTCGCCGGAGCGACTGCAATTCCATCAGCATACGGCCGGTGAATTGGCGCACTACGCGCGCGCCGCGTTCGATATCACGTTCGATTTTGGTGGCACGCTCGGCTTTCAGGAAATTGAGGGTGTGCACAATCGAGGCGACTTCGACCTGTCACAGCATCAGCAGTTCTCCGGCAAGAAACTCGAATACTTCGACCAACCGAATAACAAGCGCTATCTCCCGTACGTGATTGAAACCTCGGTTGGTGCCGATCGTGTGACGCTGGCTGCACTGGTCAATGCATATCGCGAAGAAGCGGTGGCCGGCGAAGACGAAGGTCGCGTCGTGCTTGGTCTGCATCACGCAATCGCCCCAATCAAGGCAGCCGTTTTCCCGCTGACGAAGAAAGACGGTCAGCCGGAGTTGGCGCGGCAGATCATGGCCGATTTGCGCAACACATTCGCGGTGGACTACGACGAGACGGGGTCGATCGGCAAGCGATACCGCCGACAGGACGAAGTCGGAACGCCGTACTGCATTACGGTCGACCCGCAGAGTGTCACGGATCAGACGGTGACGGTGCGCGATCGTGATTCGCTGGCGCAGGAGCGCGTGAGCACGAGTCAGCTCAAGGGATACCTCGCGGCGCGCTTCGCGTCGCACTGATTCGTGGCCGGCGATGCAACAGAGGCGAGCGTGAGTGCCGAGGTTGCGTCAGTGAACACCGAATCGGTGGCCGTGCGGGAATTGCGCGCTGTTCGAGAAATTGCGCATGCCTTCCTTGTGGCCGACAGTCCTGCCGATGTGTACCAGTTCGCGCTGGATCGCGTCACGCCGCTGTTGGGCGCCTCGTTCTCGCTCATCATGCAACTGGGCGAGGATGGCGAGTTGTTGCGGCCGGTGGCACAGCATGAATGGCCATCGCAGTATCGCAGCTGGATCGGTGCGTTGCGGGTCCGTGTTGGCGACGGGCCGAGTGGGCAGGCGGTCGCACTGCGCACCGTCAGAGAGATTCCTGACCTGTTCGCCGAGCCACAGCTTGCATCGTGGTTCGACGTGGCGCGTGAGCTGGGTTTTCGTTCCATCATCGCCGCGCCACTCGTTGGCGCGCATGGGCCTGTGGGCGCGATCGCCTTCTACTTTGCCGACGCGGCCCGCGTGTCCGTCGAACAGAGTGCGCTCGTCCAGTTGGTCGCCGATCAATTGGCCGCGACGGCCGATAAGTCAGTGTTGATTGATGAGCTGCGACGCGCGAACGGTGCACTCGCAGAAGCGAATGCGCAGCTGGAGCGCCAAGCGAGTGACGCCGCCGCGGAGCAACGCCGGAGTGACGACTTTGTTGGCCGGCTCACCGAGGTCCTCGACGACGGCTTGCGTCAGGCGCACGTCGCGCATGACCCCGTGCGTCGCGCGTCATTGATCGCCACTGCCGCGCGCGAACTGGTGCAGCTCGAACGCGAGTCGTGGCCTCGGCACGACGTGGATACGGATCCCCGTGCACCGCTCGTGCTGGCGGTACGACACTGGCGGTCCCGCATGCCCCATGCGCACATCGTGACCAGCGAACCTCCGGTTGTGCTGCCGACGATGTACACGGACACAGCCCGGCTGACACGCCTGTTGGAGCTCCTCCTTGGACGCGCGCTTGGTGACGTCGATTGGATGGGCGGGCAGGTGCGCGCCGACCTCGAGCTGACCCGCGGCTGCGTGGTGTACCGGCTGCGCTGGCAGGTCAGTATGGCCACCGAACACCAACGGCAGTCCGCCGCCGAGTTCTCGCCGTTCGATCAGCCGTTGGCGCAGGCGTTGACAACGAAGCTCGGTGGTGAACTGCACGTCGACGCGTTCGATGCCGTCGATCCCGAAGGCATCGATCGCACGCTGACTCTGACAATGCCGGTGCAGCTCGGGGAATGAGCGTGGCTTCCTGCTCGTGGCGCGTCGCAACGGGTCGTCGCGCGGTGGTGCCGTCCGACCTGAACGAGGCGCAGATTCCAGTGTAGCGTGGCATTGTCCATTTCGATCCGCTCCCGACCGCCTGTCGCCCCTTCCATGCATCAGCAAAGCAGTCGCCAACTTCAGGACCGTACCACCGCGCTCGACGTTGCGAACGTGCTCCGGGAAGCGGTGCGTTTCTTCTCACAGCGCGGCGGTGTCTATCCGGCCTATGTTGAGAAGATTGGACCATCCCATGTGGCGATGCGCGGACAGGGTGGTGAAGAGATCGTGATCGCGGCGCGAGAAGTACCGGGCGGGTCTGCGGTTACCGGATCGAGCTATCTCTTTGACCAGCAAGTCGCACAGTTTCTTGATGCGTTGCCGCCGGCATTGCCCGTCGTGCTTCCGCACACCGAAGCGCTGCCTTCGGATGATGCAGCCGTCGCGACGCCGGACCATCGATGACGGTGCCATTTGTCACGGCGCTTCGCACGCGGACCGACCCGGTGCGCGTGGGCGACATGAACGATGCTGACCGATGGACACTGCGTGTGCAAAGCGCAGAAGCGTGGGACGCGGTCAAAGTGGAAGCTGCGCCGAGTGCGTTGGTGCGCGATGTGAAACGAGCGGCGATGGCGGTCCTCATGCCGGACATCGATGCCACGGAGCACTTCGTGGTGAAACTGCGCGGCTTCGCGATCGCTGACGAGAACATTTCGTTGCGCGGCGTTGGCGCGATGAACGGCTCGACGCTACTCGTCACGTCGATCCGCCGACGGCCTGTGCGATGACTGCACTGAGTGAACGCGAGTTTTCGGCGGAACATTCGGCGGCGCTGGTGGCGGCTGTTCAGCGATTGCGCGCCGAGGTCGGCAAACGGATTGTTGGGCAAGCGACGGTGCTCGAGGAGATCCTGATGGCCTTGGTCGCCGGTGGGCACGCGCTGCTGGTTGGCGTGCCAGGGCTCGCCAAGACACTCATGATCAAGTCGCTGTCCGACGCGATG
>JANMKU010000432.1:0-11203 GCA_031372205.1 Gemmatimonadaceae bacterium | reverse complement strand
GCTATCGCGCGCCGGTCACCAACAAAGCGCGCATTCGACAAATGCGCTTTGGTGGATTTAAGCGGTGTCTGTTTCCGGAGGTACAGTTCGAGTCCGATGGCGAGCGCCGGTTGTCCGTGCTGCTTGAGGATGCAGAGGAGCGGAGCGTTCGTTGGTTTCGTCTTGGCAAACAGGATCTAAGCATTTATTGGTCGTCTGACCGGCAGTACATCCCGGACTTCATTGTCGAGACGGCAACGCACCGTTTGATCGTGGAGATCAAGGACACGGAACAGGTTGATGACGCGGACGTGCAGGCCAAGGCGCGGGCGGCAGCCGAGTGGTGCACGCACGCAAGCGCGCACGCGTCGGAACACGGTGGAAAACCGTGGGTGTATCCGCTCGTGCCGGATGCGGCAGTGTTGCACACCACAACAATCGAAGGACTGGTGTCGCGATTCTGCATCGCGTAGGCTGTGCCCAGCCAACTACTGCAGTACCAGCGGCGGCTGACATGTCCAGCGCAGTGCCGTCGCTCGTGGCACCGAGGGCCGTTTAGGACATCAGTACGCGTGACGCTTGCGGAGCCATACGGCGAGCGATGGTTGACGCCGTCCGACCAAGTTCACCAATTGCCACGTACACGGTGCATCTTCCGACTCGGTTCGTCACCGGCGCACAGATTAGCACAGCCTATGGAAATCGCTGCACTTATCGAAGTAGTCGGTCGCGGCGAAGACAACCGTCATCAGTTCAAGGCCGACCTCCACAACGTCGATGGCCTCGCGGCGGAGATTGTCGCGTTCAGCAACTCCGGCGGCGGGACGATGCTGATCGGCGTCAATGAGCAGGGAGTCGTCGTTGGCCTCTCCGTCCACGATGTTCGCCGCATCAATCAACTACTGGCCGATGCCACTATCCTACTCGTCCACCCACCGGTCAGCGTGTTCACCGAGAACGTGGCGCATCCAGCCGGACTGGTAATCGTCGTGTCCGTGCTCGACGGTATCAGCAAGCCGCATATGGATAAGAACGCGGTGATCTGGGTGAAGAGCAGTGCTGACAAGCGCCGCGCCACGTCGCGTGAGGAGCTGCAGCGCATGTTCCAGCAGGCCGGTTTGGTTCACGCCGACGAAACGCCAGTACGAGGCTTGGGCTCGGAGGATGTTGACCTGTCCTATTTCGACACGTTTTTCAATCAGCGATTTGGCATGACGGTCAACGATCAGAGCCTTTCCCTCCCGCAGTTGCTCGACAACATGAATCTCCGTACGCAGGACTCACTGAACATCGCCGGCGCGCTGTTGTTCGCGCGAAGTCCGCAGTTCCACCTGCCCGCATTTATCGTCAAGGCTGTCGCATATCCGGGAACCGAGATTGACGAACAACGATACATCGACAGTCGCGATATCGTCGGCAAGTTGTCGGATGTGTTTCAGAACACGGTCGGCTTTCTCCTCGCCAACACTGGAACTCGCCAGAACGGTCAGTCGGTCAATTCTGTTGGCGTTCCAGAGGTGCCGCGCATCGTGTGGGAAGAACTGATCGCGAATGCGCTTGTTCATCGCGACTACTTCATCTCGGCGCCAGTGCGCGTCTTTGTGTTTGCGAATCGGGTGGAGATTGTCAGCCCCAGCCATTTGCCTAACAACCTGACCATCGACAATATCAAAGCCGGTAACTCGAACATTAGGAACCCGATCCTCGCGTCATTTGCGGCCAATCTGCTTCCGTATCGAGGACTCGGCAGCGGTGTGTTACGTGCGCTCCGAGCGTATCCGGATATCGAATTCGTTGACGATCACGAAGGAAATCTGTTCAAGCTTCCGCCGACAATATGCAGACGCTTCGAAACCGCGATCCTGAAGCCGTCGAGACATTGAATCGTTCCTTCCAGCAGAAATACGCCGTTGCCGAGATCGCTGAACGACAAATCCTCGGAAGAGACGAAGCCTTTCCCGAGGAACTGGTGCATGATCGTGTCGTGAATCGCGAGATAATTTCGCAGCCGGTTCGGCCCGTGTTTCTCGCCGGCCACTAGGCAGTCACTCCGCCGGTGTCATCTCGTGCATCAAGGAGAAATAGCCATTGAGCGATCTCGGCTGTCTCCCGCAGACGTCCGGCGCGCAACTGCTGGTGCAACTCCTCCGACGTCATCTCGAACCGAACCTCGTATTCCCGAATGCGCGCGTCCAGCGCAGCTGCCTGACCGTTCCGCGGCAACCGCGCACTCCGGATCAGTTCTGTGAGTACGTGCTCCCGCTCACCCTCGGATAGCGCGGCCAGGGTGTTCAGTTTGATGCCTTTTTGCCCCATGTTGCTGTTCTCCAAATTCGCTCTTGTTCGCCACGCGCCACCTGCTCAAAGTCCCGAGTTCATACTCGTTGTACGATCCGTGGCAGAAAATGTTACCGGCCTGGCACTCGCGCGGCAACCGAGCGTGTCGCGCTCATGCAAGTGACCTGCAAGTGTCCGGGCTGGAGCCATACCTCGGCGGTGCACGCGGATTTGCCCGGCTCTTGCCGAGTGACGGGGCGGGGGATACTTCCCTGCGATGACTACCCATTTCTGCTTGCCGGCCGCGCCCGGCCACCGCTTCCGACTCACCGCGCTGACGTTGCTGGTATTACTCGCGCCGACGTCGTCCAAAACCCAGCCGCGCGCAGACTGCCCGCGGTTCGCGCGCGTGCCCGGGTATGGTGCGTGCACCAACTTCGCGGGTTCGGGCTGTGGTTTCTGCGCCTATCGCTGCAACGACGAGACCGTGGTGCGATGGAACGTGTGCGGGCGCTAGTTGGTCGCCTTGTCACAACGCTTGTCCTGCAGGCCAGCCTCGTCGCCTGCGAGCGATCGCCCAGGGGGACCGACGATGCTCCGCAGGCACTTCGTGCGGCGTTAGCGGCGCGCACTGTGTATCCCGCCAAACGAGAGGAGTGGCGCAGCGACATCACGACAGACACCGATAGCACGATGGTGCCACAGATCTTTCGGGCGAGTCGTACCGCTGTGGCGTTGCTGCAATCGTCTCCGGCGCGCATCTCGGTCTTCGAACTCAACCGGCACGGGATGCTGCTGTCGTCGCGCCCCGTCCGCATTGACTCGGTGCTCAACGCCGACGTGCCGCGTGACGTGGTTGCTCCCACCGACCTGACGCACGTCACCGACGATGGGCACGTCGACGTGATTGATAGCGCCAGCAGTGCGCTCATCCGCGAGTCGATCGGTGGTTTTCTGTTCCGCCGTGAATTCCCCTTGCTGCGCGGGGGCAGCGGCCGTGTCTGCACGATCGCGCCCGAGACGCTGATGCATGTGCGTCAGCTTGGCGACCTTCGCGTGCTTGAGGCGTTCAGGCTGACGGGCAAGCCAAGCGACGACGCGTTGATCGGGCGACATCGTCTCACCGGTGCGCCGGCGTCGCGTTTGCGTTTTGGGACCAGTGACGCGCGGCGCTGCCTACTGCTTGCCGAACGCGAAGTGTTCGTGGTCCGCGCGCCTGCCGAATCCAGCGAAGGTGCGACGCCCCGAGTCGCAGCACTGAAGCCGCCAGGAGGAGCGGCCACCTGGACCATCGACAGTGGGCCGTCGCGCGCAGACGTCGCGAACGACACCACGCGCAAACAGCAGCCGTTCATCGTCGACGCGGCGGTCGTCGATGGTGGTTACGCAGTGCTGGTTGGGGTTGTGTCAGACAGACAAGGGCGCATCATCGACTACTACGACGAGCGCGGTCAGTATCTGCAAAGCGCCATGCTTCCGTTCACCGCGGCGGCGATGACTGGTGCGGGACCGCGCTTTCTTTTGCTGCATCAGGACGAGCGATTTCGCTGGTGGTTGTCCTCGTGGCTAACGCCAATGGCTGCGCGAGGTGCAACACCTCCGCCCGCGGCTCGGCGCATCGATCAGGCGCCCGAGAAGCAGCTATTCGAGCCGCCAAACGTTCGGCCATCGCGTCCTCTCCGGTGACGCTCTACGGCACTGGGCTCCACCCAGCGTTGCCGTTCCAACTCGCAAACACTTTCGCTCGCGTATTCAGCGCACTCAAGTCCATGGTCGACGATGCGATCGCAACGTCTCGACCCGTGAGCGTTGCCGGTGCACCCGCTGCATTCATGCTTCCCGATTCGCGCCACCCCTCGGTGGTTGTCGCCGCGGTGACCGGCAGTGGATTGTTCCACCAGCCAACCGTCGCGATGTGTGCACCCATTTTTGTGCCGATGTACGCGATGTTGTCGCAGAAAATGTTTGCGTTGGCGAGTGAGCCCGTGGTCGTTGGTGTCGTGCAATTGCCATTCGCCACCGTTTGACCCGCCGATCGCCCCAGATACGTCGAGCCGGCGGGCACACTCGCATCGGCGGTGAGCATCGAATTCAACACCACAAAACCCGGAAAGCCCTTTGCTGCGCGCGATTGAAAAATGTAACCGCCAGAGGTTGGCACACTGGTATCGAGCACCGTCTTGATCTCGTCATTCTCCAACACCACGGCATAGGGTGAACCCCACACGAAGTCCACGTCGCCCGCGATGAGCGAGTTGTAAATCCACACCCACCCTTTGAACTGCATCGTGTCTTGCGTGCCAATGAAATTCATATCGGTAGCGACAAACCGTGCACCGTTCAGCGAGGCGGAATTGAAATAGATGGTTTCGGCCTGACCATTGGTAACTGCGTCTTTCACATGCGTGTTTTGCAAGGTGAAATTCGTCAGCTTGATCAGGTCGCCGCCCTCAATCAGCAGCACGGACCGGCCGCCGCCGAGTACGCGACGTGTGCCGAGTGCGGTGTTGCCGCCGATATTGGCAAAGGTGGTGTTTGGTGCCGTGCGGCTACCGCCCGTGCCGGAGTTAAAGGCGTCGAAGTTGTTGGTGTGCACCAGCACCCCAGCGCGACTTTCGCCGCGAATGGTGAGATTGCTGACATTGCGCAGAAAGAGTTGTTCGTCGTACGTGCCATTTTTGATCGTGATCGTCTTTTCTGCGGCCGCATTGGTACAGGACGTGCAACCGGTGCGCATGGCCCAATTGAGCGCGCCCTGCACAGAGCGAAAATCGGCCGATCCGTTGTCGTCCACGGTCACGGTGAGTGCGAGAGGGGCACTCTTTGTTTTGAACACCCACTCAGTGCGCGACGTAATCCCGGCAAACGCTTTGCCACCGACCGTCGCATTGAACACCCCACTGTCGACCGTCACCGCGTACGACGTGCCGAAGTCGAGGACGCCGTCGTGCAATTTGACAATGGCGGCGGCGCCCGCGATGGCGATTGGTCGATAGTAGGCAAATCGCCACTGGGTAAGACTGGCGACGTTGTTGCCGATTTTGTCGATCTCGGTATTGCCGCGCGCGAACGTTGTTTGTGTTTCTCCGCCTACGGTGACGGGCGCGCCACTGACATCAATACTGTCCACTGGTGTGCCATCGGCCTTGAACACGCGAATAAAACCCGTGGCGCCCAACACGGGCGCGGCATCGAACGTCAGGGAGAGTCGCGTATCCGAATACGCCGCCGTGTCATTTTTGGACGGCGAGAGCACCACCGTTTTTGGTGCGACCACGACCGTGTCCGGCTTGATCACCGGAGGCGTCGTGGACAGGGCGGGGTCGACGCCACAACCGGCCATCGCAACGAGCATGGTCACGCACACGCGCATCAGCTTCGCTTCAGGTTGGATTCGCATGCCGATACGGTACGGCGACGCGGCCCTGCGCGGCAAGATGATGGCACCCACAATGTTTCGGTGACGGTCGCCTGGCACCCTCATTCTATCCTCCGTGCGTCACCAACCGGACGGAACCCATGGGCATGCACCTCAACTACGAACTCAGACTTCCCGCGCAGTCGACACCCCACGTCGTCACCGACACGTTGCGCGCACTCCGCCAATTCGCACTGACGCAACCCTTCGCCGAAGTCTCGCCGCTCATCGCCGCGGCCGACACCGACGAGGCCACCCGACCACGTCGCGAAACCCTGCAGCTCTACGCCCGCGTCATCGCCACACCGTATGACGAAGACCTACCGCCACTCACCGGCAACCCCGACTCCGCCATCGGCTTCCTCGTCAATCCGGGCAAAGGCTGCGAGACTGCCGCGTTCGGACTGCTGCAACGACACGATCCGACCGGTGCACCAGCGGAATGGTTCTGGCACACCACCTGCAAAACCCAGTACGCGTCAATCGTGAGCGATGCGCATCTCATTGCCTGCCACACCTCGCTCACCAATGTGCTCGATCACGCGATCCAGCTTGGGTTGGACGTCGTCGTGCGAGACGAAGGTCACTACTGGGAAACCCGCGACACCGCACGACTGCTCAGCGAAGTCGCCTACATGAACAAACTGGTCGCCCGCTTTGCCGGCGCGTTCAGTGATGCGGTCAGCAAGCACCCCATCGCCAAAGATGTCAGCATGGACGCACCCATCTTCGACCACCCACGCTTCGAACGCCTGGAGATGGGCGACGAGGAATAGCGCGCAGCTATCATGCACAGCACACACGTACATCGCGCCATACCGGTGCCCCCGAGGACAACCGAATGATCGACGTCGTGCTGGTCCCCGAACACGGACAACCCAGGCTGATCGAGACGGCGCGCACGCTCTTCGCTGAGTATGCCGCGTTGCCCCATGTCGAGGGGCGATGGGTGACCGCAGACGTCGACATCGCCGCACTGCCACGCCCGTACGTCGCACCGCTCGGCGCCCTGCTCATTGCCATCGACGGCGACGACGTACTCGGCTGCGGTGCAGTACGCACCCTCGCCCTCCCGCACGTCGCGGAACTCAAGCGCATTTACGTGCGCCCCCACGCGCGTGGAGCAGGTGTCGGCAAAACCATCACACTTGCCCTCATCGAACACGCGCGGACGCTCGGCTGCACCCGCGTACGGCTGGATACGGCACCGGAACTCTACGCGGCGCAGGCGCTGTACAGACAGCTGGGGTTCAGGCCAATCCCGCCATACAACGCAGAGCAACAACCCGGAGACCCGTGCTTCGAGCTCAACATTCGCCGCCGAACCATCCACTGACGTGCGACCTCACGGTTGCGACACACGCACAACGCCCCGCGCGAACCGTGGCTCACGCGGGGCGTTCGACAGCCGTTGCCGACCGTACCAGTTTGGGCTAATACCGATAGTGATCCGGCTTGTACGGGCCCATCTCGTTCACGCCAAGATAGCTCGCTTGCTCCGTGTTCAACTGCGTCAGCTTCACACCCAGCTTGGCGAGATGCAACCGCGCCACTTTCTCGTCGAGATGCTTCGGCAATGTGAACACGCGCTTGCCGTATTTTTCGGCGTTGGCGTGCAGTTCCAGCTGCGCCAACACCTGATTGGTGAAGCTCGCGCTCATCACAAAACTCGGATGACCCGTCGCGCAACCCAGGTTCATCAAGCGGCCTTCCGCCAGAATGAGAATCGACCGGCCACTCGGCAATACAAACTCGTCGTACTGCGGCTTGATGTTGATGCGCTTCATCCCTTCCACTTTCTTGAGACCGGCCATGTCGATCTCATTGTCAAAGTGCCCAATGTTCGCGACAATCGCCTTGTCCTTCATCCGGCTCATGTGCTGCACCGTGATGACGTTCTTGTTGCCCGTCGCCGAGATGAAAATGTCGGCCGTGTCGACCACGTCTTCCAGTGTGGTGACCTGATAACCCTCGAGCGCCGCCTGCAACGCGCAGATCGGATCGATCTCGGTGACAATCACACGCGCACCCTGACCCTTGAGCGCCTGTGCACATCCCTTGCCCACATCGCCGTAGCCCATCACGACCGCAATCTTGCCGGCCAACATCACGTCCGTCGCGCGATTGAGGCCGTCGATGATGCTGTGACGGCAGCCATACAAGTTGTCGAACTTGGACTTGGTCACAGCGTCGTTCACGTTGATCGCCGGAAAAGCCAGCGTGCCGGCCTTCTCCATTTCGTACAAACGATGCACGCCAGTCGTCGTCTCTTCCGACACGCCACGGATCTTGGCAATCACATTCGTCCACCGACCGGGATTGCGCTTGGACTCGGCGCGCAGCAAGTGGAGAATCACACCCCACTCCTCCGGCTCGTTGTCCTCGTCGAACGATGGAATCACTCCCGTCTTCTCGTACTCGGCGCCACGATGCACCAGCAGCGTCGCATCGCCACCGTCGTCGAGCAACATGTTCGGGCCACCACCGTCGGGCCACATGAGCGCCTGCTCCGTGCACCACCAGTATTCCTCAAGCGTCTCACCCTTCCACGCAAACACCGGCGTGCCCTGCGGCGCCTGCACGGTGCCCGTTGGGCCAACCGCGACGGCCGATGCGGCGTGATCTTGTGTGGAGAAAATGTTGCACGACACCCAGCGCACGTCGGCGCCAAGCGCGGTCAGTGTTTCAATGAGGACGGCGGTCTGCACCGTCATATGCAACGAGCCCATGATGCGGGCACCGGCCAACGGCGTCTTACCCGCGTACTCGGCGCGCAACGCCATCAATCCCGGCATCTCGAACTCCGCCAAGCGAATTTCCTTCCGCCCCCACTCGGCGAGCGCAATATCGCGCACAGCAAACGCCGGGCGTTCGAGCGCGTCCAGCGTTGCCACTCCGTGTTCGGTCATCACTGCTGTTGCCATCGTCAGGTATCTCAGAAAGGGATGCGGAAAGAATTCGGCTCTAGCTACGGTGAGCTGTCGCGGTGAACAACGCCGGGCCGGTTGCAAGCGCATCAACCGGCATCGGGACATAACGCACGCCGGAAAATCCGGCGCCCTGCAACATCGTTCGCATCGTTGGTTCGTCAAAACCCAGCCAGACGTGCCCCATTTGCTGGCGATACTCTTCCTTCGCATGCGCGCGCATGTCGGCCACCAAAATCCGGCCTCTCGGTCGCAGCACGCGCTGCACTTCGTTGAGCGCGCGCGCCGGATCGGCGACATGGTGCAGCACCAGTAGCAAAACGGCCGCATCCAAGGACGCGTCAGGGAGCGGCAACGATTCAAGCGCACCAGCGGCAATCGTCACGTTGCCCACGTCGCTCAGACGAGCACGGGCGGCTGCCAGCATTTCGGGCGAGGCGTCGATGGCGTGTACGTGCGCCACGTGTGACGCCAACGCCTGCGCCAACGCCCCCGTGCCGCATCCCAAATCGCCCACCACCAGCGATGGTTCCAACAGCCCAAGTGCCGCCGACAGATCGGCGCGCGCGCCAAACAACGACGTGCGTGTCGCATCCCATTCGGCACTGGCGCTGGCGAAAAATGCCTCGCTGCGGGCGCGCCGCTGCAGCAGCACCGCGTCCAACCGCGCGACGTCTTGCGCCGCCGACGCGGTGGTGCGCATCGGCTCACGCACCAAGGCCCACAAGGCGCGCGACTCGTCATCGAGTGTTGGGCAGAGGCGGTACCAGCGACTTGCCCCGTCCGCGCGCGACGACACCCAACCCTCGTCCGACAAAATCCGCAGATGCCGACTGACGGTGCTTTGTGGCAACTGCAGGGCCACGCTCAGCTCCCCAACTGTCAGCTCCTGGCGTTCAATGGCGAGCAGCAGCCGACACCGGGTGGCGTCGGCCAGCTCAGCGAGCCGATCATGAATGGAGAGGCGAGGAGATGTCATATCCGTATATCCGGATGATAGGATAGTCTTACTTTCAGCGTACGTCAATGGGGAGCCTCGGTCCATTGCCGGGGATCGCGGTATGCTTCAGGATCATGACCGACCTGTCCATCGTGCTCGACTTGCTCATTGCCGCCCTCGTCGGGCTGGCGGTGGGATCCGAGCGGGAATGGTCGGGACATACGCGAGGGCCAGATGGGCGCTTCGCCGGGCTCCGCACCTTTGGCATGTTGGGCGCAATCGGCGGATTGGGCGGCTGGTTTTATCGCGACGGATTCCCAGCGGTCGCGGTCCCCCTCGTCGCCGCCGCGGCGCTCTTCCCGGTGGCCGCGTACGTCTCGGCGATGCGCCGACCGGGGACGACAGCGGACGGCACGACCGAGGTTGCAGCCATGGTGGTCGTGGCGCTTGGATTTGCCGCAGGAACTGGTCACCGCACCATAGCGAGTGCAGCCGCCGCGCTGCTGTTCCTGTTGCTGGCCGAGAAGTCCGCGATGCACCGAGTGCTGCACAAGGTCGGTGACGTTGAGGTGCGCGCCGCGGCGCAGTTCGCGGTGCTCGCGCTTGTAGTGCTGCCGCTCCTGCCGAGTGGTGCGTATGGTCCGTGGGGCGCGTTCGAGCCGCGCGCGCTCTGGATTGTGGTGCTGCTATTTTCCGGGCTCAATTTCGTCGGGTACGTCGCGCGTCGGGTGATCGGTGAGACGCAGGGACTGGCGGTGACTGGCCTCTTGGGCGGGATGGTGTCGTCGACCGCGGTGACACTCACCTTCAGTCGACGAAGTCGCGTCGTGCCATCGTTGTCACAACCGCTCGCAATCGGCGTGATCGCGGCGTGTACCATGCTGCTGCCGCGCATCGCGCTGGTCACCGCGTTGCTTCGTCCTGCTGTGGCCATGGCGGCGCTGCCTGTATTGGTGCCACCGTTTGTGCTGGGCGCGTTACTCATCGCCCGCGCGATCTGGCGGGCGCGCGCCGAACACGGAGCGGCGACAGTCGAGGTGACGCAAGACACCGCGGAGCGACTGCACAATCCGCTCGCACTCGCGACGTCCCTGCAGATGGCAGTGGCCTTTCAGCTCGTGCTGTTCGTGATTGCCTTCATTCAGCAACGCGTCGGCGCGCCCGGCGTATTGGCGTCAGCCACGTTGCTTGGTCTTACCGACATGGACGCGCTGACGTTATCCATGACCCGACTCGCGATTGATCCACAGTTCACCACCATTGCAGCACGCGCCATCGGGATCGGCATTTTGTCCAACAGTGCACTCAAGATTGCTGTTGCCTTGACGCTTGGCGCACCGGGCTTTCGACTGCGCGTAGCCGCCGGGCTTGCTGCGCTGGCCGCCGCCACGGCCGCCGGGTTGTGGTTCATGTGGGCGTGACATCGGTCACGGTGCCGACGTCCTTCCGCGTGATCGCATGACCGTGACGCAGTTTGTCACGGCGCTTGGCGCGGCCGTGCGTCGTTCCGTCGTCACGGTCGGCACTGGTGCGCGCTTCGTCCTTGACGTCGCACGCGCGACGCGCGACACCGCGAGTTGGATACCGCAGTTCAGTCTTCACGCGCGCACCCTCGGCGTAGACTCGCTGCCGATTGGCGTCTTCATCGCCATTTTCACCGGC
>JANMKU010000421.1:0-3944 GCA_031372205.1 Gemmatimonadaceae bacterium | reverse complement strand
CCTCCGTTGATAACGTCGGCGTGCCGCTCGACGTGCAGCTTGTGCCGTTTACGGGCATCTACCCCTCGCTGGGTGGCGGTACGGCACTGAAGGACCATCTCAATTCGTTCCAGATCGGACACGGGCTGTTCAGCCTGCTCGATGTCTTCCCGTTCCAGGACTTTGCCGCACCCAGTCTTAGCGTGTCGGTGCCAATGTCTGAACGCCTGTTTGGCCAAGGCGCAACCGGTGCCTTTAAACAGTTCCAGGTCACCACGCGGTAAGCACCACGCGGCACGTGCCGGTTCTTCTGCCCTGCTGCCACGCCAAGCGGTGGGCGATCTGGACGCAGTGGACCTTCCCTACGTCACCGACATCCAGCCGGGCGCATACTCCCGTTTGCACATCGCGAGCGCCTCGGCATCATTGAGCACGTGACCAGTGGTCGGATCGATGCGTAGTCGGCGATGCGTTTGCTGCGCAATGTTGCCCAAATGACAGAGCAGCACACTCTTCGCCCCCTCGGTGATCGGGGCATGCAAGGCGGCGCCCGTCCGCACGGCATCAACAAAATTCGCGATGTGCACACCCGTCGCCACATCGTCAGCACTCGTGTTGAGCGCATCGCCTTTGGCGCCGATCGATTCGCGAATCACCTTGTTCTTGAGATCATAGATGGTGTAGCCATCGCGATCCATCACCACGCTGCCGGTCGTGCCGAGCACGATCGTGCCACGCGAACGACCTTGGGTGAGTGCGCCGTTGCAGCTCTGTCCTTGCCACACAATGGACTTGTTTCCCTCGAATTCGAAGAGGGCTTCCTGCGTGTCCGGGAACTGCCAGTCGTCGGCAAAATGAAATCGACTGCCGACGGACGACACGCCGGTTGGATAGCTGACACCAAGCGCCCAGCGACCGACATCAATCTCGTGCGTGCCGTTATTGCAGATCTCACCGGTGCCCCAGTGTTTGAACCAGTGCCAGTTGTAGTGAATGAGGTTGTCCTGATACGGCACGCGCGGTGCGGGTCCCTGCCACAGCGCGTAGTCGAGATGTGCTGGCACTGGAGCCACTTTGCCTTTCCCGATCCCGACGCGCGTATTGGCGTACCACGCCCGCGCTTGATACGCGATGCCAATCGCCCCTTCATGGATGGCGCTGATGATATCGCGACTGCGATCGTGCGACCGCTGTTGCGTGCCCATTTGCACCACCTTGCCCGTCTTCTGCTGCATGGCGACGAGCAACTCACCTTCGCGCGCGTTGTGTCCACAGGGCTTCTCGACGTACACATGCTTGCCGGCTTGCATGGCGAGCAGTGCGGCGGGGGCATGCCAATGGTCGGGGGCGGCAATCACCAGCGCGTCAACGGTCTTGTCATCAAGCGTGCGACGAAAGTCAGCAACGGCTTTCACCGATGCACTCGGCGTGCGACTCATCTCCTTCATGCACGCGGCCAGTACGTTGGCGTCCACATCGCACACATACGCCACCTCGACATTGGCCGTCTTGGCAAAGGTCTTGGCATGTACGGCGCCGCGCCCATTGAGTCCCATCACCGCCACGCGCACGGTATCACTGGGCGACCGGTTCGCTGCGTAGAGCGGCGCAGCGCGAGCACTCAACATGAGTCCAGCACCCGACACGGCGGCCGATTTGATGAAGTCCCGACGCGCGACTGCTCCTGTTTCTTCCGCCATCTCAACCTCGCGTCAGTGTGATGCTTTCGCTGGAAGTTCGCGCACGCGAATGCTGCGAAAGTACACCTCGTCCCCGTGGTCCTGCAAAATCACGTGGCCGCGCCGTCGATCGGCGAAGCCCGGTATGGTGCGATACTTACTCTTTGCGAGGAGCGCCGCGAAATCCGGCGTGGTGATATCGAATTCCACGACCTTACGGCCGTTGAGCCAGTGCTCACCTTTGTTGCCACGGAAGACGAGTCGCGCCGAATTCCACTGCCCGACACTCTTTACCAGCGTTCCCGCGTTGGCCGGGATCATCTCATACAACGAGCCGGTGCGATGTGAGGGGTTCGCAATGTCTTCGCCGAGTGAATCATCTTGCAGCTGAAATTCCCACCCGAGTGCCGCGTGGTTGGACGCGTGCGTCACCGAGAACTCTTCGGAGACATTGTACTTCACACCGGTGTTGGACTTTGGCGTCAACTTGAATTCCCACGCGAGCTCGAAGTCCTGAAACGTTTCCACTGACATGAGGTCGCCGCCCACCGCCGGCTGGCCGTCGGCAATTTTAGGCACCTTGCCGCTGGCGATCTTCATGATCGTCCCGCTCGCAATGCGCCAGTGCGCAGAGGGCACGGAGTCGTAGCCGAGTCCGCGCCATCCGGCGAACGATCGTCCGTCAAATAGCAGGCGCCAGCCGGCGGCGCGTTCAGCGCGGGTCAGCGTATTCGGCTGCGCGGTAGCTCTGCCGGCAACGCACAACAGGAGCAGTCCGAAGCAGAGGATTCGTTTCATGGGCGGACGAGGCGGTGAGTATCGCACCACCGATCTTGCAGCCAAGCGCAGCGTCTGTCCACAGGGCGACCACATGACGACCAAATTCGACGCAATGCACGCGACAACACGTCGCGCCGTATGTTCCTCCGATGACCGCGCCGAGCCCGTGGCGCAGGAGGTAGTGTCACCCCATACTGTTCATCGCCGCGTGAATTCTCAATCCAGAGAACACGCCACGCCGTGCACCCTGAGGCCCGTCATGATGTCTGGACTGCGTTTCGCCACTGCCGGTACGGTCCTGTTCGTCTCGCTTGCGACCGCGTCGCAGGCACAACGTCTCGTGCCTGTTGTACCGCCCATTGCCGGTATTTCGTGTGACGCGATGGAGGGACAGCGCATGCATATCCATCAGCGTCTGGTGATTCTCGATCACGGCAAGCCCGTGGCGATTCCCGAGAACGTCGGGCAGCGACCGGAGCAGCGCTGTTTGTATTGGCTGCATACGCACACGCCAGACGGCATTCTACACATTGAGGCGCCACTCGATCGCACGTTCACGCTCGGTGATTTCTTCGCCATTTGGGGTCAGCCGCTGAGCCGTACGCAAGCTGCGACCGCAACCGCCGCCAAGGGTACCACACTCACGGTGTGGCTGAACGGCGCGCGATACACTGGCGATCCGCGCAAGATTGATTTGGTAGCACACGCGGACATTGTCATTCAGATCGGCAAACCCAATGGCAAGCCGGTTCCGTTTACGACGTGGGGGACGTTGTAGTGTTCAGCCGCCGCACTGCGCTGAGCGCCAGTATCGCGCTCATGGCGCCATGGTTCATACCGAAGTCCGGTCGCCAACCCGCAGCGCACGTCACGTCTCACGTGCACATGAGTGACTCGCCTACACGTTTTCAATGCGCCGTCCATCACCGACTCTCTGCGCATTTTCTACATTGGACGACCGGCGGGGTGGGAGCACTACGAACTGAAGCAAGCGGATAGCGGCTTCGCGCTCACGTCAGACTACGAGTACGCCGATCGCGGTCGCCGGAATCATCTGCAAGTCACGCTCACGCCAGGCGATCCGAATCCGGTGATCATCCAAAAGCGTGGCATCGACACGGTCGGTGCCGGTACCGTCGCGTGCTGTTGACGCGCTACACGATTGATGGCGTGATCTGGGGCATCAACTATGTGTGGCTGGAGGCGGATGGACGTCTGGCCATGTTTGCAACCGGCGGTGGCGGCGGATTGTCGTTCAAGACCGTGCGCGCTGCATTGCTGTCGTTGCGTGACGAACCTACTTTGCGGCCGGTGTTACATCGGTGCGCGACATGGGGTCGGAGTGGCCACTGCTCGTCGCGATGCGCAAGGCGATTCGTGCGGGTGGCATCAGTGGGCCGAATTTGTATTTTGCCGGATTGATTGATGGACCGGGACTGCAAGGTTTTGGCGAATTCAGCGCCGCTACGCCGGAGGAAGGGCGCGCTATTGTGCGCCGGTATCACG
>JANMKU010000362.1:0-4815 GCA_031372205.1 Gemmatimonadaceae bacterium | reverse complement strand
CAACGCGCTCACGGCGGTGGTCTCGTTGCGCCTGGTGCCGCGCGCCGACGAGCCAGGTCGCGTGCCCGCCTGCGAGGTGCTCGTGAATACGGATGCGGTCGCGGACCAGATACGCGACGTGAGTGCCGCGCTGAACATTCCGGATCTGATCAAAGAAGGAAGTGTTGCGTACGGGATGCAGAGCTTTGACCAGTCCTTGATGACGTGGTATTCGCGTGGCGTGGTCTCGTACGACAATGCGATTTTCTATGCCACCAATCCGGCCGAGTTCGGCCTCCGCGTGCAAGGAGTCGATGGAGCGAGCGACGCCAATTGGGATGGCTTCAAACAGCGGGGCGGTCGGAACTAATCGCACTGCCGAGGAACGTGTCGCTGACGCGCTTCGCCGACGCGCTTCGCTGACGCACTTCGTGGCCTCGCGACCGGATTCAGGCGGCGAGTGACCTAGCGTCTGCAGGGGGACCTCGCCACCATTCGGCGTGGAGTGATGCGGACAGCGCGGGAAGCGTCTGTCCGCCGGTCGGAGGCGACTGCCACCGGACCGTCGTGCTGGCCCCCTGCCAAGAGACATGTTCAAAAAGGTCTTAATTGCGAACCGCGGTGAGATCGCTCTCCGCGTCATCCGGGCCTGTCGCGAGCTGGATGTGTTGACGGTTGCTGTCTACTCGGAGGCGGACCGTGAGTCACTGCACGTTCGCTTCGCCGACGACGACGTATGCATTGGACCGCCCGCAAGCCGCGACTCATATCTCAAGATCCCGCGTCTCATCGCCGCCGCAGAGATTACTGGCGCGGATGCGATTCACCCGGGGTACGGGTTCCTGGCGGAAAACGCAGAGTTCGCGGAAACGTGCCGAGCGTCGGGCATCGCCTTTATTGGTCCGACACCCGATCAGATTCGCACCATGGGGGACAAGGCAAGTGCGCGCCGTGCCATGGCGGACGTCGGTGTGCCGGTCGTGCCTGGAACCCCTGGACCGGTTGAGGACGTAGACGAGGCGCTGGAGTTCGCACGCGGGATCGGCTTTCCGGTCATCATCAAGGCGTCCGCAGGCGGCGGTGGCAAAGGGATGCGGGTTGCCCGCGACCCTGACGATTTCTCCCGTTCGTTTCAGCTGGCGCGCTCCGAGGCCTTGTCTGCATTCGGCAACGGCGACGTATACGTCGAAAAGTTTCTCGATCGACCGCGACACGTCGAGTTCCAGATTATGGGCGACATGCACGGTAACGTCATTCATCTCGGCGAGCGTGATTGCTCGATTCAACGTCGCCATCAGAAGCTCATCGAAGAAGCGCCGTGTCCCGTAATGACGCCGGAGTTGCGCGAACGTATGGGGGAAGCGGCCGTTCGTGGCGCCAAGGCCATTGGCTATGTCGGTGCAGGAACCGTGGAGATGCTGCTCGACGAAGACGGGTCATTCTTTTTCATGGAGATGAATACGCGGATCCAGGTCGAGCACCCGGTGACGGAAATGCTCACCGGCGTCGACTTGGTGAAGGAACAGATCCGTGTGGCCGCCGGGCTGGAGTTGAGCATGAAGACAACGCCGCCATTCCGTGGACACGTCATCGAGTGTCGCGTGAACGCGGAGGATCCATCTCGCAACTTTCAGCCATCGCCCGGACGCATCGACACCTTTCATCAACCCGGCGGGCCCGGCGTGCGCGTCGATACCCATGCGTATGCCGGCTATTCCGTGCCGCCATACTACGACTCGATGATTGCCAAGCTCATCGTGCAAGGGTCGACGCGGGCGGAGGCGATTAAGCGCATGCAGATTGCGCTTGAGAGCTTTGTCATCGAGGGCGTCAAAACAACGGTGCCCTTCCTCGCTCGGCTTATGCAGCATCCCGACTTTCAGGCAGGGAAGGTGCACACCAAATGGCTGGAGCTTGAGGGCGGCGACTTGCTGAAGGAACCGATCTAGTGCTGGTGCATCGACAGTGCCGAGGGGTCGCGGCGCGCTGACCGTGGACTCCCGCGTACTTCGTCGCGAGTTCGCCGCTGTCACGCTGATGCTCGTGGCGGTCTTCGTCGCTGGTGCGATCACGTTTCAGCGCGTCCCAACGGGGGGGCATTGTCTCGACGCAGTTGGGGCGTTTGGCCCGATCGGCACGTGGGCGCGTTGTGCGCTCGTTGCTTCGGTCGGCGTGCCGGGTGCTGCGCTCGTCGCACTGGGATGTCTGGCGCTGTCGCTGTCGCTTTTCGGCCGCCTTCGAAGCCAAACAGAAGGCACGCGCGAGTGGGGCTTCCTAGTGGTCGGTGTCGTGCTACTGGTGCCGATCGCGATCGGTCTTGCCCTCGGCGGAGCGCCGTCGGATTCGTCGGCGACTGGTCTCTGGGGAAGTTTTGTCGGGCACTACTTGCGCAAGGGTCTCGGGCCTGCGGGCGCATGGGTCGCGTACTTACTGGCCGTGAGCGCACTGACCATCGGCACCTTGCGGTGGAACCCGATTCGCGTGCTGCTGGGTCCCGGCCGAAGCACGTCCGTGATTGGCGCGAGTAGCGGTGTGACAGCGTCTCGGGTCACGCTCGCCGAGCGCCTCGCGCCACCGCCGGAGGATATGCCGACGATTGATCCGGTGGTCGCCCGGGAGATGTCCGGAGGGCCCGTGAAGGCCGCGGATGCGCGCAGTGAGCAGCGCGATACAGAGAAGCGCGCACGCAAGGGGCGCGAGGCGGCACGGGAGGTGATGATGGAGGGTGGTGTGGATCTCGTCGCCGAGACCGAACTGTTCAGCGACGAGCTGCCCCCGACCAGTCTCCTTACCGAGGCACCGCTCCGCAACGCCGACGCCGGGAAGCGGGAGTTGGATGCCGCTGGTGAGAAACTCATGTCCTCCCTGCGAACGTTCAAAGTGGACGGGGAGTTGGTGGGCCGCACGACTGGACCGACGGTGACGCAGTTCGAAATTGAACCCGCGGCTGGCGTAAAGGTCCGGCAAATTGCGGCGCTGGCGGACGACCTCGCGCTGGCCATGCGCGCGCAAAGCATTCGTATTGTCGCGCCAATTCCAGGGCGAGGCGCCGTCGGTGTCGAAGTGCCGAATCCTTCACCCGAGATGGTCGTGCTTCGTGAGGTCCTTGAGTCGCGTGAGTTTCAGCAGGCGCGTGCAGCGCTGCCGATTGCGCTCGGAAAGGATCTTGAGGGGCGCGCCGTCGTCGCCGACTTGGCCAAGATGCCGCACCTGCTCATCGCGGGCGCCACGGGTTCGGGCAAATCGGTGTGTGTAAACACCATCATCACCAGTCTCGTCTATCGTCACACGCCAAAGACGCTGCGCTTTCTGATGGTCGACCCGAAGATGGTCGAGCTGAGTGTGTACAACACGATGCCCCACCTCCGCCACTCGGTGATTACGGACAATCGCGATGCGGCGGCCGTCCTCAAGTGGGCTGTCATGGAGATGCAGGACCGATACCGACTGCTCGAAGCGAACGCCTGTCGCAACCTGCAGGAGTTCAATCGGCGGGTGCAGCAATCCGAGTCCGGGGAAGGGCCGCCACCACAGCGTCCGAAAAGTCCAGACACCGCGTTTGAAGACCGTACCTACGCCGGCGGAATTCTGCCGTACATCGTGGTGGTCATCGATGAAATGGCCGACTTGATGATGACGGTGCAGGGCGAAGTGGAAACACCAATTGCTATGCTGGCGCAAAAGGCGCGCGCGATTGGAATCCATTTGATTCTGGCGACGCAGCGTCCAAGCGTCAACGTGATCACAGGACTTATCAAAGCGAACTTTCCCTGTCGGATCGCCTTTCGCGTCGCATCGCAAATCGACAGTCGTACCATTATCGATGGCGCTGGCGCAGAATCGCTATTGGGCAACGGCGACATGCTCTTTATCCCACCGGGCAAGTCTGAAGCGGCGCGGCTTCAAGGTGCGTACCTCTCGAGCGAAGAAACAGAACGACTGTTGGGGTGGTATCGCGACGCGAGCAGTCGTCGTGACGCCGAACGCGCTGACGGAACAGTCCAGAAGGAGACGGACATCCTGCAGGTCGTCAAGGCGCACGAGGCACGTGCGGCAGGCGATGATGACACCGATGCGGCGATCGGCGACCGCGACGCACGGTTTCGCGAGGCTGCGGAAGTTGTCATTCAGCATCGCCAGGGGTCGACGTCGTTGCTGCAGCGTCGCTTGAAAGTGGGGTACGGTCGCGCTGCCCGCATTATCGATCAGCTCGAGGAGGCGGGGGTGCTTTCACCGTCGGAGGGGGCAGCGCGTCCGCGCGAAGTGCTGGTCGGGGCGCAGGATTTGGATCGCATCTGCGGGTCTGACTAGCGCACGGCTCTAGGGGATGCGGTGTCGCCGGATGCGCGGCGGATCGACACGTTCTTGAGTATTTGATGGCGTATTGACGAGGTGTGGTCGTTCGACGAACATATGCATAACTATTTCCTGCCACCGGTTCGCGTCGTACCTGACGAGCCCGCACGACCCGACGAACCTCTTCAGCCCACCCGAGGTGTGCGATGTCTATGTTTCGCGTCCGTCGTTCTTTCCTGACCGCATTGCTCGCCACCTGCGCGTTTTCCGCCGGGGCCGAGCGACTCGCGGCCCAGGCCGGCGTGATTACCGGTAAGGTGACGGAAGCCGTCAGCGGTCGACCACTGGAAAACGCACAAGTGCAGGCGCAGGCCGCTGGCGGTCAGGCGTATGGCGCCATTTCCGGTGCCGACGGTGTATTTCGCGTCGTCAATCTGCCCGACGGCAGTTACACCGTGACTGTGCGTTACATCGGTTATGTGCAGCGCATTTTCCCGGCCATTCGTCCAGGTGCCAATGTCGCGGCGGCGCTTGAGGAGA
>JANMKU010000435.1:0-2464 GCA_031372205.1 Gemmatimonadaceae bacterium | reverse complement strand
GCGCAGGCGGCAGCGCGCGCGGGTGACATCGATCTCGTGACGCGCTATGTGTTTGAAGCCGTGCGTTTCAATCCTCTCGGGCCGGGCGTATTCCGTATTGCGAGTCAGGACTTCATTGTCGCTGGTGGCACGTCGCGCGAGACGATGATCCCCGCTGGCCGGAACGTGCTGGTAGCGCTGCAGTCAGCCTCATTCGACGGGGACCGGGTGCCGTCGCCGAGCACCTTCAGCATCGATCGCCCGTTGCCGGAGTATCTGCACTTTGGTTTTGGACTCCACACGTGCTTTGGTCGCTACATCAATGCGGTGCAGATTCCGCGTATGGTGCAGGCCGTGTTGCGGATGGAGAATCTGCGACGCGCGCCCGGCGTGGAGGGCACGTTGCAAGTTGATGGTCCATTTCCCTCGAGTCTTGTGGTGGAGTTTGATCGTTGACTACGCGACGGTCGTGACACTGTTCGCGCATTCCCCGTGATTCGCGCACCTGACGAGACGTTCGAGAGCGCCCGTTTCACGCTGGTGCGCGAGGTCGGCCGCGGTGGCATGGGCGTGGTCTACGAAGCGGTGGAAAACGCGACCGGTGCGCACGTCGCGCTTAAACTCTTGCCGAAGGCTGATGCCGATGCACTGCTTGGCTTCAAGCGCGAGTTCCGTGCCCTTTCGGAAATTGTACATCCGAATTTGGTCTCGCCGTATGAACTGATTGCCGACAGCAATCAGTGGTTCTTCACCATGGAGCTGGTGCCGGGGCAGGACTTGCTGTCCTGGGTGCGCGACGGTCGCGATGTGGACGCCGTACTGGCGATGCATGCACGGCCAGCGTTCTCGGCGTTGGTCGACGAAGACCGGTTGCGGAATGTGCTGCGACAAGTCGCCGTCGGTGTCAGTGCTCTGCACCAGTTCGGACTGCTGCACCGCGACCTCAAGCCGTCGAACGTGCTCGTTCGTACCAGTGGCCATGTATCGATTCTGGATTTTGGTCTGACGGTCGACGCACTCGAGCAACTCTCCACCGCCGAGCATAGCGCGGGAACGCTGGCGTACATGGCGCCTGAGCAACTCGGCGGTGAATTGCTGCGCTCCGCCAGCGACTGGTACGCTGTTGGTGTCATGCTCTACGAGGCCCTCACCGGGCGCTTGCCATTCGGCAGCAACTTGCGGCAAGTGTTGTTCGCCAAGATGACGGGCACGTACGACGCGCCGGCCGATGTGGTCGAGGGCGTGCCGCCAGATCTCGCCGAACTGTGTACGGAACTGTTGCGTGGTGACGCTGCAGAGCGGGCGACCGGAGCGGAACTCCTGGAACGGCTTGGCGGGGAGGCGGGCGACCACGTCGCGCTCGCGAGCGCGGCGCAGGTGACGTCGGTATTTGTTGGCCGTGCCGCTGAGTTGGCGGTGCTGCAACGAAGCGCGGCAGCGGTGAGCGCTGGTGCCACTGGTGTGGTGTACGTGCACGGTCGGTCGGGCGCCGGCAAGAGTGCGCTCTTGCAGCACTTCCTCGCGCAGCAACGGACAGACGCCGAGACGGTGATCCTGTCGGGGCGATGCTACGAGCAGGAATCGGTGCCGTTTAAGGCGATTGACACCATCATTGATGCGCTCACGCGGTGGCTCATGCGCTCGTCACGCGACGAAGTGCAGCAGCTCATGCCGCCCGATGTTGGCGCACTGGTGCGCGTCTTTCCCGTACTCGAACGGGTTCGCGCGATTGCTGATGCCAACGTGGACGCACTGGTGGTGCCTGATCCGCGCGAGCTGCGCCGACGGGGTTTTCGCGCGCTGCGAACACTGCTGGCGAACGTGGGCGCGCGGACACATCTCGTCATCGCCATCGACGACTTGCAGTGGGGCGATGTGGACAGCGCGGAGCTGCTGGCGAGTCTGCTCGACGCGCGCGACGATGCGCCGATGCGCGCGCTGTTTATCGCGGCGTTTCGGGCGGAGTATCGGGAGTCGAGTCCCTGTCTGCTCGCGCTCAAAGCGGCACTCCTCGCGGCGCGTCAGCCGCTGGTGCCCCCCGAGGTGTCCGTCGAGCCACTCGGCGAGCAAGCTGCCATGACAATGACGCGCGCGCTGCTGGCGGCCAGCGGCGACGCCAACGCCGCGCAACGCATTGTGCAGGAGTCGGGGGGCAACCCGTTTTTCATCGGCGAACTCGCACGATACGCCAACGCCCATCCTGAGTGGATGCGCGGCGACGCGCAGCGTGCATTCGATCTGGATGAAGTGCTGTGGTCGCGCGTATCGAGGCTGCCGTCCGCCGCGCGCTCGTTGCTTGAAATTGTTGCGATCGCTGGTCGGCCGGTGCGCAACGTGTATTGCCGTGATGCGATCGACACCGCAGCGCGCGACCCGCGCATGATCGCCGTGCTGCGCCACGAGCGACTGATCCGGTCGACCGGCGTCTCAGCGGACGATGAAGTGGAGACCTATCACGACCGCATCCGTGAGGTTGTCACCGCGC
>JANMKU010000274.1:0-2065 GCA_031372205.1 Gemmatimonadaceae bacterium | reverse complement strand
GATGTTTCTCGTGTTGGCCGGGGAGTTTGCGAGCTTCACCATTCCATTGGTGGTGATGCTCACCGTGCCACTGGCTGGCGCTGGCGCGGTGATTTTCTTGTGGATGACCGGGCAGTCGCTCAACGCCGTGTCCCTGATTGGCATTGTGGTGATGATCGGTATGGCGGACAACGAAGCCGTGGTCAAACTCGATGCGATTCGCAAATTTCGTGACGAGGGGCATTCGGTCGACGAAGCCATTCTGCTTGGTGGACGACAGCGCTTGCGCGCCATCGCGATGACGAGCATCACGACGGTGACCGGTGTGTTGCCGCTGGTGTTTGGGTGGGGCAGTGGTGGCGCGTTGTATCAGCCGCTGGCGGCAGGAATTATTGGCGGGTCGATCAGCGCGTTGGCGGTGACGTTCTTCTTGCTGCCGGCGGCGTACGCGGTGCTTGAGCGACGCACAGAATCGCGGACCACGGCGCGACTTGCCCGCGATGCGGCGCGCGCACCGATGGCAGGCGTGTGATTCGGTTCGCGGTGCATCGGCCGGCGGTGATCTGGGCGCTGTGCGTGGCGTTGCTGGTCGCCGGGGCGATTTCGTTTACCCGACTGCCGCTGGCTACGCGCACCACCGTCGAGTTGCCGCGGCTGCAGGTGTACGCGAGTCTGTTCGGCGCGTCACCGGAGGTGATCGAGACGTATCTCACGTCGCCCCTTGAAGCGGCGGTGCAGGGTGTGCGCGGAGTTCGTCGCGTGAGCAGTACGTCCAACGACAACGTTTCCTCGCTCACGGTGGAACTGGACGAAAAGGCGGACGTGCAGATGACGCGACTGGCGATTCTCGAACGCATTGAACTGTTGCGCGCCGAAATGCCACCGGGTGTTGGCGGGCCAAGCGTGACGAACTATGTGCCAGTAGGGTTGGAAGAGGCGCCGCTGCTGTCGCTGTCCGTGTCTGGGCCGTACACCGCGGGCGCACTGCAGCAATTGCTCACAGACCGCGTGTCGCCAAAGCTCAGCGCGGTGCCTGGCGTAGCGGCGGTGCAAGTGCAGGGCGGGAGCGAACCTGGTGTATCGGTCGCGTACGACGCCGTGTTGCTGCGCCGATTGGGCATGTCGCCGGAATTGTTGTCGGAGGCGTTGCGTGGCGCGCGCGTGGTCCAGGCGCTGGGTGTGCTCTCGCGCGGTGGCGCTGGCGCAGCGTCTGCAGGATCGGCCACTGTGCGGAACGTGGTGTTGCGCGACCAGCCCAATGCGCTCGACGACCTCAAAGCGATACCCGTTCGTGGCCCCGCGGGTCGCATTTTCCGCTTGGGCGATCTGGCGACGGTGCGCGCCGAAGAAGACGCGCGCGGTTCGTTCTTTCGTATCAACGGCGCGCCGGCCGTCGCGGCACAAATCACTCGACTACCCGGTGCTGACGCCATCAAAACTGCGGCCCGCACGCGCGAGGTCATCGCCGCGATTGTACCCACGTTGCCGCCCGCCGTACGGCTGCGCATCGCCAATGATCAGAGCGAAGATCTGGCCGCAGAACTGACCGACCTCTCCAGGCGCGGCGCGATTGCCTTTGGCGCCGTGGTGCTGGTGCTCACCGTCATGCTGCGCCGCTGGCGTGCCGTCGCCCTGGTCATGGGCAGCACTGCGGTCGCGATCTCCGCCACCGCACTGTCATTGTACATCTTCAGCATTCCCGCCAACCTGCTCACGCTGGCGGGCCTCTGCATGGGCGTCGGCGTGTTGGTACAAAACTCGCTGGTGGTAGTGCAGCGGTTGCGCACCGCGCCCGACACGCCAGATGGTCGTGCGGCCGCCACGTGGCAGATCACACCCGCCGTGATTGGCAGCACGCTTACGACTGGGGTGGTGCTCTTCCCCTTTCTCTATCTGCAGGGCAATGCGCGCGCCGCGTTTGTGCCATTTGCTGCGGCATTTGTGCTGGCGCTGGCCTGGAGTGTCTTCACGGCGCTCATCGTGGTGCCAGCGCTTGGTGCCGGTGCGTCGCAGCGCGAGCGAACGTGGCCACGCATGCGACGCTGGTATGCGGTCCTGTTGGGCCGAGCATTGCGATGGCGCGCGG
>JANMKU010000271.1:0-5767 GCA_031372205.1 Gemmatimonadaceae bacterium | reverse complement strand
GTCGCGCAGCGTCGTCGACCACAACTATTCCCAGGAGTCCTGATCGAATTTGGCGTGGTCATGCGATGCACGCGATGACGTCGCTCACTCGACTGTTCACGTCCAAATTCGGCTGAAGCCTGTTGGTCCTCCGTCATCAATGTGCAGCACGAATGCATCGGGGTTCGAGAGCGTCGACCACAAGTCGAATCCAGCCGTTGCATCGATTGATTTCAGAATCAGCGCCAGCAGATTTCCGTGCGTGACCAACACGCAGCACTCACCCGTTGCCAATGCCGCTCGAACGGCCGAGGTGCCGCGATCCTGTGCTGTTCGAGAGGATTCCCCGCCGTCCAAACAATAGTCCAGATCATCGAATGACCGGCGAAGGTGCTCGCGCCAGTCCGGAAGGTCTCGAGCGCCGAGTACCCGCTCGACCAACCGATCATCCGCCTCCAAACGAAGACCCGCACGGCGACAGAACGGTTCGATTGATTCGATGGCGCGAACGAACGGACTCGAGATCACGCGCTGGATTTGGAATTGCAACAGGAGATCAGCCAGCATGCGCGCTTGGCGTTGCCCCTCGATCGTCAGTGATGCATTCGTATCTTGACCGGTGGCCGTCGCATGCCGCACAAGCACGATCGTCTGCATCGGTTCGGTCCGGGCAATGGTTGGTAAAACGCCGGCGACTCAGTGAACGCGGCGGCTATACCGGCTCGATCCGAACAACTTGGGCGACAGGATCAGGTATCGCCCGACGATCCAGTCGTACCAATCATTTTCGAACGTGCTGGCCGAGACGCCAAGGCCTTGTTGCGGATCCCCGTGTGCACGGATCAGCCGACTGACGCCGTCCGGGCCCCATTTCAGACGTACGTACTCCACCAACCGGTACCCCACACCATAAATCAGGCTGTTGGTCGGGTCGCTCAATTCCGACAGCGTCGGATAGTCGCCGTTGCGCAGGCGTCGTACCCAGTTGACATCGGTGCTCTGCCCCGCCTCATAGAGCGCGATCGCCTCGCTCAACCAGCGATCGTTCGCGTGCGCGGCGGTCGGCTGGGTTCCGGGGGCCACGAGATGCGAACTGTCACCGTGCTGTAAGGCAAACTGCAACGTCACCGCGTGCGCGAACTCGTGCAGCACCACCGCGCGCAGCGCGTCATCGTGAACAATCGCCCACGGTCCAAACACGTGCACTTCGTTGACGCCGTTGGACAATCCCTGCACCTGAAATCCAACACCGCTCCGCTTGATGATCGATCCCCAGCGCGCGTCGAAGCTGCTGTCGGTGTGCATCAGGATGTGCACCATGGGCATCGAATCCACCTGCAGGTCGCGCATGACACGCACCCGATTGCTCTCCATGTGACGCATTAACCGCTGCACCGAGCTTGTATCAAGTCCGTAGTAGTCGAATCTGAAATGGGCGCTTCGCGCAACGCGTTCGGTGTGGTCGACCGGCGCGCGCGATGTGCACGCGGAACCACACAGCAGCAGAAGCGCAATAGTCGCTCGCAGCAGAGTACCGGACACTCGGGGACGACGCATGCCGACCCGTACGCGATTCCCAACTTCGTGTTTCGTAGATACGAGGCGCGCTCAGGCCTCCTTGTTCTTGTCGTCCCACACTTTCGGCTCCCAGAGCTCGATCTTGTTGTCGTCTGGGTCCATGATCCATGCAAACTTGCCGTTCTCGTGCGATTCAGGTCCCTGGATAATTGCCACTCCGCCGGCACGCAGCTGCTCCAGCAGTTCACCAAGATTGTCGACGCGGTAGTTGATCATGAACGACGACGTGCTTGGACTGAACCACTTGCTGTCTTTCGCCGCGACGTGCCACACCGTGAGGCCTCGGTCCTCGGCCGTGTCGTCCGGCCATCTGAGGATAGCGCCGCCAAAGTCTTCCAGCGGTAGGCCTAAATGCGTCTTGTACCACGCGGCCAGTGCCTTGCTGTCGCCGGTGGTCTTGAAAAACACGCCGCCGATTCCGGTAATCTTCGCCATCGTTCCTCTCGTGTTTGATCTCGCCGCTAAACCCTCTGGGTAACCTGCGAGCGAGTCAAACAAAACGCGAGCAAGACGAAAATCGCACGGTGGCGTAGCTGATGAGGGTGAAGAACAGGGCGATCCCCATGAATAGCAACGAAGTGCTCATCAACAGCGATCCGTGGACGCTTCGGTTCTGTCTCAGGAGGAACGCGAGGAACACCAGCAGCGCCATTTCCAGGGTGACCAAGACGTTCTGGACCAGCAGCACGTCCGCCTTGCCTACCACGGCGTCCTTCGCTGCCGAATGCACGGACAGCAGCAGCAGGAGCCAGGACAGGCTCGTGATGATGTGCAGGGACTGGTACGGGTCGGGCCCCGGTCTGTTCGCCGGTATAGAGGCTTGAGAATCCGACCAGGCTGAGCGCGATCACCAGCACGAGAAAGCCGATCTCCAGCGTGTACTTATCCCTCACGACGCCCACTCGGGTCTCGACAGGCGCAGCAGGAATGCACGAACCATGGCTCGGAACCGGACGTTGGGGTGCGGGATGGCCGAACGGTCAAATATGCGAAATCCACGGGCACGTTCCGCGCAGACTTCCGTGCGGGTCCATACCGTCAAGGGTTCCGCGTTGTCATGTCATCGATTGTACGGTGGCCGCTTCCCCTCGCGCTACCGTCTCGCCGACGACTTCAAACGACGACGTACTCCTGCGCAACATCATCGGCTTGACATGGTTCGCACCGCTTCGCATGTTGCCGACGCGTGTTGCGACGCCCGCGGCACTTACGCATTTCCCCCAACACCAGGAGGCGACATGGCAACTCCTACACCGCTTCTGCAGCGACGGGACTTCATGTAGTCGACAACGCGTCCGTGCCGTTGCCGCTCTCCCGTCGCATGCGTGCTGACGAGGAGGGTTTTTTTGTGTCCGTCGGTTGACGGACCCGCCATCGACACCAACGAGGACGTCATGCAACACAACGAAACACCGCGCAGTGATGCAGGATTGATGGCGTCGGAGCTCGCCGCCGCCCTCACCGTAAATGACGTGCACGCGAGCGCCGCGTGGTACCGCGATGTGCTCGGATTCACGATCGACCGCACGCACGAGCGCGAGGCGCAGGTTGTCGCGATCTCGCTCCGCGCTGGTGCAGTGCGCCTGTTGCTCACGCAGGAGAATGGTGCCCAGGGAGTCGATCGACCAAAGGGCGTGGGATTCTCGCTCCAAATCACCACGACGGAGGACATCGATGGTGTGGCGACTCGCGCCCAGGCGAACGGCGGTGTACTCGATGCCGCACCATTCAGCACGCCGTGGGGCGCGCGCGCGTTCCGGATTCGCGACCCCGACGGATTTCGATTCACCGTCTCGTCACCACAGCCCGGGGCGCGCGACTGATTTCAGAATTGGTCGTGTTCTGTCAGGGTATCCTCCTGATCCAGGGGTGATGACCAGCAGTTCGCGGCCACCCTCGAAATCGTCAGTGCGGTTTTGACGCTGTCTGGAAGTGCACCAACCGTCGCAACGCGACCATGTCCCACATTCGCCCGTTGCTCACCACCCACCGTCCCGTACGCAGATTGCGAATGTCTGCAAGTGGATCGGCGTCCAGCACCACAAGATCCGCACGCTTGCCAACGTCGAGCGTGCCCACGTCATGACTCAGGTTCACTACCTCCGAGGGCACCACCGTCGCGGCGCGAATCGCTTCGAGCGGTGACAGGCCAGCGCGCACGTACAACTCGAGTTCGCGCAGGAGGCTAAAGCCCGGCAGTCCGTAGTCGGTGCCGGCGACAATGCGTACACCAGCGTCATGCATCGCTTTGATCATCGCAAGCTGCGAACGCAGGGAGCGATTCGCGCTCGCCGAGTCCGCAGCGTTCCGCACACTGCCGTACGACGCGAGCAACGGCCACGGCGCTTCGGCGAATCCCGGCTGAAATTCTGTCAGCGCGGTTTGGTTGGCGTGTCCGAGCAGCTCCCCCCATGAGACGGTGGGATCGACGACAACATGTTTGGCAGCGAGCATGGCGATTTGCTGGGTGACCGTCGCACTCGCGATGTCGCCGCGCAGTGGAAGATGTGCCACGTTGTCGATGCCCGAGTCCACCATGCTCGCCAGTGTCATTGCGCGTGGCACATGCCCGGTGACTGTCATGCCAAGTTCATGCGCGCGACGGATGATTGCCCCAGCCACATCCGGTTTGATGAGCGTGTACAACTTCATTTGCTCAAACCCCGCGGCGTGGTACGACTCGACGACCGCGCGACCCTGCGCTGGTGTGTCCGCATACACCGTGCCGAACGCGTCTGCCCCGCTGCCGTCCACCAGACCAGCGAGCAACACCTGTGGTCCAGGCACACGACCAGACGCAGTCGCGTCACGGAATGCCGTCAGAAACGTTTGCTCGCCACCCATGTCGCGCGCCGTGGTCACGCCGACGCCGAGATATGCCGCGCCCCACTCCGGTAGCGCCATGTGCGCGTGCATATCCCACAGTCCGGGAATGATCGTTGTGCCGCGCGTATTGATCACGCGCACGCCCGTCGGTACGGTTACCTGGGTGCGCGACCCTATCGCCGCGATGCGACCGTCGCGGACAACGATCGTGCCGTCTTCAATCGGCGCGCGCATGGTTCCGTCAACGATGCGAGCGCCGACGAGCGCAAACGTGCGCGTGGCCACTAAGGGTACGGACGTTGCGTTGCGTGCCATCGCCGCGTTCGCGGCCTCCGCGGCGTCGGCCACGATCGCGCCGTGCAGCGACGGATAGCGCAACGCCAGGTCTTCGCGAACCCCTTCGAGGGGCAGCAAGTTCGCGCGGGTGACCAACGCCGCGAAACGCGACGCGTTGTCGAGATACAGGATTTCTCTGCCCCAGGCAACGCCATCGATCGAAAAGCGATGCAGTGTGATGCGTTCACTGCCTGGCATCGTCAGACGCGCGACGCCAAGGTCAACAATCGACACTGCTGCCAGCGGAGTGCCCGGGGCGGTCGCAATTGTTGTTGGCCGACCGTGCGTTTGCCAATAGCGTACAAGGAGCGCCTGCGCGTGCAACGGGGCATATCCCGTCACCGCGAAGAACGCGCGAGGTGTGGCCATCGTGATCGTGTCGCCAAAGCTTGCCACGCGCATCTGTGCGCCGTTCATCGTCACGTCGGCGTCGACGTTCACAAAACGATACGTCTGCCCCAGCGCGCGCACGTGCATCGTGCCGAGGGTGCGCGACAGTTGCAACGAGGAGACCAGCTGCACGCGTCCGCCGCGATCGGTAAACGCGAACGTGTCCGCCACGGCGAATCCCGTTGCAGTCCCGTGCATGACATAACGTTCGCTGCCGATCGCGTGGCCCAAGAGGTGCACGCGAATTACGCCGCTGTCGCCCGTCGACGCATTCGTGGCACGCGCGCTCGCGGCATCCTGTCGCGGCAACACGAATGCTGCGGTTGGCCGCATCGTCGACGTGCTTCCCTGTCCTGGTGACACAATAGCGACGCAGACAAGCGCGAGGGTCCAACGATGCATGAATGGCCTCAGAGTGGTGTCAACCAAAGAGCGAGGACGCCGCGCAAACCTCGGCCACACGGCGCGGTTTTGGCGTGGCTCAAGTCGGTGGACGACGCGAGCCTGCATCTTGCCACCGTAACGCTCGGCGAGATTCAGGCCGGCATGGAGTTGACCCGGGAGCAGGATGCCGAGAAGGCGGCAGACATCGAGGACTGGCTGGATCGCCAAGGTGCATGGCCTCACCGTCGCAACGCGCAACGTCGCTGATTTTGCC
>JANMKU010000217.1:0-33688 GCA_031372205.1 Gemmatimonadaceae bacterium | reverse complement strand
CTCCGGGCCGTCGCACACCTCAGTGCCACGACGGCACGCGTTGGTGATCCCCTCGTACTGACGCTGCGATTGCAGGGCATCGGCAATGTCAAGTTGCTTCCGCGGCCGAGCGTGGAGATCGAATGGGCGAGCGCGGTGCCGGGGAGCGAACGCGTTGCGGTGGACACGTCCGGACCCCTCGTCCGCGGCGCCAAAGAGTTCGATTGGATTCTGACACCGACCCAGGACGGGAACGTCGTGTTGCCCGTGCTGCGATACGATTATTTCGATCCGTACCTCAAGCAGTACAGCATCGCCGAGACGAAGCCAACGCCGCTCGTTGTGGGCGCTGGCGTACTGGCGGTCGACGAGATCGGCGAGAGTGTGGTCTTGCTGCCGCTTCGCGCTCGCGGTGGTGCAACTCCGCCGTTATTTGGTCTCGAGTTGCTCAGTCAGAACTCTCTGCTCGGCGTACTCGCGCTGTGGCTGGTTGCGCCAATCGTGGCCGTGCTGCTGTCGTTGCCGCGCCGCGCGCCGCGACCCACGCCTATCGTGCCGGCAACACTTGCATCATTGCGCGCGTTGGAAGCAACCGCGGGTGAGGACCATCATGCGACCGCGGCGCGGGGCACACGCCGAGTCTTGCACGCCCTGCTGGCATCGCGCCTCGCGGTTCCCGCCCATCAGATCGTTGCGCACCGAGAGCTTGAGCGCGTGTTGCGGCGACGCGGTGTCAGCCGGGCAACTACACGGCGCGTGATGGCATTCTTCGACGAACTCGACCAACGAGGCTTCGCTGGGTCCGTCATCGCGTCCGAGCCCACGACGCCGTTCGCTGATACAGCGACGGTGCTCCTCGCCTTGGTCGACAAAGAGGCGGTTCGCAGCGGTCGCGCGATTCCGGTAGCCCGTCGCGCTGTCCTCTTTGGCTCGGCACTGTGCGTCTGCACGGCATTGGTGTCGTCGCATGAGGTTGCAGCACAGTCGGCGGCGGTGCCGGACTTGACCACACCCGCGCGATCGAGTGTTGGAGCGTCAAATCGGAACGGCACAATCGCCGCCGCCTTTACGCTGGCGTCCGACGCCTATCTGGCCCGCCGTTTCTCAGAAGCGTCGAGTCGCTTCGCGGATCTCGCGCGCGAGCAGCCTGGCGACGTTGGCATCCTCGCGAATTGGGGCACGGCCGCCTGGGCCAATGGCGACACGGTGGAAGCCGTCATGGGCTGGCAGCGAGCCGCCCGTCTCGACCCGATGGCGGCGGATCTACACGAGCGACTCGCGTTGCTTCCCGCCGGCGCGCGTGGCGGCTTCGCTGACGTACCGGCGATCCCGGTGCCAATGGTGCAAGCAATCGCCGTCGCCTCGTGGGTGTTGGCCTGGTGCTTGTTTGCCGCCTACCGTCGACGCCGAATGCGTGAGGCAACACGTCGGTGGGATCGGGTGCTGCGCGTCGGGGCAGTTACGCTGGGTGTCGTCGCGATGACCGCGGTGGGTGTCGCCCTATGGGGTCGAAGCGCGCTCGGCCTCAGCGGACTTGCCATCATTGTGCGTCCGGAAACAATGCATGTCGCGCCGGGCACGGACGCCGATGCCATGGGGGGAGTCAGCACGGGCGATGTCGTGCAACTGATCGAGCGCCGCGATGCGTGGCAGCACGTGCGTCACTCCGATGGGCGTGTAGGTTGGGTTCCGGCGATACGGCTCGTCGCGTTGTCCGAAACGTCGCGGTCCGAATAGGTGCGCCGATGGGAGTGATTGCGATTCTTGCAAGCGCTGTCGCCGATCAGATTGCTGCTGGCGAGGTGGTCGAGCGGCCGTCGTCGGTGGTCAAGGAGCTGGTAGAGAATGCCTTGGATGCCGGCGCCACGTCGGTGGACATCACGATTGAAGACGGCGGGCGCGCGCTCATCAGGGTGGCCGACAATGGAAGCGGCATGGTGGCCGGCGATGCCGTGCTCGCCCTTGAACGCCATGCGACGTCCAAGATCACGTCGGCTGATCAACTCGTCGGAGTACGCAGCTACGGATTTCGGGGCGAAGCATTGCCGGCCATCGCGTCCGTTTCCGAGATGGAGATTGAGACAGCTCCTGAAGACGGCACCGGCACGTTGGTGCGCGCGGCGGCTGGCGCGGTACGGGACACGCGATCGATCGCACGTCGTCAGGGAACGACGGTCTCCGTCGGGCGATTGTTTTACAACACGCCGGCCCGATTGAAGTTCTTGCGCAGCGCGCGCGCCGAATGGCGCAGTACGCTCGAGATGGTGCAAACAATCGGCGCACTCCGTCGCGACGCGCACTTCACGTTGCGACACGACGGCAAGGTCGCGCTCGATTTGCCCCGAGCGGATTCGTTGCGCGCGAGGCTTGCCGCCGTCTGGGGACACCGTGACATGGATCGGTTTGTTGACGCCGATGATGTGCAGGGTCCGGTGCACGTGTCGGGATTGGTGGAGCGACCTGCAGACGCCGGCACCGCGACACGGCGCATCCTCATCATGATCAACGGACGCGCTGTGCGTGATCACGGCATTGTCCGGGCCGCGGAAGCCGCGTATCGATCAACGCTGCCCGCGGGTGTTCGACCTTCGATGGTGCTGCACATCCGTGTTCCGGCGAACGACGTTGATGTGAATGTGCATCCGGCGAAATCCGAGGTGCGTCTGCGCGATCGATGGCCAGTTGAACGCGCGGTCGAAGCTGCCGTGCGACGGAGTCTAGGCAACTTCGATGCGAGTGCAGGGATTGGATGGCGCAGCTGGTCGCCGCGCTCACCAGTTGGAACGGACATCGGTGGCGGTTCGATCGATGTCGCCGAACTTCGGGTGCCCACGGCACGGGATGGTTTGTTCGCGTCGGCTGATCCGGTCACCGACGCCGAGCGACCAAGACATGGGATGGCGGCTGACCCGAACGCAGCGGCGCCAGCGAGCGAGCCGATCATCGTCCCGCCACTGGTGCAGCTGCGACGCATGTATTTGATGTTTGAGCACGAGGAGGGTGTCGTGCTCATCGATCAGCACTCGGCGCACGAGCGTGTACTCTACGAGCGGTTTCTTGGAGTGCTGGAGCGAGGTGAGGCGCCTGCACAGCGGTTGCTGTTTCCCATGACGCTCCATCTTGGACCCGACGAAGCCGAGGCGTTCGAATCGCATCGAACGGCGTTCGACGCGCTGGGCTTTGAGATCGAAGGATTCGGCGGGCACTCGCTGCTGGTGCACGCGGTGCCGATGCCGCATCCGCGGTTTGATGCGGAGCGATGTCTGCGGGAAACACTCGCCGCACTCGCCGGCGATCGATCGAATAGCGAGGCGAAGCGACACGAACGACTCGGCGCGACGTTCGCGTGCAAGGCGGCGATTAAGGCGGGTGACGCTTTGTCCGCGGGCGAGATGCGCGCGCTGTATCTGTCACTCGCCGACACCCGTCTCCCTGCACACGACGTACATGGTCGGTCAACGATCGTGCGGCTGTCGTGGGACGAATTGGACCGACGCTTTGGTCGGACCTGATGCCGATGGTGATCGTGGGCCCGACGGCGGCGGGAAAGTCTGCCCTCGCCATGCAACTCGCGGAAGCGCGATCGTTGTCGATCATCAGTGCGGATTCTCGCCAGCTGTTTCAGGGCTTTGACGTGGGGACGGCCAAGCCCAGTGTGGCCGATCGCGCGTGTGTGCCGCACTACGGCATCGATGTCGTGGCACCGACGGAAGAATATTCGGCGCATGCATGGGCGACAGACGCCGCCGCGTGGAGTGAGCAGGCCACGGTGCAGCAACGACCACCGTTGATCGTGGGTGGCACGGGGTTCTACATTCGCGCCTTGCTGTCACCCTTGGACGATGTGCCGCGCGCTGACCCCACGCGCCGGGCAGCCCTCCTGCGTTGGCTCGACCTGCTCGACGGTGCGGAGCTCGAGCGCTGGTGTCGCGCGCTGGATCCGGTGCGCGCGGATCTTGGCAAAACACAACGCGTGCGAGCAATCGAGACGGCGCTGCTGTCGGGGCTACGACTGAGCGCGTTTCATGCGACGCCGAAGGCACCGCGTCGGCCCGCCCGCTATCTTCTCATTGATCCGGGGCCAGTTCTGGCGGAACGGATTCGCGTACGTGTCACGATGATGGTCGCGTCGGGCTGGATCGATGAGGTGGCTGCACTTCGGAGGCGCGTATCGCCCGATGCGCGTGCGTGGAAGGCATCTGGGTACGGCACCATTCTCGACTACGTGGAGGGGCGACTCGACGTGGGCACGGCGATTGAGCGAGTGATCATCGAGACGCGCCAGTATGCGAAGCGTCAGCGCACGTGGTTTCGACACCAACTGCATGAAGGTCCTGTGACCGAATTAAATCCGGATGCATCCGACGCCTTCCGCCGCGTGTTGGATTGGTACGACCAAGGCGAGGTCGACGAATCGTGAAAATCGGGATTACGTGCTATCCCACCTACGGCGGCTCGGGGGCCGTGGCCACCGAACTTGGTATCGCGCTCGCCGCGCGCGGGCACGAGGTGCACTTCATCACCTACCAACAGCCCTTCCGGCTGCCGAGCTTTTTGCCGCGTGTCTGGTTTCACGAAGTCGACGTTGGTCGCTATCCGCTCTTCGAGTACCCTCCGTACGATCTCGCGCTGGCGGTGCGCATGCACGAGGTCGTGCGTGAGCACCAGTTGGATATCCTGCATTGTCACTACGCGATACCGCACGCGACCAGCGCATGGATCGCGCGCGAGATGTTGCGCGAGGGTGCAGGTGATGTCAAAGTGGTCACCACATTGCACGGCACAGACATCACAGTCGTCGGGCAGGAGCGTTCTTTCTTTACCATTACGCGGTTCTCGATTGAGCGCTCCGACTCAGTCACCGCGGTGTCCGAGTACCTCCGCGAAGAGACCTACCGCGCGTTCGGCTGTGTGGGCTGTGACGTGCAAGTCATTCATAACTTTATCGATCCCGCAGCGTTCGATCGTGCGGCGCACACGTTCCCTGTACCGGCCGACGTGATCGCTGGTCGCAAGGTGCTGATGCACATCTCCAACTTCCGCCCCGTCAAGCGGGTGCGCGACGTGGTGCGCACATACGCCAAAGTGAACGCGCGGATTCCATCGATCTTGTTGATGGTTGGCGACGGCCCGGACCGCGTCGAGGCGGAGGCAGAAGCACGCGATCTCGGGGTGAGTGATGGCGTCATGTTCCTGGGAAAGATCGATGCGATTGCTGCGTTGCTCGCCGGTGCGGACCTGTTCCTGTTGACCAGCGACAAGGAGTCGTTCGGACTGAGTGCGCTTGAAGCACTCGCGTGCGGCGTGCCGGTGCTGGGCTATCGCGCGGGAGGGTTGCCGGAAGTTGTGACGCACGGCGTCACCGGATTCCTGCACGACGTCGGCGACACGGATGCCCTCGCGGACGCCGGTATCGCACTCCTTGCAGACCCGGCACGCTGGCAGACGATGAGTGATGCTGCGGCGGCTGACGCACGTCGTCGGTTTTCGCAGGACAGCGTTGTTGCGCAGTATGAAGCCCTGTACCTACGTACCATTTCTGCATCGCCTACCCGATGACGGTCTTTCAAGCCATTGTTCTCGGCGTCGTGCAAGGACTGACGGAGCTGCTGCCAGTCTCGAGTTCGGCGCACCTCGCGTTGACGCCATATTTTCTGGGGTGGAAGGACCCGGGATTGGCGTTCGACGTCGCATTGCATTTGGGCACACTGATCGCGCTGTTCTGGTATTTCCGCCGCGAGTGGCTCGAGATGAGCATTGCGGCATGGAAAATTGCGCGGACCGGGCGTATTGAAACGGTGCACGACAAACGATTGGTTTTCCTGCTCGTGGCGACGATCCCGGGCGGCATCGGAGGCCTGCTGTTGAACGACTATGCCGAGTCGACGTTCCGGTCGCCGGTATTGATCGCGTGCACCCTGTCGGTCATGGGCCTGTTGCTCTGGGCGGTAGACCGATGGAGCGCGCGCGTGCGAAACATCGAAGAGATCACGATGCGAGACGCAATCATTGTCGGGTGTGCGCAAGTGTTCGCGCTCATTCCGGGCGTGTCGCGATCGGGTTCAACAATTACCGCTGGTCGTGCACTGCACCTTGACCGGCCAAGTGCGGCGCGATTCAGCTTTTTGATGAGCATGCCGATCACCTTCGCTGCGGTCGTACTGAAAGTGCCGCATGCCGTGCGGGCCGAAGGATTGTCCACGCCACTCGTCGCCGGCGTACTGGCCGCAGCGATCAGCAGTTGGCTCGCGATCACGGTGTTGCTGCGCTACATCAGCAAGCACAGCTTCGGCGTGTTTGCACTGTATCGTCTCGGTGTAGCGGCCGCGGTATTCGCCGCGCTGTACGTGCGCGGATAGTGCTGTCCGACGACTTGCCGTCGGCGGCGTCGCTTGGACTCGCTGCACTGGTGCATCTGGCGACAACCGATTCCACGATGGATGCCGTGCACCGACTGGCGGAGCAAGGTGCGCCAGCGGGAACACTGGTTGTGGCGGACTACCAGGCGCGCGGCAGAGGACGGGCCGGCAAGGTGTGGGCGTCAGAGACAAGTGCCGGATTGTGGTTGACATTGCTTGAGCGCCCGACGGACTCCACATCGTCCGGAGTGTTGGCGCTGCGCATCGGCATGGCCGTCGCCGATGCGCTGGGACCATTTGTCGATGGACACATTCGGCTCAAGTGGCCCAACGACGTGTTCGTTGAGGGAAAGTTGGCCGGTATTCTTGTTGAGGCGCGCTGGCGGGAGGCGACAATCGACTGGGTGGCCATAGGCATTGGGGTGAACATGCGTATGCCTTTTGGCGAAGTCACCGCAAGTTGTGTTGGGCCAAACGTCACACGAGCTGCACTGCTCACCGCGCTCATTCCAGCACTCCGCGTGGCGGCGCAGCAGAGCGGTCACCTGAGCACCGCGGAACTACAGTCCTGGGATGATCATGATCTGGCCCGCGGCCGTCGCATCGTGTCTCCAATACCCGGTATCGTGCTTGGCATTGCTGCGGACGGTGCGTTGCGCGTGCGTGGTGCCGATGGCAAATCGACCGTGTCCGTGAGTTCTGGGTCGATGGTATTTGCCGACGCGGTAGGCGAAACGAGGACGAGTGCGATCACCTAAGCGCTCGCTCGAACATCCGTGCAGCGCCTGAAAAGCGCCGTCCATGCTGCTGCCAGTCTGTCAGTGCCATAGGTCATGGTGACATATCGAGGTGCCATCGCGGCACACAATACGATTCATAAGCGCTTAATTGGTAATCGTTTACAGCATTTCGGCGGTCTGCCATCCCGCTTGACGCTCGGCCGCTCTCGGCTTAGGTTTCGCTTGTTAGCACTCGTTCCCGGTGAGTGCTAAAGCCGAACTCCGTTCGGTTCGATTCTCTGACACACATGCAGGAGACCAGCAATTATGGCCACGAAGAGTGCCGCGAAGGTTTCGCCGCTCGCCGATCGCGTCGTCGTAAAGCCGCTCGAGGAGACCGAGCAGATGCGCGGTGGGCTGTACATCCCAGACACCGCGAAAGAGAAGCCGCAGCAAGGTGCAGTTGTCGCCGTTGGGCCAGGCCGTTTCGAGAAAGAGACGCGCGTGCCGATGGACGTGAAGGTTGGTGACAAGATTCTGTATGGGAAGTACAGCGGTACCGAAGTCACGATCGATGGTGAGCAGCTGCTCATCCTGCGCGAGTCGGATGTGCTCGCGGTCCTCGCCTAAGTCGCACCACTAACCGCAGAGACAATCATGGCAGCGAAAGAACTGCATTTTAACGTTGAAGCACGCGCCGCACTCAAGCGTGGCGTCGATCAGTTGGCCGAGGCGGTGAAGGTCACGCTCGGACCGAAGGGCCGGAATGTCGTGATCGACAAGAAGTTTGGCGCGCCGACGATTACCAAGGACGGCGTCACCGTCGCCAAGGAAATCGAGCTGGCCGACCCCATTGAGAACATGGGCGCGCAGATGGTGAAGGAAGTCGCGACGAAGACGTCCGACCTGGCGGGTGACGGCACGACGACGGCCACGGTGTTGGCGCAAGCCATTTTCCGTGAAGGACTCAAGAATGTGACGGCCGGCTCCAATCCGATGGCGCTTAAGCGCGGCATCGAAAAGGCCGTGGCAGCCGTCGTCGAAGAGTTGAAGCGCATTTCTGTCCCGACGAGTGGCAAGAAGGAGATTGCCCAGGTTGGCAGCATCTCGGCGAACAACGATCCCGAGATTGGCAACCTGATTGCCGAAGCGATGGAGAAGGTGGGCAAGGACGGTGTCATCACCGTCGAAGAGGCCAAGGGTCTCGAGACCACGCTGGAGACGGTCGACGGTATGCAGTTCGATCGCGGCTATCTCTCGCCGTACTTCGTCACCGATCCCGAGAAGATGGAAGTGGCGCTCGAGGGCGCGATGATCCTCATCCACGACAAGAAGATTTCGTCGATGAAGGATCTGCTCCCGGTGCTCGAGAAAGTGGCCCAGCTCAGCAAGCCCTTGCTCATCATCGCCGAAGACATCGAGGGTGAAGCGTTGGCGACGTTGGTGGTCAACAAGCTCCGCGGTACGCTGCGCGTTTGCGCGGTCAAGGCGCCAGGCTTCGGCGATCGTCGCAAGGCGATGTTGCAGGACATCGCGACACTGACGAAGGGCCAGGTCATCTCCGACGAAGTCGGGTTCAAGCTGGAGAACGCGACGCTCACCGATCTCGGGACGGCCAAGCGCATCATTATCGACAAGGATAACACCACCATCATCGATGGCGGCGGCGACACCAAGGACATTGAAGGTCGTGTCAAGGAAATCCGCGGAGCGATCGACAAGAGCACGTCGGATTATGATCGTGAGAAGCTGCAGGAACGTCTCGCCAAGCTCGCCGGTGGCGTTGCCGTAATCAACGTGGGCGCGGCGACGGAAGCCGAGATGAAGGAAAAGAAGGCCCGTGTCGAAGACGCGTTGCATGCAACGCGTGCGGCGGTTGAAGTGGGCATCGTCCCCGGCGGCGGTGTGGCGCTGATTCGTGCACAGATCGCGCTCAAGGACGTCAAGGTGTCCGAGCGTGATGAACAGATCGGTGTCGACATCGTGCGTCGCGCGATCGAGGAGCCGCTCCGCATCATCGTGCAGAATGCCGGCGGCGAGGGTTCAATCGTCGTCGAGAAGATCCGCACGGCGAAGGAAACGAGCTTCGGCTACAACGCGTTGACCGACGTGTACGAAGACCTCGTGCAGGCCGGCGTCATCGACCCGACCAAGGTCACGCGTACGGCGCTGCAGAACGCGGCCTCCATCGCGGGCTTGTTGCTCACGACGGAAGCGTTGATCGTCGAGAAGACGGAGAAGTCGGAACCCGCGGGCGGTGGCCACGGTCACGGCGGCGGTGGCGGCATGGGCGGGATGTACTAGTCCACGCAGTTGACTGTTCGAACGACAACGACGGGCGCCCACAGTGGGCGCCCGTTTGTTGTCACAATGCGAATTGCAGTTGCGCGACGTGTCCGGCCGCGACTCCGTCCCCGCACCCGTGGGGACCACACACGGTCACCTGGTGAGCCGCCCACAGGGCATCATGCCGCCATCCGGCGCGCCGCAAGGCCGCGCTCGTTCTCGAAAGGGCGTGCCGAGCCGTGTTGTTCGTTTCACTGAGATGCGCGAGCACAACGCCTCGCAGTCCACGATGGACGCACCCACTGGCAAATGCCGCCGCTGCACCGTTCGAGAGATGCCCAAGCGAGCCGCCGATGCGTCGCTTGAGCTCCCAGGGATACGGACCATTGGTGAGCATCTGTTCGTCGTGATTCGATTCGACAATGAGTAGGTCCAGATGCGTGAATGCCCTGGTCAACGACGACGGTACGTGTCCGAGGTCGAGCGCGATGCCGACGCGATATCCGCTTCGTCGATCCGTCAAGACGAACGCCGTGCACGCGCGCGCGTCGTGCGGAACCAGCGTGGTTTGGACGTCGAAGCCGTGTACCGCTGTTTCAGCGTCGACTAGCAGCGGCGTCGCATTCCCGGGACAGCCGATCGGCGACGTGGTTAGCGCCGAGAATGTGCCAGCCGATGCGAACACGGGCCATCCCCATCGACGACTCGCGTCCGTCGCGCCGTTCGCATGGTCGGAGTGTTCGTGCGTGAGGAGCAGCGCGCCGATCTCGTCGGGTCGTCGACCCGCCCACTTGAGCCGTCGGGTGATCGTCCGCGGTCCGAACCCCTGATCGATCAGCACCGCACCTTCGGAACCTTCGACCAATATCGCATTGCCTTTGCTGCCGCTGCCAAGCACGGTGACGCTCAGCATCGCGCCCTCGACGCGCGCACCAGAATCACGTTAACTCGATGGCCAGCGTTCATCGACAATGGAGCGAGCGTGCGCCGCGGTCAGACACGCACGCTGCAACGCACCGAGCGCAACGTTGCGACGTTGCATCATGCGTTCGGCGGTGACGAGAAACTTCTCAAGCGAAAACAGGTCGTATGGTGCCTTCGCTCCCCACGCAAAGGGTCGCACCGCTTTCGGTGGCATGCGGTCCATCACATTGGCGCCAGCCCCCAGCACACAGCCCGTGGTCAGACGAAGGCCAATGCCGGTCTTCGCATGATCGCCGAACAGCGTCCCAAGGAATTGGAGTCCCGTGTTTCGCACACCGGTTGGTGTCCAGAGGGCAACGTCGCCGTACGTATTCTTCAGATTGCTGGTGATGGTGCCGGCACCGAGATTCACCCAGCGACCAATGATGGAGTGCCCGACAAACCCATCGTGCCCTTTGTTGGCGTGTCCGATCATCACCGTCGTCGATAGCTCGCCATGGACGCGGCAGCTATCCCCGATCGACGATCCAGCGATGCGATCCGCCGTCACCGTCGAGTTGCGGCCGATGTAGCAAGGGCCGACAACTCGCGTGAAACCTTGCACCACAGAACCGGCACCGATGAGCACCGGGCCTTGCGTGGTGTCGAAGATGACGAGTGGCTCCACGGTCGCGCCGACCTCGCACCAGACGTCGTGATCACCGACTATGACGGGTGCACGTGCCGTTGTCTGGTCAACGCGAACCGCTGCACAATCGCGCAACGCGGCCAGCACCGGGATGTCCGATTGCAACAACGCGGTGAGGTGTCGGGTGATGTCCCAGACCTCGTCGAGCCACACGCCGCCTATCGCCACGGACGTCCCACACGTGCCGAGTGATTCGAGGGAAGCGTCTCCATGCTGGAGCGCAACCGTGTGTAGTGGTGCAGCGAGTCGTACCGCGGCGAGCCGGCCGTTGATGACCCACGCGTTCGCACTCGCATCGATCGCTCGAACGAGGAACGGCACGGCGCGCGTGTTCACGAGAATGGCTCCAGCAGGCAGTACCTCAGGTACCGCTGGTGGTGCGTCAAACTCCTCGAAATGCGCTAGATGCGGTGCACTGACAAACCCGCCAACCTGCGCGTTGAGGCAATGTTGCCAGCGCTCGCGAACAAGCAGTGCGCCAACGCGCATCTCGCCGAGGGGGCGCGATGTCGCAAACGGCTCAAAGCTCCGGGCGCGTCCGTCGTCAAACAGGATGAGTTGCTGACGCGCGTCGGCTCGTGTATCGACGGGCGTGTCGTCGATCGCGCCAGTTCTCACGGTCCGCGGAGATCAGTCGGTAGCGAGTCCAACAACGACTTCAGGTCGGCCGCCTTCTCTCGCGTGGTGACCAACACCAAGCCCTCGCGGGAGACAACCACGAGATCGTGCACGCCATACAGCACAACGGCGCCTCCCTCAGCGTGGACGACGTTCCCAGAAGCATCGAGTGAGTGCGTGCGGCCACGCATGGCGTTGTCGTTCGCATCGAGCGGTCGAACGCGATGCAACGCGGCCCATGTGCCGACATCATCCCAACCGAAACGGCCTGGAATCACTAGGACGCGAGCTGATCGCTCAAGCACACCGACGTCAATAGCGATGGAGGTGACGGTCGCGAAAAACGTTGCCAGATCGCCCTGGGCTGCCATCAAGGCCGGATGTACTTCCGGCGTGTGCGCGCGAACCTCGTCCAACAGATCGCCGACGCACCACGCAAAAATGCCAGAGTTCCACAGATAGCCGTCGGCCACCATTTCGGCTGCCCGCACACGATTCGGCTTTTCGATAAAGCGCTGCACGTGATGCACCCCCTCGCGCACCGCCACACCAGGTTGAATGTAGCCAAATCCGGGGTCTGGTCGGGAAGGGACAATGCCAACGGTCACGAGCGCGTGTTCGCGAAAGGCAAGGTGCGCGGCGTCACGAAGGGTTCGTTGATAACCCGCGACATCATCGATCGCCCAATCCGCGTGCACGCAGACCATGACCGCGTCGTCGCCGTCGCGTTGCTGAATTACTTGCGCGGCCCATGCCAGCGCAGCACACGTTCCAGCCGGTCGCGGTTCGGCAATCACGTTCTCCGATGGTAGCGATGGCTCGAGGGCGAGGATGGCGTCTCGCAACGACGCGTTGGTCAAGATCAGCGTACGATCATGACCGGCCAGTGGCGCCAGGCGGTCCAGCGTGTCGCGGAGCATTGGCGCGTCGCTGATCAGCGGGAGCAGCTGCTTCGGACGCTCAGGGGTCGACAGAGGCCAGAACCGCGATCCAACACCGCCGGCGAGGACCACGGTCCACAACGTCATGCGCGCACCTTCACGTGCTGGTGGTGCCGCGCTCACACGATAGCCGCAATCTGCGCACGATGTCGACGCAAGTCGTACAACAAGGACGCGAGATTCGCTCCATCGCGCAACAGGACCAGCAGGAGCACGTCCGCAGACACGCTCGCCACAATACCCATTCCGGCCCCATACTCGAGCACCATCAACGCGAAGGAACCACGGCCCGCGGCTCGGCCCATGTCAACGGCGGCGGCGACCATCGGCGGAACGTGCGCCGCGAGCCCATCGGGGTCTAGCGCGCTGTCCGACGCCCCGTCGATGAGCAGGCCATCTCGGCCCAACATGATCACCGCATCGACACCGTCACGGTGGCGCAGGGCACTGACAAGATCACGGATAGTTGCCATTTTGGAACTGTGGGCGGTGCGTGGGGTGATGTCAAGCGACGGAACCGCTTGCCGGGATATGAGTTGAGCGATAACCTCCACCCTCGCTTCCGTCTATGGAGATTCATCTGTGATTCGCCACTTTTGCGCGTCCACGTTGCCTCGACGTGCCCTTCGAGGCGCGGCCGTGTTGACGATGGGAATTGCGTCCGCGGCATGCGGCGACACGGGTTCGTTGCTTGCCGCCGCAAACATCGAGAATGTCACCAGGACATTTAGCGTGTACGCCCTCACCGGCACCGCGAACTCGTTGCCGGCAGCGTATCGGTTTACGACGGAGTCGCTGGAGCGTCCGCAGTTGCTTGCCAACGGCGCGCTGAACTTTGATATGGCCTTCGACATCACATCCGACGGACGTGTCCGGTTTCTCCCGGCGCGCTTCGTGGCACCGACGCCGCCCGCTGGGGCACCGGCGATCGGCTTGCAGCGGATGACCGGAAGCTTTCTCTCGCTCGAGCGTGCGCCGAACAAGGGCTTTCAGGTCGATAGTGCGGTGACGGTAGCGATCGGCGAAACGTATACGGTGCAGCTCCCTAATTCGGGGTGCATCTACGGGGAGCCCTTCTATGCAAAAATCACGGTCGATAGCATTCTGCTGACGGAGCGCCGCATGGTGATGCGCTCGCTGATCAACAGGAACTGCGGATTCCTGTCGCTCACCAACGGATTGCCCAAGGACTGATCGGCTCATGCTCGACATCCGCGTGCTGCGCGACGAGGTGGACCGGCTGCGCGAGGGCATGCGTCGACGGAACAAGCTGGACGAACTTGCACCGCTGCTTGATCGCGCCGAAGTGTTGGAGCGTGATCGACGCGTGGCCATCACCGAGCTCGAGGAACAGCAGGCCGCTCGCAACACGCTGTCGCAAGAAGTCGCGCAGCGACGAAAGGCCGGCGACGACGCGTCCGCGCTCATCGCCCGCGGTCGAGACGTTGGCGCAGCGATCACGCGCCTTGAGCAGCGAAAGATCGACGCGGAAACTGCAGTGCAGGCGTTGCTCTATGAGCTACCGAATCTCACGTTGGACGACGTGCCTGAAGGGGGCGAAGAATCCAACCGCGTCATCCGCAGTTGGGGCCATCCTCGATCGGACAGCGCCGCGATTCGGCCGCACTGGGAGATCGGCGAGCAGTTGGGCATACTCGACCTGGCGCGCGGCGCGAAGATCAGTGGTTCGGGGTTTATCGTCTATCGCGGCATTGGCGCCAAGCTCGTGCGCGGCCTGATGAACATGATGTTGGACGCGCACACCGAGGAGCACGGGTACGAAGAGTGTTGGGTGCCGCTGGTGGTGAATCGTGCGTCGATGACTGGCACGGGCCAGTTGCCGAAATTCGCGGACGACATGTACCACGTCGGCGACGAAGATCTCTTCCTCATTCCGACCGCCGAAGTGCCGGTGACCAATCTCTACCGGGATGAGATCCTTGATGTCGCGGACTTACCCAAGGCTCTTTGTGCCTACAGTGCGTGCTTCCGTCGTGAAGCGGGATCGGCGGGCAAGGACACACGCGGGCTGCTGCGGGTGCATGAGTTTGACAAAGTGGAACTCGTGCGCTACGCCACGCCGGAGACGTCGAACGCGGAGCTCGAGCGCCTGACGGCGCACGCGGAAGCGATTTTGCAGCGACTCGAGTTGCCCTATCGCGTGGTGTTGCTCGCGGCCGGCGATACCGGTTTCTCCAGCGCAAAGACCTATGATCTGGAAGTCTTCGCTCCCGGCGTGGGGAAATGGCTGGAGGTGTCGAGCTGTAGCGTCTTTACCGATTTTCAGGCTCGGCGTGCCAACATCCGATATCGTCCGTCACCCAATGAGAAACCGCGTTTCGTGCACACGTTGAACGGGTCTGCGCTGGCGTTCTCGCGCATCATCGCCAGCTTGCTTGAGCATGGACAGACGGCGGAAGGGTCGGTGCGTGTGCCAGTGGCGCTGCAACCGTACATCGGACGCAGCGTGCTGCAATGAGCCGGTGCGCGTGACGTTCGTCGGCTGATCGCGCGGCATCGTGCGCCGTCGCCGCTGGCCAGTCATCGTTGTCGCACTCGGCGTCCTCGCCCTTCTGGCGTGGTATGTCGGGTACACGCAGCACGTCGTCACGCAGCTTCGCGCTGCGGCGGCCTCCCAGGGCCGTATGTATTCCCGCATCTATCGCGCACTCAACGATACGAGTGCCGCCGGACAGGACGCGACCGCCGTGTTGCTCGACCTGGCTGAGCAAGTGCGCGAGTCTGGACTGCCGCTGGTGCTCACCGACGCGCAAGGGCGAGTATCGGGGGCAGCCAACCTACCGTTCGCAGAACCAGTCGACGGACCGCAGACCACAGCGTTTGTCCGAGAGCTCGATCGGGTGAACGCACCAATCATTGAGCGAGGCGTCGGCGGCGTGCACTTTGGGGACAGCCCCATTGTCCAAGGGTTGCGCACGATTCCCATCTTGCAGGCCATCGGTATTGGTGTCTTGCTCGCGTTCGGATTGTACGCTCTCCTCGAACGCGGCCGCGCGGATCGTGAGAAGGTGTGGGCCGGTATGGCGCGCGAAGCCGCGCATCAGCTTGGGACACCACTGTCGGCCATGGCTGGATGGATCGAGTTGTTACGGGATGAGGCGGATTCGCCCACGGCCAAACGTGCGGTGCAGGCGATGGAGCAGGACATTCAGCGATTGGATCGTGTGTCGCATCGATTCGAGCGCATCGGACGTCCGCCGCGCGATGAGCAGGTCGACTGTTCCGCTATGGCTGATCGCCTGGCGTCGTATTTCGCTGCTCGGGCACCAACCCTCGCACGGCGCGTGCAGATCACGTCAACACACCCCGACGGCGTGTTGCTCGCCACCGGTGATGGCGTGCTACTGGAATGGGTGCTGGAAGTCCTGATCAAGAACGCGATTGACGCACTCGGCGGGCGAGACGGGCACGTGGTCGTCTCCGCGCATACGCTTGCGGAAGGCGGCGTGCGCATTCGGGTTGCGGATGATGGCCCTGGTGTGCCGCGACAATTGCGGAAACGCATCTTCGACGCCGGCTTCACGACAAAAGATCGCGGCTGGGGAATCGGGCTTGCGTTAGCGCGTCGCATTGTCGAAGAGAATCACGGCGGACAACTCATCCTGGCGGACACGGGTCAAGGTGCAGCCTTCGACGTTATCTTGCCTGCATGACAACGACGGGATGGAGTGGTTCGCTTTTTGATGTGGTCCAGAAGCCCACCTACGATCTGGAGGCGGCCGCACGCGGGCTGAATCCAGCGCAGCGCGAAGCGGTCGCACATGATGATGGACCGATGCTGGTCATTGCGGGCGCGGGCTCAGGGAAGACACGCGTCCTGACGAGTAGAATCGCACGACTGATCGGTGAACGGGGCGTTGCGCCGCAGGAGATTCTCGCGGTGACGTTCACCAACAAAGCCGCCGGAGAGATGCGCTCCCGGATCGCGCGGGCCCTCGGTTATGAACCGAAGGGGATGTGGTGCGGCACGTTTCACGCGCTCGGCGCGCGCTTGCTGCGTGGTGTCGCGCCACTTGTTGGTCGTGCGGTGAACTTCACGATCTACGACGAAGACGATGCGTTGGCCGCGCTCAAGCGCGTGATGGAGCGACGCAACCTCAGTCCAGCACAGTTTGCGCCGAAGGCCCTCATGGGCGCTATCAGCGATGCAAAGAACGCGTTGATTTCACCCAGCGACTACGCGACCACCGCGTATGATGTCTTTTCCAAGGCCGTCGCCAGCGTTTACGCGGATCTTGAATCGGCACTCGAGCGCGCCAATGCCGTCACCTTCGACGATCTCCTGGTGCTCCCGGTTCGCGCGCTGCAGCGCGATGAGGCGCTCCGCGCACACTATCAGCGCCGCTTTCGATTTGTCTTGGTGGACGAATACCAGGATACGAATGCCGCGCAATACAAGTTTGTATCGCTGATTGGGAGCGCGCGGGGCAATGTCATGGTCGTGGGTGATGACGACCAGTCGATCTATGGGTGGCGAGGCGCGGACATCCGCAATATCCTGGATTTTGAACGGGACTTTCCCGGCGCGCGCGTTGTTCGTCTCGAAGAAAACTACCGCTCGACGCCAAACATCCTCGCCTTGGCCAACGTGGTCATTGCGGAGAACGCGGAGCGACGTGGCAAGACGCTGCGCGCCACTCGCCCGCACGGTGAGCCGGTCACACTGGTGGAGACGTTGGATGAGCGCGACGAGGCAGAGTACATCGTCGACGTGATCGCGGAGCGCACGGTGCATGGCAGTTGCCAACGCCGCGATTGCGCCGTGCTCTATCGGACGAATGCGCAGAGTCGCGCTATCGAGGACGTCTGTCGTCGGCGCGGTGTGCCGTATCGGTTGGTTGGTGCGGTGCGTTTCTATGATCGTCGGGAAATCCGCGACTTGATGGCCTACCTCAAACTCGTCGCGAACCCTGCAGACGACGAGGCGTTTCGTCGCGCGGTGAGTGCCCCGAAACGCGGATTGGGTGACGTGACGGTGGCCGTGCTTGCCGAACGCGCGACAATCGAGGGCATCTCACTCTTTGAGGCGGCGACACGCCTGGATGTGCTGGCGCACATGCGCCCGGCCGCGCGGTCGTCGCTTGAGGAGTTCGTTGGGTTGGTGCAGCGACTCCGTCGTCAGGCGACCGACGCCGCGGTGGATGAACTTCTGCGGGACATCATCGACGCAACACGCTATGTGGAGCACCTTCGGGCTGAGGGTCCCGAAGGCGTGGAGCGCATTGACAACGTACGAGAGTTAGTCGCCGGAGCGGCCGAGGTGGTCGCTGACGAGGGAGGAGAGGTTGGCTTGACGCCGCTCGACCACTTTCTGCAAAAGGCAACGCTCGTCGCCGGCATCGACCGGCTCGATCCCGACGCGGACGCGATCACGATGATGACGATGCACAACGCAAAAGGACTGGAGTTTCCACTGGTGCTCATCTCCGGTCTTGAGGACGGGTTGTTCCCCCTCGCGCGTGCGGCCGAGGATCCGAAGCAACTCGAAGAAGAACGGCGCCTGTTCTACGTGGGTATCACTCGGGCGGAGAAGAAGCTCGTCATCACATTCGCCGAACAGCGCCGACGCAATGGCGAGTTGATGATGTCAATGCCGTCGCGCTTCTTGCGCGTTATCGGCCCGGCGTTCGCCGAACGTGTGAAGTCAGTCCGTGCGAGAACGGAAGGTCGAAACGCGTACGGTAGCGCGGGGCGACCGACCGCCGACGACAACTGGGGACGCAACCAAGGGGGTGCGCGAACCGGTGCGCCGTCACCGCAGGCCACCAAGCGCCCACTGGGCCAGTACGGAAGTGCCTCGTACCGTGGGAGTGAAGCGGCGTTCGGCAAGGCGCCCACTGGTTGGGCCGCGACGCCAGCGTCGAAGCGAAAACCGATCGAGCCTGAAGATGAGTCGCAGGACACGCCGCTGTTTTTGGTGGGGGAACGTGTGCGTCATGGTCGGTTTGGCAGTGGCACGATCGCCGAACTCAGTGGAAGTGGTCGGGATGCAAAGGTGCGTATCGATTTCGACGATGACGACGTCGGACGCAAAACACTGGTCGTTGCGCAAGCCAATCTCGAACGGGGGCTCGAATAGGTGAGTGTCTCAGCGGACGATCTGCGGCGCCTCGCGCACTTGGCACGTGTTGGCGTTCACGAAGGTCGTGTGCCAGAGATGGTCGGCGAACTCAATCGCATCCTGATGCATATGGATGTGTTGCAAGGTGTTGATGTCGGAACTGCTCCGGCGATGGACGTCGCGACGAACGCGATGCGCCTGCGCGACGACATGAATGCACCGGTCAGACTCAACGCGGAACGGAGCGCATTTGCGCCGGCGTTTCGCGACGGTTTCTTTCTGGTGCCTCGACTCGATTCGCATGGTGATGCCGCTGCCTCTGCGGGCGAGCAAGACCTGTGACCCTCACGGAGCCCGATGGATTGCTCGCGCGGTCCGCGGCGGACATTGCCCGTGCAGTGAGTGCGGGAGAGTTGCAGGCGGCCGCTCCGCTCGTCGCCTCGATGGAGCGCATGGCTGCGGTAGAGGCGGGTCCCGGTGGACTGAATGCTATTCTGTGCACGGATCCCGAGGGTGCGCGTGATGCCACCGCGCTCGTCGCGCGACGGATGGCCGACGAGTCGCTCGCGCTGGCCGGCGTGCCAATTGTCGTCAAGGACAACATCGCTACGTTGCGCTTGCCGACCACGTGCGGCTCACGGATCCTCGGCCACTATGTCAGCCCGTTCGAGGCCACTGCCGTTACGCGTCTTCGCCATGCCGGTGCGATTATCGTTGGGAAGACGAACATGGACGAATTCGCGATGGGGTCGTCCACCGAGAATAGTGCATTTGGTCCGACACAAAACCCGCACGACACCACGCGCGTACCCGGTGGTTCGTCCGGTGGTTCAGCCGCCGCCGTCGCTGCGGGTGTGGTGCGCATTGCCCTCGGCTCAGAGACTGGTGGTTCAGTTCGTCAGCCCGCGGCGTTCTGTGGCATCGTCGGCGTGAAGCCAACGTACGGACGCGTCAGTCGACACGGACTCGTTGCCTTCGCGTCGTCCCTGGATCATATCGGTGTCTTCGGTCGCTCCGTGGATGACGCAGCCCTCGCGCTGCACGCCATCGCTGGGCTGGACCCACTGGATGCTACGTCGGCGGACCACCCAGTCGTCAGCTATTGCGACGCGGCGCAGGCACGTCACGAGCGGCCACTCGAGGGCCTCGTTGTCGGATGGCCCGCTGAATATTTTCCGTCGTCGCTCGATTGGAAGATACGTCATTTGTGTGACCGCGCAGTTGATGCGCTGCGCGAACTTGGTGCGACGGTGCGGACAGTGTCGATGCCGCATACCGCGCTCGCCATACCGGTCTACTACATCGTCGCGCCGGCTGAAGCCTCGAGCAACCTCGCCCGCTTCGATGGCGTGCGGTTCGGGCATCGGGTTGACCCAGGCTCGCTTCGCGGCATGTACGAGGCCACACGCTCGGTGGGGTTCGGGCCCGAAGTCACACGTCGCATTCTGCTTGGCACCTACGTGCTGAGCGCCGGCTACTACGACGCGTACTACAAGCGCGCGCAGGCCGTCCGTCAGCTCATCGCGGCTGACTTCGCTGCGGCGTTTGCCGATGGCGTCGACATCATGTTGACGCCGACCACGCCGACCACGGCATTTAAGATCGGGGCAGTGTCCGATCCCTACGATATGTATCTCAGCGACATTTTTACGGTGACGGCGAATCTCGCGGGGATCCCGGCCATGTCGCTGCCAATCGGCCGAATTGACGGGCTGCCCGTTGGTGGGCAATTGCTCGCGCCGCATTTTGAGGAGGCGCGCATGTTCCGGGTCGCATACGCGCTTGAGCGCGCACTCGGCGGGATGGCGCATCAATGAACACGGAGCGATACGAACTGGTGATCGGTCTCGAAGTGCACTGTCAGCTCAAGACACGCACCAAAGCTTTTTGCGGTTGTCGCACCACGTTTGGCGACGCGCCGAACGCGAATACCTGCCCGGTGTGTCTGGGTCTTCCTGGCGCCCTGCCAGTGCTCAATCGGCATGCCGTCGAACTTGCGACGCGAACGGCGTACGCGCTCGGCTGCACGCTGCATGCGACGTCGATATTCGCTCGCAAAAACTATTTCTATCCCGATCTGCCGAAGGGGTATCAGATCACACAGTTCGATCGCCCCATTGCGACGTTGGGCGTTGTGTCGATTGGGAACGCACGGGACGGCTCAGCAAAGGACATCCGCATCACGCGTGTGCACATGGAGGAGGACGCCGGGAAGTCGGTGCATGACCGATTTGTTGGCGTGTCAGCGGTCGATCTCAATCGCGCCGGTACGCCGCTCGTGGAGATCGTTTCGGAGCCGGACATCCGTTCGGCGAGCGAAGCTGGCGCGTACCTTCGCGCATTGAAACAGATTCTCGAATACACGGAGGTGTCTGACGCGAACATGGAAGAAGGGTCGCTCCGCGTCGATGTAAACATCTCTGTTCGGCGGCTGGGCAGCACGATGCTCGGCACACGAACCGAGATCAAAAATCTGAATACGTTCTCCGGAGTCGAACGCGCCATTGACGTAGAATTTGCGCGCCAATGCGCACTCGTCGACCGTGGTGAAGTCGTTGAGCAAGAGACGATGATCTGGGACGCCATGCGTAATGAGATCCGCCCAACGCGGAGCAAGGAAGCGAGTCATGACTATCGCTATTTCCCGGAACCAGACTTGCCGCCCTTGCAGCTGGACCTTGGATGGCTGGAGTTACAGCGGTCCCAATTGCCTGAACTGCCATCTGCCAAACGCGCGCGCTTCGAGGCGGCGTACGGCCTCGGCGCGTCGGAGATTGATCAGCTCACTGCTCAACGGGATATTGCCCACGCGTTTGAATTGGTGACGGCGGAATGCAGCGATCCGAAGCGGGCGGCGAACTGGGTGTTGGGCCCGCTGCTCGGCGCGCTTAATGTGTCTGGCGGCCGGATTGACGAGTATCCCGTGTCGCCAGCCCGTCTCGGTGCGCTCATTCGCCTGGAAGCATCCGGCGCTGTCTCCAATACAGCGGCGCGACAGCTGTTCGCAATACTGGGAACAGAGGACACGGAACCGGCAGCCATTGCCGAACGTGAAGGCCTACTCAAGGTGAGCGACGACAGTGCACTGCTGGCGTGGATCGATGCCGTGCTGGCTGCACACCCTGTCGAGGCAACGAGATTTGCGTCCGGTGAAACCAAGCTGCAGGGCGTACTGGTGGGGTTCGTTATGAAGGAGTCCAAAGGTGCCGCCGACCCTCGACGGGTCAATCAGCTGTTGGCGGCGCGAAGCGGCTGAAACAGGGGCTCGCTCAGCGCTGCGGCGAACCCCAACCTGGAATGCGGCATGCCAAACATGCGGTCGGCCTCAAGCGCAGCACGCACGTCACCACCTTGACGTCGGGCAGCGCGACGCACGCGCTTGGCGGATCGCAATGGCTCATCGCCTGACGGATCGAACGCGAACGCTTCGCTGGAATCCCACCGATTCAGCATGTCGACGATGTAGTCGAACGAACGCGTGAGGTACCGCGCCACCTCAGCATCGGTGAGATCCCATCGGCTGTTCTCGGCGACGAGTTGAAATATCCGTTGCCATGAATCCGTGTCCGTGACATAGACCATGCCACGAAAGATGCGGCGGTTGGTTGACGTCCCAAACAGCGTCGGACTGAGGATGCGGTCGAGATGCTGATCGGCCGGCGAGTGATCGAGAAATAGCAACTCGCGGGCGCGCCGCGGCCACGGGTCACCGAGGTGCGTGTCGACCCGACTCTCCCAGTAGCTGTGTCCGACCGACGTGGTGCTGGAGGTCACCGCAAGTTGCCGTGGCACGTAGAAATTGTGCGCCACGACATCGGCGGCAAGGTGACTGAGATAGCCGAGTGCAAACGATCGCAGCGCGGGCTCGTCGGCCTCCTCGAGAATCTCCATGCCGATGTGCCACGAGTGACAATGGCGTCCGACCGCGGCATACTTCTTGGCGATGCTCGTATCGGCAGCAATCGATCCGTAAAGGAAGTCCGACGGAAAAGCGGCGAGCAAATCCGCGATCGATTGGGGCACCAGTGCGAGATGCCGCAGCAGCGCATCGCCCAGAAAGACGTGCGTGCCGGGGGTCCACGCCCACAAATCCCTCGGAGTCAGGACAATGGCAACGAGAATCACGACTAGTGCCGCGCCACCGCGCAGGCACCACGTCTGCATGTCGTGCATGCGACGCGCGGTGCTGCGATCGCGCGTCCGGCTACGCAGAGTCCGTGTCCTCACGCGGTGGTCGACGTGACCGAACTGCGGGAGCGTTCGGCCGCGCGTCGCGCGATACATCACGTGCGCGTCTGGACCGGTGGCCAAACACGGCGCCGAGTGCACGAGCGCCAACGCTGGCACCGCGGATCGCCGAGACGGTGGAGATCGCCACGTCTTCCAGTTCCGCTTGAATGACGTCCAGCACGGCATTGACGTCATCAACCCGCTGCGTCGTCGTATCAGCGGCGTCGAACAGGCGGTCGGAGATCTCCGACGCAGCGTCGGTCACGCGCTCGACATCATGCCGGACACGGGCAACTACCGCCTGTGCGTCCCCCACGACGTGGTTTGCATTCGCGATCAGCGGACGCGTCTCGACGATAAATTTTTCCACGGCATCGTTCAGCTTGGCGACGCCCGTGCGAATGGTCAGCAGCAGCAACACTAACGTGACCAACGCGGCAACGCCGAGGAGCAGGACAAAGATCTGGAGTAGCCCGCCCGCCCACTCGAAAACGCCGCGCACCGGCACGACGCGCGCCACGACCGTATCTGGATACGAGGCGAGCTGCTGTACGTGCATGAGAACTGCCGAGGCCGAGAACATACCGTAGGATCTAAGGGATGCTGATAGTCGGGGCAAGCAACGTGGCGCCTTGACGTTGAGGATTCGAGTCAGTGATCCTTCCACGTCCGCCATCGAATACTCTATCGTCAAGGCCAACCTGCATGCCTGCAGTCCAGTTTATCGTTGAAGGAGGGCAGCGCCTGAGCGGAACGATACGCCCGGCCGGCAACAAGAATGCCGCGCTGCCGATCGTTGCCGCGGCGCTGTTGAGCGATCAGCCTGTCCGATTGGAGAATGTGCCGCGAATTCGGGATATCGAAACGCTGGTGGAGTTGATTCGCACCGTCGGCGCGGAGTGCGAATGGAGTGGACCAAATCGGCTCGACATCCATGCGCAGACTGTCCACGCGACCGATCTGGACCCGGTCATGTGCGCGCGTATTCGGGCGTCGATCTTGCTCGCCGCACCGCTGCTGGCGCGATGCGGGGAGGTGACACTATCGCCGCCGGGAGGCGACGTGATTGGGCGTCGGCGACTCGACACGCACTTTCACGTCCTCGCCGCACTTGGCGCTGACTTCGAACTCGGCGAACGCTTCCACTTCTCGACGCGCGGCCTGGTCGGTGCCGACGTATTTCTTGACGAGCCGAGCGTCACGGCCACAGAGAACGCACTCGTGGCTGCTGTTGCTGCGACAGGCACCACGGTGCTGCGCAATGCGGCGAGTGAACCACATGTGCAGGACTTGGCGCGCTTTCTCATCGCCATGGGTGCGCGAATCGAAGGGATCGGCTCCAATGTCTATACCGTCTATGGTGGACTTCCGCTCCATGGTGCGACGCACACGATCGGTCCCGACCACATCGAAGTTGGATCCTTCATCGGCTTAGCCGCGGTGACGCGTTCGGACTTGCGTATCGAGCAGGCCGGTGTGGAGCACTTGCGTAGCACACTCATGGGCTTTGAGCGGCTCGGCATTCACTGCGTCGTCGACGGTGCCGATTTGATCGTGTCGGCCGAACAGTCGCGCATCGTGCAGAGCGATATGGGAGGTCACGTGCCCAAGCTTGAGGACCAACCGTGGCCGGCGTTCCCGGCGGATCTCATGTCCATCGCGATTGTCACCGCGACGCAGTGCGATGGGATGATTTTGATGCACGAAAAGATGTTCGAATCGCGAATGTTTTTCGTCGACAAACTCGTCTCCATGGGTGCGCGCATCGTGCTCTGCGATCCGCATCGCGCCATCGTCTCTGGCCCAACGCGGCTCCGCGGAACCAAGGTCGAGTCACCGGACATACGGGCCGGTATGGCGATGCTGTTGGCCGCGCTCTGCGCTGAGGGCACGAGCACCATCAACAATGCGCAGCAGATCGAACGCGGTTACGAGCGCGTCGAAGAGCGATTGGGTGCACTCGGCGCCCGCATCAAGCGCGTCGAGCTCAGCGCGAAGTGATCGCGAGCGACGAGCGGCATGGCGTACTCGACCATGTCGTCGATTCGGTGACGCTCGGCGGCGTTTCTCAGGTGTTTACGACGGCCCGCCAGGCAGGCTCCTTTGGCCTGGGCACGCAGGAAGCGGTCGCGGCCGTGACGGCGCGCTGGATGACTCTGACCGACGGACTTGCGATGCGCGGCGTGCACCGCCTTGCGACTGCATACCAGGTGCACGGCGCAACCGTGTCAACGCACGGCGCGGGTTGGAACGGGGTTCTGCGTATGCGCGGCATTGACGGGCACGTGACCAACGTACCGGGAACGGCGCTCGCAGTGACCGTTGCGGATTGCACGCCGGTATTTATCGCGCATCCGGCGGGCGCAATCGCTGCCTTGCACGCGGGTTGGCGCGGCACGGCGTCACGCATTCTTGACACTGGTCTCGACGCGCTTGCACTCCTTGGGTACCCGCCGGAGGAGTGCAGTGTGCATTTCGGGCCGGCGATTTGCGGAAATTGTTACGAGGTCGGACCGGAGGTGCTGACGGCCGTGCATGCCCGTCCGCTCGCGACGCATGGCTTGCTCGATGTGCGGGCCGTCCTCGCGAAGCAGGCGCGCGCGCGCGGCGTGACGGCACTGTCCAGTACTGAGCTGTGTACGCGGTGTGACAACAGCAGGCTTTTCAGTCACCGGGCAGGCGATGACGGTCGGCAGTTGGGTGTGATTGTATTGGAACGCCGGTCAGCTTGACCTTCCTTCACCCCGCGCCTACCTTCACCTGCTGTATAGCGATTTGTTTTTGGCTTCGCCCATGTTGGCGATGGAAGTGTGGGGATGGTCCCCACACTTTTTTGTTCTAGGGTGGTTTTTCCGCAGGTGAGGGTGGCGCATGCGCGAGACGGTGGAACCCATTGTCGCGCAAGAGCTTGACTCGATGGAGTTCGACTTGGTCGAGCTCCGGCGTGGCGGCTCGCGGTCCAGACCGGTGCTTGAAATTCGCATCGATCGGCGCGACGGTACGAAGGTGACGATTGAAGACTGCGCCCGCGTCTCCCGTGCTGTTGAAGCGCGACTGGAAGCGGGCGCGCTCGTGACCGAGCAGTACGTGCTGGAAGTGTCGTCACCTGGGGCAGATCGGCCATTACGATCGGCCACGGATTGGCGGCGGTTCGTTGGCCGCCGTGCGACCGTGACGAGCAGTTTGTTGGCGGGCGGGAAGCAGGAAGTCGAAATACTCGCGTTGGCTGGCGAGGAAGGCGCTGAGGTTGCGAACGTGCGGGATACCAAAGGCGTGGACCATCAGGTCCCGTTGGCGGCGGTCACGCAGGCGCGACTGGCGTTTCACTGGAAACGATAGGGGAATAACGGATGGTCGGATCGGCGGAGATTCTCGCAGCGTTCCGCGAACTGTCCAATTCGAAGCAGCTTGATCGCGCGGAACTGCACGGGCTTCTGCAAGACGGTATCCACGCCGCCTTGATGAAAAAGCATGGAGCCAACGTGCAGGCCGAGGTCGAGATCGACGAGGAGAAGGGGGCCATCCGCATCGTCCTGTTGAAGACGGTGGTCGAGGAGGTCACCGACCCCTCACGCGAAGCGCAGCTCGAAGAGGCGCGGTTTGTCGATCCTGAGTTCCAGATCGGCGACGTGATGGAAATACCGGTAGACTTTGCCGAGTTCGGACGGACGGCAGTGCAGGCAGCCAAGCAGCGGATTATTCAGCGAGTGCGCGAAGGCGAACGCTCACGCATCAAAGACGAGTTCGCCGATCGAGTGGGCGATCTTCTCTCTGGCGAGGTGCAGCAGATCGAACGCGGCAAGCTGGTCGTCATGCTGAACAAGTTTCGTGAGGCCGAAGCCATCATTCCGTATCGCGAGCAAAACCATCGCGAACACTATCATCAGGGAGAACCCGTCCGGGCCGTCCTCAAGCGAGTCGAGGACACCCCCAAAGGTCCGCGTCTGATTCTCAGCCGCGCCGACGCACTGTTCGTACAGGCGCTCTTCAAGCTTGAAGTGCCGGAGATCCAGCAGGGCATCGTGGAAATCATGGCGGCCGCGCGTGAAGTGGGTAGCCGAACCAAGATCGCGGTCACGTCGCGTGATGATGCAGTCGATCCGGTGGGCGCGTGCGTTGGGCTCAAAGGGTCTCGCGTACAAGCGGTGGTCAACGAGCTGGGTGGTGAGCGCATCGATATCGTGCCGTGGTCGCCGGACCCAGAGCGCTTTGCAAAGCTGGCGCTGGCCCCTGCGTGCGTGGCGCGCGTCTTCAGCGACGCTGTCACGCGCACGATTCAAGCCGTCGTCGACGAGGACCAGCTGTCACTGGCGATTGGACGCAACGGGCAGAATGTGCGTTTGGCGTCTGAACTGACCGGTTGGAAGATCGACCTCTATTCGAGTCGCGAATGGCTCGAAAAGGGTGGCGACGCACCGCTGTTTGCGCCGCTGCCTGAGGAGAACGACGCCGAAGCGGATGTGCCGTTGAACGAAATCGAGGGTCTCGAGGTGTCGACAGTCGCGGTGCTCGCCGATGCGGGCTATCGTACGCTCAACGACATTCTGGATCTGGATCGAGATGATTTGCTTCGGCTGCCAGGGATCGCTCCGGAAGAGGCAGATCGGATTATGTCAATCATCGACGAGCTGACGACGGAAGACGACGCGGACGGCGGCGCGGCGTGATGCTGGACGTTGCGGTGCCCGCCATGAACGACGCCGGTCGCCGCAAGGTGCTGGCACTGCTGGGATTGGGCGTGCGTGGGCGGCTGGTGGTGGTTGGTGCGGAGCGGGTGCGTCTCGAGGCACTCAAAGGTGCGTTGCAGTTAGCTGTGGTGGCGACAGATGTTTCACGGCATTCGCTGGACAAAGTCGTGCCGGCACTTCGTGCTCGGCGCGTGGAGATGATTGAGTGGCCGAGTTCGGCCGAGCTGGGCGGTGCCGTTGGACGTGATACGACGGCAGCGGTCGGAATCGTAGATCAGGCGCTGGCGCGCGGTATTCGTGGCGCCGTAGCCGGGGCAGCCCCGGCGGGCGACGCGACGCGCGTTTCGCGGTAGGAGGATGGGTTGAGCAAGCTTCGTGTGCACGATATGGCGGGTGAGTTCGGGATCTCGGCAGACGAGGTCATCTCGCTGCTTCGCCAGATGGACGTTCCGGTGCGTAGCCATTTGTCGCTACTGACCGATGATCAGGTTTCACGCACCCGCGCTCGCTGGGAGCGTGAGAAGCGCGCGCGCGCCGAAAAGGCGTTGCCCGTACCGGCGGCCGCACGGCGTCGCCGCACGGGAGCCGCTGCGCCAGAGTTGGCGCCTCCTGCGCCAGAGCCTGAAGTGAGTTCAACCGTCGTTCGCCGACGTCGTAAGAGCGAAAGCGACATTGTCGGCGATGAACTCCACGCGGAGTTGGGGTCATCTGAAGCGGTCGAGACTCCCGATACGTCCACTCCGGCCGTTACAGCATCGCAACCGCCCGTGGCGAGCGTTCCGGTCGGCGTCGTTGTGTTGGAAGAGTCGTCGCGCAATGAACGCACGGAGATGCCGTCGGCTACCTCGCATGCGCTCCCGGAAGTACGCGTGACGGATATTCCGCACGTGGCCGTCGAGGAAGCGCCCCCGGTTGCAGGGCCATCGGTGGCGGTTGTGCCACCACCAACGGCGTCAATTGACGCGCAGCCTCCAGTCCCTGCGGTGCAGGCGGCGCCGCCAAGTGGTCCATCGAGCGCCCCGGTATTGCTGTCGCCTGATCGTCCTCGCCCGCGACCCGTGGTACCTGGAGCGCCGCGTCCACGACAGGGCGGTGGAGGATCGCCGAACTTTGGATCAGCGCGTCCCATTGCCTCGGCCGCACCAGGTGGCGGTCTCGGCCAGGGACAACGCCGAGATGATCGTCGCCCGGCCGCTTCGGGGCAGAGCGGCGTTCAGAATCAGGCACCGTCTCCCAGCGTCAACAGCGGCGGTATGCCGGCTGGTGCGCAGAGTCCCCGTCGCGGCAAGAAGGGCAAGCGTGGCGCGGTCGATCAGGAAGCGGTGACGGCCAACATTTCCAAGACGATGACGGCGATGCGTGGCGTACCCTCGCGCCGTGGCGGTGGACGTCGGTTCGGCGCCGAAATGCGCGCCGAGGCGGAAGAGCAGCGCGTGGCCGCGGCGGAGCGCGAACGCAAGACCGTGCGTGTCAACGAGTTCATCACGGTATCTGAACTCGCACAGATTCTTGCGGTGTCCGCGACCCAGATTGTCGGCTTTGCGTTCAAGACGCTGGGGTTGATGGTCACGATCAATCAGCGACTCGACTTCGACCAGATCGAGTTGATCGCCGGCGAGTTCGGATTCCAGGCCGTCAAGGAGTCGGATTATGCGGCCGACCTGACATCCGAAACGGCCGAAGTTGATACGCCGGATGATCTCCGTCCGCGTCCGCCGGTCGTGACGATCATGGGTCACGTCGATCATGGCAAAACATCCCTGCTCGACTTCATTCGGAAGGCGAACGTTGTCGCAGGCGAAGCGGGTGGCATTACGCAGCACATTGGCGCATACCACGTGCAAGTGGCGAACGGCAAGTCGATCACGTTCCTCGATACCCCGGGTCACGAAGCGTTTACGGCGATGCGAGCCCGTGGCGCACAAGTCACGGATATTGTGGTGCTGGTCATCGCGGCCGACGATCAGGTTATGCCACAGACCGTGGAGGCGATCTCACACGCGAAGAGTGCCGGCGTGCCGATGATCGTCGCGATCAACAAGGTCGATTTGCCGACGGCGAACGTTGCCAAGGTCAAGCAAGATTTGCTGCAGCACGAAGTCGTGCTCGAGGAGTTTGGCGGCACGACACTGATGTCAGAGATTTCGGCAAAAAAAGGGACTGGTGTCGCCGAGCTCTTAGAGCAGATCTTGTTGCAGGCCGATATTCTCGAGCTGAAAGCCAATCCGTCTCGTCGCGCGGTGGGCTCGGTGATCGAAGCGCAACTCGACCAGGGCAAGGGTCCGGTTGCGACCGTGTTGGTGCAGAACGGGACGCTCAAAGTCGGCGACGACTACATCTGCGGCATCTACTCCGGGCGCGTGCGTGCGTTGCTTGACGAACGTGGCAAACCAGTCAAGTCAGCGGGCCCGGCGATTCCCGTACAGATTCTCGGTCTGACCGGCGTGCCGATGGCGGGCGATCAGATGCTGGTGGTGGAAGACGCCACGGCGGCGCGCGAAATTGCGCAGCGTCGCGAGCGGCTCGATCGCGAGGCCAAGAGTCGGCGTACCACGCGCGGCGTGGTCTCGCTGGAAGACTTCATGTCGCAGGCGTCGGCCGGACAGCGTCGGCAGTTGCGCTTGGTCATCAAGGCGGATCAGGGTGGTCCGGCCGAAGCCCTTGCGGACGCGCTCGGACAGCTGTCGAACCCGGAAGTCTCCGTTGAGATCTTGCATCGCGGCGTGGGTGCGATCGCCGAAACGGATATTTTGTTGGCGAAAGCGTCTGGGGCCATCATCATCGGTTTCCACGTACGCCCCGACAACAACGCGCGTGCCGCGGCGGAACGCGAAGGCGTGGAGATCAAGCTCTATCGCATCATCTACGAGGCTGTTGCCGACGTGAAGGCCGCGCTCGAGGGGATGCTGCGTCCGGAGTCGCGTGAGGTGGTGTACGGTGAGGCGGCGGTTCGCGAGACATTCAAGGTCGCGCGTGTTGGGGTCATCGCCGGCTGCTCCGTGCGAAGTGGCATCATCAATCGCAAGGGTCGCATCCGGGTCATTCGCGATGGTGTCGAAGTCTACGACGGAGCGATTTCGTCACTGCGCCGCTTCAAGGATGACGTGCTCGAAGTCAAGGATGGTTTCGAGTGCGGTATCGGCATCGAGAACTTCAACGATGTCAAAGTCGGAGACGTGTTCGAGTGCTACCGCACGGAAGAAGTCGCGCGAACACTCGATCAAGCATCCAAGTCCTGAGGAGGGCATATGGGCGAGCTCCGGCGTCCTGACCGCGTCGCCGAGGCCATCCGGGAACAGGTCGCGACCTTTTTGGCTGAAGGCGCGAAGGATCCCCGGATTCGCGGGTTTGTCACCGTGACTGCGGTGGATATGACTCGCGATCTTCGGCATGCGACGGTCTATGTGAGTGTCATGGGCGATGAAGAGGCGCGAAAGGCGACATTCGCCGGTCTCGCCAGTGTCGCGACACATTTACGCGGCTTGCTCGGCAAGTCGTTGCGTCTGCGCAATGCACCCGAAGTGTTGTTCCGCGCCGACGAGAGCATCGCCAGGGCTTCGCGCATTGAGCAGCTGCTGGCGCAAGTACGCAACGAGCGTGAGTCTCTGGCCGACGTCGAAGTGGAGCCGTTGGACGGCACGCCACCGTCCGTCGGCTGATCGCTGCCGACACGACACCGCGAGGCGCGGGCACGCAGTGAATGGTCTGCTCTACGTGGACAAACCGGTCGGCCTGACGTCGCACGATGTGGTGGCGATCGTGCGCCGTGCCGCGCGGACGAAACGGGTTGGACATGCCGGAACGCTTGACCCGTTCGCGACAGGATTGCTCGTCGTGGCGGTCGGAATGAGTACACGGCTGTTGCCCTACGTCCTCGCCGAACCAAAAGTGTACGACGCCGTGATCCGCTTTGGTGCGGAGACAGACACCGACGACGCAACGGGGAGCACAACCGTCGAGCGCATGGCGCCTGATTTCGGTGACCCGGCGGTCCAGGCAATGCTGACCCATTTCATCGGAACACTCACGGGACGAATCGCTCAAGTGCCGCCAGCATATTCGGCCAAGCACGTCGATGGCGAGCGGTCACATGCCCTTGCCCGACGCGGTCAAGGAGTCGCGCTGCCGCCTGTCGAGGTGACCGTGCATGGTTGGTCGCTGCTCGAGGTTGTTGGCAATCAGCTGCGCGTTCGCATCACGTGCGCCGGCGGAACCTACGTGCGCGCGCTAGCTCGCGATCTCGGCCGGGCGATGGGAAGCGCAGCGCATTGTCTTGCGCTTCGTCGCGAGCGGAGTGGTGGAGCCGACGTCCGCGATGCGGTCTCTGTGGCGGCGTTGCGCCCTGGTGCGATTGCGGAATCGCTCGTTGCCCTGCGCTCGCCGTTGGATGTACTGCAGGAAATGGCGCACGAGCTGCTGAACGAGGCGGCACTTCGCGACCTCGCCCAAGGGCGCAGCATCCCGGCAACTGTTCCGGGCGAACGGGCGGCCCTGTTGTCGGTCGATCCCGTCACCAATGCCCGAATGGTCGTCGGTATTGGATCGCGCACGACCAACAACCGCTGGCAGCCAAAGGTTGTCCTGCTTGGCGATGCGTCGTGAGCGGGACGCACATCGCGGAGGGTGAGGGCGATACGCGAGGGCTGCCGATTGCACGAGATGGTGCAGTCATTACCGTTGGCACCTTTGACGGCGTCCATCGCGGGCACCAGGACGTGTTGCGGCGCCTCGTAGATGTCTCAGCGGCACAAGGGAGGCCGAGCCTCGTCGTCACCTTTGAACCGCACCCGCTCGAAGTGGTTCGGCCGACGGAGGCGCCACCGCTTCTTACCATGCTCGATGAGAAGCTCGCGATGTTCGTGCAGTGCGGTGTGCGCTACGTCGCGGTGCTGCCGTTCACGCCCCGGCTTGCGGCCTACGACGCGGCGACCTTCGTGGACCTCGTCCTTCGCGACCGTTACTCGCTTGCCGAGTTGTTGATGGGCCACGATCACGGCTTTGGACGTAACCGGCATGGCGATATCGACGTGTTGCGTCAACTTGGACGCGATCGCGGTTTTGGCGTGACCGTGTTGCCGCCGGTGCCGCTCGGAACCGGTGACGCGATCTCGTCGTCGGCAATTCGGCACGCCGTGCGAAACGGCGCGCTTTCCGAGGCAAAGGACGCGCTCGGACGCTGGTACAGCCTCGTTGGCAGGGTCGTTGGCGGGGACCGTCGCGGTCGGCTGCTCGGCTATCCGACCATCAACGTGACACCGCCGCCGCCGCGAAAGCTGCTGCCGCCGGATGGCGTGTATGCAGTACGGGTGCAGACGCCTCGCGGGCCGTTCGGCGGCATGGCGAATCTCGGACCGCGACCGACATTCGATGATCACCAGCGGCGAGTGGAGGCCCATCTATTCGACACCGACGTGCAGTTGTACGGCGCATCGGTGCAGATCGACTTCATCCAGCCGCTCCGGCAGACGCAACAGTTTTCCAACGTCGATGCCCTGCGCGCGCAGCTTGCGGCAGACGAAGTGGCGGCCAGAGCGGCACTCAAAGTGGCTGGTCACGCATAAGATCGTCGATCGGGCGCTCTTCCGCCGCGAGTGATGTCCACCTAAGTTTCGAGGCTAGGCGCACTTCGCGCCACGTCCCTCTGTCGTGTTAGTGTGGTTCAAATCCACTGGCTGCGACACGTCTGGCGGCCCTGCGCCGTCCGACTACCACCCCTGGCGACCGGCATCGATGGCGAACCTGAAGTACCGCGTGCTCCTCATTGTGGGGCTCCTCGTGGCCTCGGTCTGGGCCCTGTTTCCGCGCACCGTCGTCGAACGGATCAAACGCGATGGGGTGTTTTCGTACGACACCGTCAGGCGTGTCCCGTTGAAGCGTGGGCTCGACTTGCAGGGTGGTATGCACCTGACGCTTGAGGTCGATGAATCCAAACAGGCCGTCGCGAATAAATCTGAAGCGCTCGACCGCGCACTGAAGGTGGTTCGTCAGCGCATCGATGAGTTCGGGGTGTCCGAGCCCGTAGTCCAGAAGCTCGGGAATGAACGCATCATCGTTGAGCTCCCGGGTGTTGACGATCCTGCACGTGCGCAAGACGTCGTACAGAAGTCGGCGTTTTTGCAGTTCAAGATCGTCGACAAATCGCAGTCGTTCGAGCGCGTGGTCGCGCGGTTCGAC
>JANMKU010000422.1:0-1879 GCA_031372205.1 Gemmatimonadaceae bacterium | reverse complement strand
GTCGATCGCCGGATCAGCCACCATGTCCGTGATGCTCTTGTATGCCTTGGCGTCACCGACTTCGAGTTCTCTGGCGTACTTGGCCGCCGATGCCGCATTCTTGGCGTTCGGGCTCCAGACACCGAGGACATCAGCGTCGCGTACCCCGCGCATGCCAAGCATGTGAAAGCGCGTGTTGAAACCAGAGCCGATGAAGCCGATACCGAGTCGCGGTGCAGTCATTGCGGAATTGTGTGAGTGAAGGAGTGGAGTGCCGTCACGCGCTGCGTCGCGCTGCACGTTCTTTATCGACGAGAAACCGTCGCAGGATTTTGCCCGACGGTGACTTGGGAATCGAATCTGTGATTTCTACCGCGCGGATCTTTTTGTACGGTGACTCACGCTCGGCCACGAACGCCATGATTGCTTCGGGGGCAAGTGGTTCGCGCAGCACGACGTACGCTTTGGGTATTTCACCAGCCTCGTCGTCGGGCACGGGAATGACCGCCGCGTCGGCGATGAGGGGGTGCGACAGCAGTACGGCTTCGAGTTCGGCCGGCGCGACCTGCAATCCCTTGTACTTGATCAGTTCCTTGACGCGATCGACAATCTGAAACCAGCCACGGTCGTCGGCGATGGCCACGTCGCCTGTTTTGAACCACCCATCTACCGTCATGCAGGCGGCAGTCGCTTCGGGCTTGTTGAAGTAGCCTTTCATGACCTGTGGCCCACGAATCCACAGCTCCCCGCGCGCTCCGGGCGCTGCGTCTTCGCCGGTCGCCACGTCAACAATGCGGCACTCGGTATTGGCGACGGCGGGGCCCACCGAGGCGTACTGATCACCGTCGCATTCGTACGGCGTGAAGTGCGTCACCGGGCTCGTTTCCGTGAGTCCGTAGCCCTGTCGCACCGGCACGTGTAGTCGTTCGGCGCAAGCGCTGGCGATCTGCTCGCCCAATGGCGCCGCGCCACTACCCACCATGCGCAACGCGCTCAGATCATAGTTCGCTACAGCCGGATGTTTCGCCAACGCGATGATGATCGGCGGCACGACATACGCGAGCGTGATGCGCCGATCCTGCATGACCTGCAGAAACGACTCCAACTCAAAGCGCGGGATGGAGACGATGGTGGCCCCATCCATGAGCCCTGCGCTCATGATGACCACCATGCCGTAGATGTGAAAGAACGGCAGCACGCCGATGATGCGATCGTCTTCGCGGAGCGGTAACTGTCCTGCTGGCTGACAGAGATTTGCGACGAGATTCCGGTGCGTGAGCATGACACCTTTGGGAATGCCTGACGTGCCGCTCGAGTAGGGGAGCGCGGCGACGTCATTCGCGGGGTCGATGTCCACGTGCGGTGGCGTGTCACCGTACTGCATGAGCGCAGCCATCGGCACCGCGCCGTCGGCCTCACCAAAGACGAAGATTTCGCGCACGGTGGAGGCCAGTCGCGCCGCCACCTGACACTTCTCCAGTAGCGCCGGGAGTGTGAAGAGACAGGTCGCCTCCGAGTCGGCGAACTGCGCGCCAATTTCCTCTGCCGTCGCAATGGGATTGACGGTAGAACAAATGGCCCCGATCTGCACAATGGCATAAAAAGCGATCGGGAACTCCGGTACGTTCGGGCTCACCACGCCAACGACGTCGCCCTTCCGCACGCCGCGCGCATGCAGCCCCGCGGCGACGCGATTGATGGCATCGGCTAACGCGCCATAGGTGTACGAACGGCCGGTGGCGCCACAGACGATTGCCGTTTTGTCTGCGAGGTCACGCGCGCGACGCATGACAAACGGCACGAACGCGGTGTCGGGGATATCGACGTCAGGATACGGACTGCGAATGATCATCGGGTAGCGAACCGGCGTTGGAGGGCGGTGAACGTCGTGCGGTGTGCC
>JANMKU010000189.1:0-1141 GCA_031372205.1 Gemmatimonadaceae bacterium | reverse complement strand
CGCCAAATCCCTGACCATACCCACGCTTGGTGCCCAGGGGCGGCGGCGTGATTGGCGAGAGCGACGGCGGCAGATGATTGCGCATCATCATCGCCACGCTCTGTGCTTTGAGTACGCGATGCCCGTCGAGCGTTCCGCCGTTGAGCAGCATTTGCGTGAATCGCAGATAATCGGCCGCCGTCGACAGCAACCCCTGTCCACCGGCAAAGACTTTGTCGTTCTCGCGATAGCCCGGGCCGACGAGCGTTGCATCCGGCACCAGCGCACCGTTCGCACCACGCGTGTAGATCGTGGCGATGCGTCCTTGCATCGCGGGTGTCGCGTGAAAGCCGGTGTCATGCATGCCGAGCGGGGTGAAGAGCTCATCCTGCAAATAGCGATCGAACGACATGCCACTCGCCACTTCTACCACGCGCCCCATCACGTCCATCGCCATGCTGTAGTTCCAGCGTGTTCCGGGATCGGCAATGAGTGGCAGACGCGCAATGCTGTCGGTGAACTGGGCGATCGTGCGCGCGGGATCGAGCATGCCGGCCGCGCGATAGATCGAATCGACCGGCGTATTGCCGAACGCGCCGTAGGTGAGCCCCGCGCTGTGCGTGAGCAGATCGACGATGGTGATCGGTCGCGTTGGCGCGCGCAGTGTCGGCTTCGCTGCCGGCCCACCCACGTACACACGCACATTGGCGAAGGCCGGGATGTATTTCGACACGGGATCGTCCAGATGGATTTTGCCGCGCTCGATCAACTGCGCCACGGCGGCTCCGGTGACCGCCTTGGTCATCGAAAAGATTCGGAAGACCGCGTCGGTGCGCATCGGCGTGCGTTGCGCGATGTCCATCGATCCCACGGCGTCGAGTTGCACCAGTTTACCGTGTCGTGCGACGGCGAAGACGATGCCCGGCAATCGCGCCGATTCGGTGTACGCTGTGAGCGCCGGGGCGATTCGCGCCAACCCTTCCGACGAGAGACCGACCTCCTCGGGACGTGCTCGCGGCAACCGCAGCGCGACTGTCTCCTGTGGCGCATTCGGCGTCGCACGGCGCGCACGGGCGCATCCAGTAACCGATGCGACGACAATCATCGCGACTACGATCCCGCCAACATGCGGCGCGCGGACCGTTACGCGAGAGGCGCGCGG
>JANMKU010000130.1:0-10807 GCA_031372205.1 Gemmatimonadaceae bacterium | reverse complement strand
GGGTTTCTACAGAACATGGCCCGAACGATGCCGCCCATGATGCAAGTCCTGCGCGACATCGCCGGAGTCGAGTTGCCCGGCTACCTCGGCGCCATGACATCAGACGTCTCGAATTCGCCGCCACCGCTGCCGGCGCACCCGCCCGAAGCACTCAAGCCATAGGCGTGGCCGAACGCGCGGCCACCGGGCGCCCCCGTCAACTTGCATTCGCCAGCGTCTTGTGAAATATTTCACAAGCAATGAACGCCGAACCCAATACCAGCAGCCGCACCACCAGTACCCACGCCAGCGACCCACGCCCGCACGTCGTCATCGTCGGCGGTGGCTTTGCCGGAATTTCCGCGGCGCGCGCCCTGGCCAAGACCGATGTGCGGATCACGCTCATCGATCGCACCAATCACCACCTCTTCCAACCGCTGCTCTACCAGGTGGCCACGGCGGTGCTCAACCCCGCCGACATCACGGTCCCCATCCGCTGGCTGCTCCGCCACCAACGGAACGCCACGGTCATCATGGCCGAGGTGGACGGCATCGACGTCGAACACCACACGCTCACGCTCGACGGGGCGACGTCCACAGTCGGCTTCGACTACCTCATCGTCGCCAGTGGGGCTCGGCATGCTTACTTCGGTCATCCCGACTGGGAGCGCGATGCTCCGGGACTCAAGAGCATCGAAGACGCGCTCGAAATGCGTCGTCGTTTTCTGCTCAGTTTTGAGGCGGCCGAACGTGCCAGTGCGGCCGGACAACGCGACGCGCTGATGACCTTTGTCACTGTCGGCGGTGGACCGACTGGCGTGGAGTTGGCTGGGATGATTCCCGAAATCACGCGCAAGGCGATGAAGGACGATTTTCGGCGCATCGATCCCGGCACGTCACGTGTCGTGCTCCTTGAAGCGGGCCCGCGACTGTTGCCGCAATTCCCCGCGTCGCTGAGCGCACGCGCCGAACGTGACCTCGCGGACTTGGGAGTGCAGGTGCGCACCAACACGGTGGTCACCAATGTCGACGACCAAGGGGTGACGCTCGCGACCGGTGAACGCATTATCGCCCACACGGTGTTCTGGGGCGCAGGCAATCAGGCGTCACCATTGGGCAAGCAACTTCGCGCGCCGCTCGATCGAGCCGGTCGCGTGCAGGTCGCGCCGGATCTCTCGCTGCCCCACGACGATCATATCTTCGCCGTTGGCGACATCGCTGCTGTGACCACGGGAGACGGTAAACCGGTACCGGGAGTTGCACCGGCCGCCAACCAAATGGGACAACACGCAGCACATTGCATCCGTCGTGACTTGGCGGGGCAGCCGCGCGAATCGTTTGCCTACTTCAACAAGGGTGACCTGGCGACGATCGGGCGGCATCGTGCGGTCGCTGCCGTCGGCGCGTTGCGACTGCAAGGCTACATCGCGTGGCTGGCGTGGCTCTTCATTCACATTCTCTATCTGGCCAGTTTCCGCAACCGGCTCACCGTGCTCGTGCAGTGGGCGTACCAGTACTTCACGTATCAGCGCGGCGTACGACTCATTACCGGAACCACCGCGCATCGACTGCTCACATCCAGTCGCGAGCAGGCGCACGAGCGCGAGGTGGCCGACGCGCCCGTGGACATACGGAGAGACGCGGCGTAGCGGAGGGTCGGACGGTATCGTATCATGGAGTCCACAGTCGCCGTCTGACACTCACACGCAACGGTTCGAGGTATCACCGTGACTTCAGTTGTGCACGAGCAGACGCTCGACGTCCCTCGCGAGATGACCACCACGGCCTTCGAGTTGCCTGGCTGCACAATCACGCAGTCATTCGGCGTCGTCCGCGGCGTGGTGGTCCGTTCCCGCTCATTTTTCGGCACGCTCGGCGCAGGGTTTCAGACACTGGTCGGTGGCGATATTTCGCTCTTCACCGAACTCGCGGAACGGGCACGCAGGCAGGCGTTCGAGACCATGTTGCAGCATGCCCACCTCGCTGGCGCCAACGCCGTGATCGGGATTCGCTACGACGCCTGCGAAATCATGGCGGGCGTGACGGAAGTGCTGTGTTACGGGACGGCAGTGGTGGTGCGCAATAACACCTGACGCAACGTATCACGGCTGCTGCTTCACAAACGCCACAATCCGGTCGCGGAACATCGCGGTCTGACTCGGCGCCACAATGCGGCCGGCAATCACGTGCCCGTCCTCACCGGCTCTCGGCGTTACCAGCACGCGCTCCACCCGTGCGCTGCTTGTCGCCTTCACCCGATCAAGCCACGCAATTGTGCGCGTGGCGTCCACCACGTGATCGTCAGCGTTGTAGAACGTGAGCGTCGGTATGTCATAGCCGTCCACCGACCGATCACGCACGTGTTCAACCATCGCTTGCATGGGGAATAGCGCTGTCGACGGATAGCGCATCGTCCAGTAGCGCTTTTGTTCATCGTTGCCGGCCGTCCACTCGCGCGCGGGAATGAATTTCGGCAGCACGCGCGCGGCCCACGGGAGCGTGAGCACCGCCGCCATCGGGTCTGTGGGGCCGAAGTTCGGCGAGACGAGGACGAGCGCAAATAAATTGGGGCGCATCGTGCGCGGGAGCGTGGCCAACCACGCCGCGAGTGTGCCGCCCGTGCTGGTGCCAATCACAATCACCGAGTCACCAAGACGGCCGCCGATCTCCAACGCGTCGGCGGCGTCGGTGAGCCAGTCTCTCACGGTGACGTTGCCGAGCGAGTCGCCGGGCAAGCCGTGCCCGTGGAGTCGCGTTTCAAACAAATTGGCGCCGAGCGCACGCGCCACGTCTGCGCTGAGCGGCGCCGTTTCTTGTCGCGTGGCCGAGAACCCGTGCAGGTACACGACGGCGTACGGCGTTTTGATTGCGACGTCGGCGAACGTGATGTGTTTCGCGACATTGCTATCGGTCACGCCTGCGTTGCGTTCGCGCATCGCCAGCCACGCGGGAAGTTCCGCGAGCACGATCGGCATGGCCACGCGGCCCTCGGCGAGCATGGGTGTGGCGCCGCCAACGAGCGGCTGCTCAACGCGCGTTCGCGGCCCGGTGAAAAAGACCACCGTGAGTAGCACAGCAGTCGCCAGCACGCGCACCACCACACGCGTGCGGCGCGCACGTGTCACGGTGATCACTCGGCAATTCCGCGCCGAGGGTAACTGCTACTTGAGATTGGCCTTGAAGAACGCCGTCGTTTTCGCAAACGCATCTTCTGCCGCGGTCTTGTCGTACGCTTGTCCCGTGGGGTTGGCGAAGGCATGGTTGGCGTTCGGGTACACGGTAATCGACACCGCTCGACCGGCGTTCTTCATGGCCGCTTCCATGGCGCGAATGCTGTCGATGGGGAAACTGACATCTTTGCCGCCGTAGAGTCCGAGCACGGGCGCTTTGAGACGCGTGAGATCTTTGGCGTTGGTGATGGGCGCACCGTAGTAGATCACCACGGCGCTGATGTTTGCTCCGCCTACGAGACCGGTGCGCAGCGACCAGTGTCCACCGTAGCAGTAGCCAACCGAGCCAATCGACGTGGCACCGGCCTTCTTGAGATAGGTGATGGCCTCGGCGAGGTTCCGCTCACCACCGCTGATGTCGGCCATGCCTGCTTGATACAGCTTCATCGCGGCGTCTGGTGTGGTGGCCACCGATCCAAACAAATCGACGGCGAGCACGGTGTAGCCTTCGCCGGCAAAACGTTTGGCCATCGCCTGCATGTTGTCGTTGAGCCCCCACCACTCGTGGACCATGATGAGCGCTTTGCGCGTCTTCGCACCCGCCGCGGGTCTGGCGAGATAGCCCTTGATGGCCTTGCCGTTGAGAGTGCCGTACGTCACGGTCTCGCCAACCACGTCCGCGCGCGGCGCGATCTGCGTTGCAGGCGACGCGGTGGGCGTGTCGTTCATGTGCGCGCGGTGCATCGCTGCCGAGTAGTCGGGTTGCGCTTGGGCGTTAGCGAGACCAGACGCGAGCAGGAGCAGGGAAGCGCCGATCGTCAGGCGGATGGTGCGAGCAGGCGTGTGCATAGGAGTCGGCGGAGGAGCATGGTGAGGAACATGGTGAAGGGCGCGAGGTCGAACGCTCAATAGTAATTCGCGCCACGCATTGACGCGGCGAAGAGAGGGGGTCTTCCGTGACACGGTATTTCGCGCGTTGTTAGGCGCATCGAACGCCTTCATCATCGCCGCCCACCACTCATGATTCCGGGATCGAGATTCGCGCGAAGTCTGCGCAGGCGGCGCCTCTGTCCGCTCTGGCTGCTGGGTGTTGGTTCGCTGCTCACCGGCACGCTCGCGGTGCCGACGTCCGCGCGCGCGCAGGACCGCGTACTCACGTGGCCGACCATTGACGTGACGGCCCACCTTGACGCCGATGGCCGACTGCAGGTGCGTGAGCGGCAAGTCATGCGGATGACGGGCGACTGGAACGGCGGCGAGCGGCGCTTCACAACGCGTTTTGGACAACGCCTGCATTTCGCCGAACTCGTGCGCATTGATAGCGCGACACACACCGAGCATGCGTTGGCCGCGGAACGTCTGGACAGCGTTGACGGATATGGGTGGACGGATGGCTCCACGTTACGATGGCGCTCTCGTCTCGTCAGTGATCCCCCGTTCGATTCTACTACGCTCGTCTATGAGCTGCGATACGCGTACGACAACATTCTCGAGCCGGACGGTGATCACCGGTATCGGCTGGCGCACGACTTTGCGTTCTCCGATCGCGACAGCGCGCTGCAGCACTTCTCCGTCACTCTGACGCTCGACTCGGCGTGGCGCGCGCCGCCTGAGTTCAACGGTCGCTACGACGCAACGATGCTGCCACCGGGGCAAGGGTTCGTCGTGACGCTGCCGCTGACGTTCATCGGTGCTGTGCCACCGCAGAGTGTTCGCTTGGGCACATCGACGAACGTGCGCATGGCGATATTGACGTCGGTGCTTGGCGGACTCTTGTTGCTCATCGGGCGACTATTCCAGCAAACCAAAGGCCGTCTTTTCGCGCGGATGCCGCTTGACGCGGTGACGCCGCAGTGGCTTCAGGAGCAGGTGTTCTCGCGATTGCCCGAAGTGGTTGGCGCCGCGTGGGACGATCGCACGGAGGCACCCGAGGTTGCGGCGATGCTTGCGCGCCTTGTGCAGGAAGGCAAGCTCGCCAGTCGTGTGGAGACGAAGAAACTGTGGGTATTCTCGAAACACGTGCTCCATCTCGAACTCAAGGTGCAGCGTGACCAGTTCCAGCCACACGAAGCAGCGCTGATACGTAAGCTGTTCGTGGCCGGCGCAATGGCGACCGATACCGACGCGGTGCGGGCGCGCTATCGCTCGTCTGGCTTCAACCCTGCGGCGGTCATTCGTTCCGCGATGACCGCGCGCGTTGCCGATCTGGCGCCCGACGCGGATCGTGCCACCGAACGCGCGGCGCGTACGCAATCCAGACGCATCACACTCACGTTGGTCGCGGTCGCGGTGCTGCTCCTGGTACTCGGGCTGCGGGAAAGTCTACTTGACGGGCTCGCAGCGCTAACGGCGTTTGCTATCTCGGTGTTCTGGTATGTGATGGCGCGTGGTTTCGCGGTCCAGTGGCGCGACCGTGTGACCCACGTATTGTCGTTCAGCATGCTGGTGCTCGCGCCGATCGCAGTGATGGGTGCTGCCTTCGTGTGGTTTGTGCTGCGCGATCACTGGCGCGTTGGGCCGTTCATCCTGGCCGCCATCGCCGTCTGGTTGCTCGCAGTGGTGCACAGTATCGTCGCCAACGCGCGATCCACGCAGTCCGCCGAGCGTCTCGCGCTCCGCCAGCGGCTCGCGGTTGCGCGCGCTTGGTTCGCACGCGAGCTCCGACGGGAACAGCCACAACTCACCGACGCATGGTATCCGTATCTGCTGGCGTTCGGGTTGGGGTCGCACGTGGACAAATGGTTCAAGGCATTCGGCGCCGCGGCAAACGGCACCGCGTTTGGCAGTACGTCGATGAGCAACATCGGGCACGCGAACAGCTCCGGCAGCAGCAGCGGTGGTGCAGTGGGCCGTGCGATGTTTGGCGGCGGCGGCGGATTCTCCGGTGGCGGTGGCGGCGTGGACTTTGGGGCGGCGATCGGCAGCATGTCGTCGTCGGTGTCCAGTCCGAGTAGCAGTTCGAGCGGAAGCAGCAGCTCCAGTAGCAGCTCCAGTAGTTCAGGGGGTGGTGGCGGTGGCGGTTGGTAAGTACGCCGCGCAGGCGAGACTGTTGGGTCGCTAAGTTCCGCGCATGACGCCACCGCATCTGCTCATCATTGACGCACAATCGCTGGCCGGACGTGCCGCGCACGTCGCGAACGGCGACGTCACCAACGGCGTGCGCCTCTGGTGTCAGATGGCGCGCGGTGCGGCACTGGACCTTGGGGCGACACACGTGGTGGCGGCGTGGGATCATGACGGCCCAACGTTTCGTCATACGCTGTACCCGATGTACAAGCACCGCCGGACTGGTGGCATGCGCGCGCGCATCACACCGATTCGCGACGGCGTAGAAACCAGTGGACTCGCCAGCGTGAGTGTGCCGAACTTCGAGGGCGATGACGCTGTTGCCTCGCTCATGGCGCGCTTTCGTTCGCAGGCACGCATTACGGTACTATCGAACGACTCCGACCTGCTGCAGTTCGTCGCTGCCGGCGTCGACGTGGCCACCTACCTCGGCGCGGGAAAAGGCGTCGCGGGTACACGCATCAAGGTGTGGAGCAGTGACGATGTGCTGGCGCGATTCGGCGTGCGTCCCGAGAATCTGCCGGCGTTCAAGGCGCTCTGCGGTGAAGACGGCGACGATATTCCCGGCGTCAAGAATATCGGCAAGGGAACCGCGGCCAAGTTGTTGCGACGCTGGCAGTCACTCGAGCAGGCACTGGAAGCCATCGAGTTCGTTGGTCATCGCGATGACACCGCCAAACTCGCCGGGCAGCACGAACACGCGCGGCTGATGCTGCAGCTCACCACGATTCGTCAGGATGCGCCGCTCCCCGCGCTGACACTCGCCGAGTGCGACGCGCGCGACATTCGCTGGCCCGATGGATCGATGGCGCGTTCGGCGCAGGTGGCCGCGCACGTGCAGGCAGGGCCCGGGCTTGAGGACGCACCGTTTCCCGACGAGCCGCCGCCGTGGTGAGCGCACGAGACGATGTTCGTTAGGCTGCGGCCAGTGATCGGTTCGCTCCATCAGCGTCACGGACATACTTTGGGGAGTCGCGTCCACGCCTCGCTTTTGCCCGCCTGATGATCCCTGCACTTACCCGCACGTCTGCCTTGGTCGCGCTCGCCGTCAGCATGAGCTCGGCCGTCCCTCGACGCGATCGGCGAGTGGTCGACGTGGTCGTGGTGGGGAACGAGCAAAGTGAGTCGAGACACGGGTACGACGGACTCGATGTGATGAGGAGCGTCGTGGACGGGCAAACATTTCGGCAGTCGCGCGGGTGGATGCACTACACGATGACCACATTCGACGATACCGAAGTCACCATCGCCTGCACGGCGGTACGCGCCAACGGCAACAATGACGACGTGCCGCGGAGCTTCGACCTGGTGGTCGAGGATAGTGTGATTGCCACTCGCACGATGGCGGTGCCGTCCACAACACCCGTCACCATCGAAGTCGTCGTGCCCTTTGCCCTCACCAAAGGCAAGACGAGTATTGTGGTCGTGCTTCGGGCGCGTGGTGGACCAACGCCTGCATTCCGTGAGCTCCGCACGATTCAGGATCATTACGAAGTCAAACACGATGTCGCCGACGTCGATGGTTTGTCGACCCTTTTTCGAGTCACCCGATGACCTTGCCCCGCGTTCCGCGCGCCGCTCGCGCGGTGTTCGCCGTCTCCTCCGCGTTCGTCCTGATCAGCAGTGCAGACTTGCGTGCACAAACGCCCGCGCCGGCCCGCGCGGCCGGTCAACAGTGGCTGACGCGCCCCGAGCGCACGGACTACGCCGAAACGAGTCGCTACGACGACGTCATCACCTACATGCGACAAATGGCCGCCGCATCGCCGCAGATCCACCTCACGACCTACGGCTACACGTATGAAGGCCGACCGTTGCCGCTGGCGGTGATTGGTGCGCCCGGCGCGTCGGTGCATGAGGTGATGGCAACGAACAAAACGCGCGTCTACATCCAGGCCAACATTCACGCCGGGGAAGTGGAAGGCAAAGAAGCCTTGCTCTGGTTGCTGCGCTCGATTGCCAAGGGGGAGCGCAATGAGTGGTTCAAAACCACAGTGTTGCTGATCAATCCCATCTACAATGCCGACGGCAACGAACGCGTCAACGTGACCAATCGCGGCAGTCAGGCAGGCCCGGTTGGGGGCATGGGCACACGCGAAAATGCGCAGGGTTTCGATCTCAATCGCGATGGCACCAAAATGGAAACCGCGGAAGCGCGCTCGATGGCCAGTTTGCTCACACGCTATCAGCCACAGGTGGCGCTGGACTTGCACACCACCGACGGCAGTTCAAATAGTGGCTTCAACATGACGTATGAAACGTCGCTCAACCCCAACAACTCGAAAGCCGAGATGAGTTTGTTGCGCGACGTGTTGTTGCCGGAGGTCACGAACACGATCAAAACCAAACACGGTTCAGACTGGTTCTATTATGGTGGCGTGTCCGGCAACGGCGCCGACCGTGCGTGGCGCTCTGACGCCGAGCTGGCCAAGCCACGCTACACGTCCACGTACTATGGCGTGCGCAACATCCTTGGTCTCCTCACCGAGACGTACTCGTATGCCTCGTTCAAAACGCGCATCACCGAGACATACTGGTTTCTTGAAGAGGTGCTCGGCTTTGTCGCGAAGAACAGCGCGAAAGTGCGCGAAGTCGTCGCGGCGGCGAACGCGGAATCGATCGTCGGCAAGCAACTCGCCGTGCGGCAACAGTTGGTGAAGGCACCCGACCTCAAGCGCATCGTCTTTGCGCCCACGGTGTCGACGCGCAACCCGTATGTCGCTGACCGTCCGTATCGTCTGCGTACTGACGGCGCTGTGACGAGCGAGATGTTGCCGTTCTATGGTACGGCCGAACCGACAGAAACGAGTCTCGCGCCGCGCGTGTGGGTCATGCCGATGTCGAGCGCCGCTGCGGCAACTGCCCCAGCGACCGGGCCAGTCACTCCGCCTGCTGGTGGCGGACGTGGTGGCGCTGCTGGGGGACGCGCCGGCGGCGGTGGTGGCGGTGGCTTTGGCGGAGGGGGTGGTGGTACGCCGGCGCAGCGCGCGATTGCCAGTGTGATTGACCGACTGGAGGCGCATGGTATTGCCTACAGTGTGACCACGCGTGACATCGCCTTCACGGGCGAGCGTTTCAAAATCGAATCCAACGTATTGGCGGACCGCGAGTATCAAGGCACGCACAAAGGGCGCACGCTCACCGGCGCGTGGGAAGCCACCGAACAAACGCTGCCGACGGGTTCATTGATCATCAAGATGGATCAACCGTTGGCACGACTCGCCTTCATCCTCTTCGATCCGCGCTCCGACGACGGCTTCATGTGGTGGAATATTCTCGATCCCGTGCTCGGCATGAGCCCCGCGTACTATCCAGTGTTGCGTTCGATGTCCGCCATCGGGAACTGATCTGTTGGAGCGCACCGGAAACCGCTGCAAGTAGGTCACGGCTAACGGGAAGTCGCGCGTCGACATGGTGCTGTCATCTCACGTGAGCATCGTGTCATCGGACAGTCGGTCGACAAATCCTTGGTAACGGGATGATATGCGTGCTCGATGCCTTGGCCTGCTTTCGTTTTTTGCCCTGACGGCAGCCAATGCGCAATCGACGAACCGGTCGATGCGCGCCGACACGGCACGAGTCACGCGTGTCGCGGATGTGGACGTGCCCTATACGACGCCCGCGCTGCGCGCACTGGTCGCCTTCTGCGCGCGCGTGGGTGCGGGCGCGCCCGCATCGCTGCGTGGGTACCGGGCGCGCGTGGAGAGTGAGATCGCCCTGCTCCTGCGAACCGGTGATGACAACAACGCCACCGAACGGGTCCTGCAGGTGGAGCAAGTGCAAAGCGACGTCGACTGGCGCTCGAGCGGTATGTTGGAGCAGCGCGTCGTCGGACATCGCATGCAAGCCGCGACAGCCAGCCTTTCTGCGCTGACATACTTCCAGCGCCCATGGCTCGTGCCGTCGCTCTATGGCAACCGCTTACCCATCGTGCTCGGGCGCGGAACGGCGCGCGACAGCAACGCGCGCGAGCCTAGCGCGATCACATCGCCGCCGACCGCCTCAGGCGATCAACTCTCACCTGATGTGCCGACGCTTGCGGTGCACCCGTTCGCGTCCGATCGCGATGCCGTCTACACCTTTGCCGGCGGCGACACGGTGGCCGTGCTACACGCGGGCGCCCACGCGGTGACAGTGGTACGCGTGCTTGTCACGCCGGTTGTTGAAGCAAGCAGCCGTACACTGCTCTTCCGCGGCGAGATCGATGTGGACGCAGAACGCGGTCAGATTGTGCGGATGCGCGGGCAGTTTGTGGTCGCGGCACCACATCGCAGCCTGTTGCGTCGGGTGATCACCTCAAGCGTTGAGACGGTAGCGTTTGCCGAACTGGAGAACGCCGAGTTCGACGGACGGTTCTGGTTGCCGACCTTTCAGCGGCTTGAAGGGCAGGCGCGGTCCCCGCTGGCCGCGAACGTCCGGCCAATTGTACGCGTGGTCAGTCACTATCACGACTACGCGATTGACGCAGCACCGATCGCGACGATCGCGGCGGTGCGCGCGGCAGCGAGTGATGCAGCGAGTGATGCAAAGAGTGAAGCAGCGGTCGATCGCACGGCGCACCTCACGTTCGCACCACGGGATACGCTGAGCAG
>JANMKU010000104.1:0-12240 GCA_031372205.1 Gemmatimonadaceae bacterium | reverse complement strand
GGCATCGCGCCACTCGACGCGGCACTGAACGGCGGTATCCCGCGCGGACGCATCACTGAAGTCGTGGGCGCCATGGGGGCCGGCAAAGCCGCGCTGCTGCGACAGGTCGTCACGTGTGTGTTGAGCCAAGGGGGCTGGGTGGCCTGGGTCGACGCGCGTCGCACGCTGTCACCACAACCGTGGGCGGGGCTGGGCTCGCGACTGGTGATGGTCCGTCCGCACGACCATAAACGCGGGGCGTGGTGCGCCGACGTGCTGTTGCGCAGTGGCGTCTTTGCGTTGGTGGTGCTTGACGGCGCCCCGCTGCTGTCGCGCGTGAACGGTGTCCGTCTGGCGCAACTCGCGCGCGAACGTGACGCCGCCTTCGTCGTCATTGCCGACGGCACACAAGCCAGTCGAGTGGGCGGCGCGGTGCGTTTGCGCATCCAGGCGTGTGTGGTCCGACGCCGATCGGGTGAAAACGCGGCACGCGGGTTCTCGGTGATCGTGGAAAAAGGTGGTGCCTATCGAACCATTGAGGTGAATCGTGTCGTCGTCGTGGCGTGTCGCATGTGTGCGGATCCCGAGATTCCCGATCGGCGCGGGGTGGCGCGAGGAACGCGTCATGCCTGGGCGCCGCGCAGCGGACCCAGCACCGAATCCAGTCAATCACACTCGCTCACCTGGGGCGGACTCGGCGCATCCGTCGGCGATGTCCACGCCATCAGCGCAGCACGCGATAGCGCAGCACGCGACAGCGCAGCAACTCGCCCTGCCCTTCCTCGCGAACACGCACGCGGAAGCGCGAGCGAACACGGGCGTGAACACGCGCACGCACGCGACCATGCACGTGACGAACGGGATCTCGACAAACGCACCCGAGACTGGACCAACTACCGCGGACGACGGCGTGCGGCCGATCCCGATTACGGCCGACACTCGCGTCGCGCCCTCGCACGCGAACGCACCGACACCATCCTCAGCGCGCACAGCGGACAGTCGCACGGTGTCGGGGGAACGCCGAGGCTGGGCCGAGATGGTGGGACGGGACGGATTGGAAGTGCGGAGCATGCATTGGGACGCCCTCCCACGGGCGCTCGCTGACGGACAGCGGCTGCGTGTGGTCTCCTTGGCGGCGGGCCGTCAGGGGGTGCGCGCCGGGATGACCATGCCTGAAGCGCGGGCCTGTTGTGCGGTACTCGACATCAGGCCGTGGGATGATGAGGCCATGGCTGATGCGATACTGGCGATGACAACGATGTTGCTGGCAGCGAGTCCCCAGGTGACACCGGTGAGTGGTGCACCGGGCATGTGGTGGATTGGCGCGAGCGGATTCGCTGGTCTTGGTGGGGAAGACGCACTCACACGTACGCTGCTCGCCATCGCGCAGACGTGGCATCCGAATGCACGGGTGTCGATCGCCGATTCGTGTGTCGCCGCGCGCGCCGCGACGTGGGCCCCGCAGGCGCGCAGTCGTGTCGTGCGTGAACGCGATCCGCTATCGACGAATGGCAGCAGCAGTGCCGGCGCACTGCCCGAGGGAGTGACGATTGTGCCGACGGGTGGGTGTGCGGCCTATCTCGCACCGGCGCCACTCGGACTTGTGCCCATGGAGGACGAGCTGCGCGATGCTCTGCACGCCTTGGGATTACGCACGGTCGGCGCGTTGGCCGCACTCGAGGCCGGTGATGTGGAGCGTCGGTGGAGTGCGACGGGACTCACCGCGTGGCGGTTGTCACGTGGCGACGATCCACGCAGGCCAGGACTCGTGCGCGTGGAAGCGTCGCGGAAGGCGGGTGTGGAGTTGCCGGCGCCAGCCGAGGCGACGGCGCCGGTGCTGTTCGTGATGCGTGCGTTGCTGGAGCGGCTGGTGCGTGAGTTGGTAGACGACGGTCGTGCGGCCGCGTCGGTGGCGATCACCCTCGTGCTTGATGCGGGTCGGCAATGGCCGCTCGATGACACCGACGAGCTGATATCAGAACACGGGTATGCCGTGGGCACGCCGCCATCGCCATTCACGTCAGCGCCGCAACCGTTGCTACTCTCCATTCCGCATCGCACGATCACGCGCGAAGTCCGTCCCGCGCGTCCTGTCGCGCGAGTGGAACCGTTGTTTGATCAGTGTCGGTCGTTACTCGAACAGTGGACCATTCCGGCACCAATCATTGGTGTCACGCTGAGCATTCCGGCCACGGCACCACTGGCGGCCGATCAGGGTGACTTGCTGGTGCCGTCATGGCGTGATGCGGCGATGCATGCCGATGCCGTGTTCACCCGCTTGCGCGCGGTGCTCGATCCCCATGGCGTGGGTGATGTCGTGGTGCATCCGGTGGCCGGTGACGCGCATCGTCCGGAAGAGGCGGGCACGTGGGAGCGTGCCGACGCGATGCGCTTGGGCGCTGCGCCTGTGCAGCGATCCGTGATCTCTGCATCAGCGATGTCCGCGCCTTCGATATTTGTGTCCGCCGTGCTGCGTTTGCTCGAGGTCCCGGAACTGGTGGACGTTGAGGAAGCAGCCGGTCTTCCTGACGCCATGTGGTGGCGTGGCCGCCGCTTGGGATTCACCTCGGTGGATGGCCCGGAACGACTCAGTGGGGATTGGTGGCGCGCCGATGCCTTTGCGCGCGACTACTGGCGATGTGCGGTGATCAACGAAGGCGACTTCCTGCTGTATCGTGAAGCGATGAAGGGGGCGGCACCGCGATGGTTACTGCAGGGGTGGTACGATTGAGATGCACCGTGCAGTACCGTGCATATCGCTCAGCATTACGCGCATCACATGCTCGTCGACGCTACTATCATGAGCACCGCTGATGCTGGACTCCCTCAGTGATGAAGCGCCGAAAATGAAACGCGAGCATGACGCGTTGGACGACGAACACCGTCGGTGGCAATTGCATCTATGCAGCCGGACGAGCTCGTCACGCAGCCCATCACCCGGTCAGGTGTCGGCTGCTGCTTCCAACGGTTGTCCCACCTCGTCAGAGATCAATGCCCACACCGAGCGCGACCGTTTGGAGTACAACAGGCGCACGGTCACATCACGCGGCAACATCTTGAAGGCAAAATGAAACCGGAATGTTGTGTCGAGTGATTCGTGCAGCACGCCGTCCTTGAAGCGCCCGTAGAAGTCTTTCACCTTCGTGCACGGCGCGACCTCCGTGAAGAACTGCCTGCCGATGGCGTCTTCCGGGCGGAGCGATGCAAGCCGTGACTCGACGGCGTTGTATCGGAGAATGCGTCCAGACCGATCGAGCTGGATCATCCCGTACGGTAATCGATCCAGTTCGTCGGGCGCCATCGTGTCAGCCGCAGCGAGCACTTCATCGATGATGCGCGTGCGCAGGGGCATGAACGAAAAAACGCTGTTGGAGGAGTGCGGGCCGATAGAACGGCACGGCATTGGTGCCTTACTATTATAACAATGTTTGCCACCTGCATTCACTGCACCGCTGATCTCGGCCGCAATGAGGCGTTCGAGATGTTCCCAGTGGGAACACGCTTGGCGTTTGATGTCGCCCGGGGTCGTCTGTGGGTGATCTGTCGCGCCTGTGACCGGTGGAATCTTTCGCCACTTGAAGAGCGCTGGGAGGCGGTGGAGGAAGCAGAGCGTCGGTTTCGCGCCTCTCGCCTGCGCGTCAGCACGGATGAAATCGGCCTCGCGCGCCTTCGCGAGGGAGTGGATCTGATCCGCATTGGTTCACCGCAACGACCGGAAATGGCCGCATGGCGGTATGGTGATCAGTTCGGTCGACGACGCACTCGCCAGTTGCTGGTCACGGGCACTGTCGTTGGCAGCGCCACCGCGATCCTCGGCGGGATGATCGCCGTCGGCGTGAGCGTCGGCAGTTTTGCGAGCGTGTACGCGAACGGTGCCATCTGGGACTCGCTGGTGAATGGGTGGCAACGCAAATCCATTGGCAGGATCGCGCTGTACGATGGACGGCTCGTTGAGGTGCAACGGCGACACGCGCGCATGAGCGCACTCGAACGTTCAGCGCCCGGTGGCCCGCTGCAGCTCCGACTCGAGTCGAAGAGCGGCACGCACCTGATCACCGGCCCAGACGCCATGAAGGTGGCAGCACGCCTGCTACCCACCGTGAATCGATTCGGTGGATCGCGCACGCAGGTGCAAGACGCGCTGCGGCTGCTTGAAGAGATCGGCGATCCGATGCGCGTGTTGACCACAATCCAGCAACGCCACGGATGGGCGCAAGGCGACAAACTCTGGGGTGGTGGCAGTCGCTGGCAGGGCGCGAACTCGCGGTCACAGGTCGCGAAGTTACCGGGCACCCTGCACTCGCTCGCGCCGCGGGAGCGGCTCGCCATGGAAATGGCGGTGCACGAAGAAAGCGAGCGACTGGCCATGCACGGTGAACTCGCCGATCTCGAACGCGCGTGGCGCGACGCTGAGCAGATCGCGAAGATCGCGGATGACATGTTTGTGCCCAGCAGCATCGACGACAACATGCAGCGCATGCGGCGCCAGTCGTCGACACGCGAGTAGCGGACGCGCCCCGTGGTCACGTGTGGGTGGTCTGTCGCGTCTGGTGAGGCGCTGGCGCGAATCGCCGATAGGCTGGATCTTCCGGCGAGTATCGATGACCGAATCGATGAATTGCGACAACCGACAACCTCCGAGGGAGTGATGCACCAACAGCGGTCCTGGGTACTCCGCACGCTCGCCACCGGCGTGTGCGTGTTGGCGATCGTTACGCGAAGTAGCGCAGCACAACAGACGGCGAAAGGCACCATGGCGCTGGTCGGCGGAACGCTCATTGACGGCAACGGCGCCACACCCGTCCGCAACAGCGTCGTACTGATCGGCGACGGACGGATCACGGCCGTTGGGCGCGTCGGCCACCTCAAGGTTCCGGCTGGAACGACGGTCGTCAACGCTGTCGGCATGACGTTGCTGCCGGGGCTGTTCGATTCGCACGTGCACCTGATGCTGGTCGGCCATGGCAACTATGCGCACTGGGACAGCGTCTATCCCGCACGGCTCGGCAAGGACGTGATCCCCGTTGCTGCCAAGCAGTCGCTCATGCATGGGGTGACCAGCGTACGTGATCTCGGCGGCCCGCTGGAACCATTGATGGACGTGAAACGCAAGATCGACCGCGGTGAGTTGGTTGGCGCGACGATCTACACATCGGGGCCGTTCCTGCAACATGCGCCGTATCCGGGCACCGAAGAATTCCGCTGGGGCATCAACGGCGTCGCCGACGCACGCGCGAAGGTGAACCGTCTCGCCGACGCGGGCGTGAGCGTGATCAAGCTCATCGACCATGATGAGATGACGATGGATGAAGTGCGCGCTGTTGTTGACGAGGCGCATAAGCGCAAGCTGCCGGTGGTGGCCCATGCGCATCGGCCGGAGGAAATCCGCCGAGGGCTGGCGGTTGGTGTTGACGATTTTGAGCATACGGGGCTCGCGACGTCACCCGAGTACCCGTCAGACATCATGGACGGGCTTCGCGCACGCACGGCGCAAGGCAACCGCCCGCCACTGTACTGGACGCCGACCATTGACGTGCTCACCAACTACGCGACGCGTCGAGATAATCCCGGGTACGTGAACGACCGACGGTGGTACGACGGACTTGCGGCCGATATCCGCGCTGACGTCAATCAGTCGATCGTGCGGCTGGACACGCTCACCTACTATCGGTTCGTGGCGAATCGTCGGCCGACGTTGGCGCCGAAGTTCAGGCAGCTCCGCGAGAGTGGCGTACGACTGCTCATTGGCACCGATGCCGGCGTGCCCGCCAACTTTCACGGCTACGCCACTGCCGAGGAGATGATCACCTGGGTCAAAACGTATGGCATGGACCCGATGGAAACGATTCGCGCTGCCACTTTCTGGCCGGCATTGTCGCTGGGCGTGTTGGACAAAGTGGGAACGATCGAAGTCGGGAAGGCCGCAGACATCATCGCCGTGCGAGGCGATCCGCTTTCCGACATCACGCTCCTTCGTCGCGTTGAACTGGTGGTGAAAGGCGGGGTGCGCGTGAAGTAAGGGTCTCGGACCTCGCCATCAACGATGCACGATGGGTGGTCGTTCGTCCTCCGGTGGTCAAACCGGTATGGCCCACGCAGGTTCTGGCGTACGTCCATACTTCGGCTTATGTTCGGGTTATGTTCACCGTCCATGCCCGTAACAAGCGAACCGAAGATGTGGCGGGGCGCACATGACGCCGACAACCGCCGACGCCCCGTACGTCGAATTGCATTGTCATTCCGCGCTCTCGCTACTTGACGGCGCATCGTTGCCGGAGGCGCTCGCCCAGCGGGCGGCCGAGTTGGGGTATCCGGCGCTCGCCCTGACGGATCATGATGAGTTGGGTGGCATCGTGCGCTTCGGTACGGCGTGCGAGGCGGTGGGCATCAACGGGATTCTCGGGGCGGAGATCACGGTGCTGGTGCCGGACCGAATGGCGGCGGATTTCCCGCATGCGCGTGAAGCGCGACCAACGCATCTGGTGTTGCTCGCCGAAACACGGGAAGGCTACGGGAATATTTCAATGCTCATCACGCGGGCGCGCATGGACACGCCGCGCGGCACACCAGCGGTGCCATGGTCATTGGTGACGGAGCATGCGGCGGGCGTGACCGCACTGAGTGGATGTCCGCGTGGATGGATTCCGCAGCTATTGTCGGAAGGGCGAGACGATGATGCCTGGACGGCGGCGCGTGCGTTGTGTGAGGTGTTTGGTGATCGACTGGCGATTGAATGCTGGGACCATCGCTTGCCAGAAGAGCGAGCATTGGTGCGCAAGCTGCGTCCGTTGGCGGCCAAGTTGGGTGTGCCGTGGGTGGTGACGAACGATGTGCACTACGCGACGCCAGATGGGCGCATTGTGCATGACGTGCTGCGAGCGCTCCGTCATGAACGCACGCTGGACGAGATGGGCACGCGGTTGCGTCCGAACGCGGAGTGGGCGCTCAAATCACCGGCGCTCGTACTCAAGCGGTGGCGTGGTGCTGAGGAAGGCGTGCTTGCCACGCGCGCGATTGCAGAGCGGTGCGAGTTTCGGTTACGCCAGTTGAAGCCATCATTGCCAGCCTTTGCCTTGCCACCGGGGATTACGTCGGACGAGTATCTGGCGCGTTTGGTGGAGACGGGAGCGCATGAACGGTGGGGGGCGTCGCGCACACCGAAGCATGATGCGCAACTCGCGCATGAATTGCAGATGATCGCGAAACTCCGACTGGCGGGATTCTTCCTAATCGTCTGGGATATTGTGCGGTTCTCACGCCGGGAGGGCATTCTGTGTCAGGGACGTGGGTCGGCGGCGAATTCTGCTGTGTGTTTTTGTCTTGGTATTACGGCGGTCGATCCGATTCGCATGGAGCTGTTGTTCGAGCGATTTTTGAGTGAGGAACGGACAGAAGCGCCGGACATTGACATTGATTTTGCGCATCGGGATCGGGAGCGTGTGTTGCAGTATGTGTACCAGCGGTATGGGCGTGAGCACGCGGCGATGGTGTGCGAACAGATCACGTGGCGCGGGCGGAGTGCGGTGCGTGATGCGGCGCGTGTGCTGGGGTTTTCGGTGGAGCAGGCAGATGTGTTGAGCATGCTCAGTGACCGGTTCAGTGCGAAGAGCACGGCGGCGGCGCTTAGAGTGATCAGCGATCAGCAAGCGCCGAATGATTCACGCGGAGACACGGAAGGGGAATCACGCGGAGACGCGGAGGCGCGGAGCGAACGTACGGAGGAGGGCGCGGCCACTGCGCTTCATTCCCACGACCAACTCCATCCGCCCGTCTCCGCGTCTCCGCGTCTCCGCGTGAGTACGGATAGCGAGACTCCAGCGACCAGTACGGCGCGATTGGGGGAGTACATGGATGGGGGAACAGAAGCGACGACAACGGCGCGAGTGGTGCGCGCGGCGTCGCGAAAAGTGGCGAGTACGATGACTACGCCAAAGCGGCTCACAGCGAGTGACCGGCCGCAACCGAAGGCCGCGTATGAACCGTATGGCAGTCCCAATGCGCAACGCCGTCCCGGAAAGTTGGTCAGCGAGCGCGACGCGACGTGGGCCGAGCTGATGGACGACCGCGCGGTGGTCAAGTTGGCGGCGGATGCGGCGAGTGTTCGCGATAGCACCATTGACGGAAACGCCATGCTCACGCGGGCCGGCCTCGACCCGCAGGATCCACGGGTGCGCGTACTCGCCGATGTCGTCGACGGACTGCATCAACTGCCGCGGCACCGCTCCATCCACGTTGGTGGGTTTGTGCTCACCGCCGAACCGCTTGGCTCCGTCGTGCCCATTGAGCCGGCGTCGATGCCTGAACGCACGGTCATTCAGTGGGAGAAGGACGATCTCGATCCGATCGGACTGGTCAAAATCGATTTGCTTGGGCTCGGCATGCTCACCGTTGTGCAGGATTGTCTGTTGTACGTGCGACATACGCGCGGTGCAAACATCGATCTCGGCCAACTCGACATGACCGATCAGGCGGTGTACGACGTGATGTGCGCCGCCGACACGGTGGGACTGTTCCAGATTGAAAGTCGCGCGCAGATGAACACCTTGCCGCGACTCAAGCCGCGTTGTTTTTACGATCTGGTCGTGGAGGTGGCACTCATTCGGCCGGGGCCCATTCAGGGCGAAATGGTGCATCCGTATTTGCGACGACGGGCTGGGCTTGAACCGGTGACGTATCCACACCCCGCCCTGGAGCATGTGCTCAAGCGCACGATGGGCGTGCCGCTGTTTCAGGAGCAGGGCATGCAAGTCGCCATTGCGGCAGCGGGATTTACGCCCGGACAAGCGGACGTGTTACGGCGTGCGATGGGACACAAGCGTTCACACGAACGGATGGCGGCGATCTGTGAAGAGCTTATTGAGGGCATGAAGCGGAACGGTATCGAAGAAGAGATTGCGCGTCGCATTTACAATCAGATCAATGCGTTTGCTGACTACGGGTTTCCCGAGAGTCATGCGGCGAGTTTTGCGCTTATTGTGTATGCGACGGCCTATCTGCGTCACTACTACGCACCGGAGTACACGGCGGCGATTCTCAACGCGCAACCGATGGGATTCTATGCGCCGGGAACGCTGGTCGAAGATGCGAAACGACACGGCGTGGAGGTGCGTCCCGTCGATCTCACCGTGTCATCATGGGATCACGTACTGGAGATGGCCGACGGACGTGTGTTGGTGCCCAATGACGGATCGGTGCAGTGGGGTGCGCGTCGGGCAGTGTTGCCGATGAAAGGGAAGGACGGCGTGGCGGTGCGGTTAGGTGTGCGCATTGTGCGCGGACTCGGCGCAAAAGCTCGGCACGCATTGGAGAGCGCATTGGCTGATGGGCCGTTTGCGAGCGTGGAGGATGCGGTGCGTCGCGTGAAACTCGATCGGGCAGCGTGGCGTAAACTCGCCGAAGCCGGCGCATTCGACAGCATGTTTGCGCATGAACCGGAAGAGCGGCGGCGACGGGTGGCGTTGTGGGAAGTATTGGCGGAAACGCGTGGACCGCTGTTGCCGCTGGCCCCGATGCGTGCGGTGCCAGTGCCGCCACAACTGCGCGCGTTTGCGCCGATTGAGTTGACGGAAGCGGATTATCGCATGACGGGCTTGTCGTTGGCCGGACATCCCATGTCGCACTTGCGGGCGATGCTCGAACCCAATGGTGTGCGTACCGCGCTGATGTTGCGCGAGAGTGGACGCGATGGCGAGCAGGTGGCCGTCGCCGGATTGGTGATATGTCGTCAGCGTCCGGGCACGGCAAAGGGGTTTGTGTTTTTGACGTTGGAAGATGAGACTGGGATGGTGAATGTGGTGGTGACGCCAGACCGGTTTGAGCAGGATGCACTGCTGATTTCACGCAGCCCGCTGTTGTTGATCCGTGGCGTGTTGCAGATCGAACAAACGGTGGTGAATGTGCGAGCGAAGCGGTTCAAGAGGTTGGAGCTGGGCGGGGGCGAGGGGCACGCGAAGGGGCGGAATTTTCGGTGAGTGCAGTGCTTCCGGGCACCGACGATTCCGTCGCATCCTACTGGCCTTCCTTCACCCCAAAAACGATGTACGTCAGGTGCCGTGACACGCGCATCGTGCGCGCCAGTCTGTCCCACCACGAGAATAGCGCGATCAATCCGGCGACGTAAAATGAAGTACATCTTACAGACATTCAATAGCACAAGCCGACGGTGAAGCGGACTCATCTTTCGCCCGGCCGCTGTGTCCCGCCGACGAGACTTTTACTCTAGCGGGCGATAGCCAGTATACGTACGTTGAAAAAGTTCTTCGTCGCCGATCACCCGACTGCACGAGTCGGGAAAAGTTGGCTTCCTCCCAAACCGAGCAGGCGTCTCTATGCAATCCAGCCCGTTGCGAACACAGTGCTCAGCCTCGCGCGTTGTTCCACTGCTCATACTGTTCTTGAGCATCACGTCTTCCGCCACTGCGCAGAATGTGCTGGGATCGGCGCAGAATTTCGGCGTGCTTGGAGCGTCCACGGTCACGAACACCGGGACCACCGTCATCAAGGGTGACCTCGGCGTTTCGCCTGGCACCTCGATCCCCGGATTCCCACCCGGCACCGTAATCGGAACCAATCATGGGAACGACGCCGCCTCCAATCTGGCGCAAGTGAACGCGAACGCAGCCTTCACGGCCCTCAACGCGCCTCTTGGCATCAATCTCAGCGGTCAGAATCTCGGCGGTCTCACCCTGACACCAGGCGTCTACACCTTCTCGTCGTCGGCGCAGCTGACGGGGAACTTGACCCTCAACTACCTAGGTCTCAGCAACGCCAGCTTCGTTTTCCAGATCGGGAGCACGCTGACCACCGCTAGCAATTCGTCGGTGACTGTGCAGAACGCTGGTCCGGGGGCTGGCCTGTATTGGGCGGTGGGGAGTTCGGCCACACTCGGCACTGGCACAAATTTTTCGGGCAACGTGCTGGCAAAAACAAGTATTACACTCACCACCGATGCCCGCATCATCTGCGGACGCGCGATCGCTCTCACTGGCGCCGTGACACTCGATCAGAACATCGTGTCAAACAACTGCGCCAATGGCGGCGACTTTGGCACCGGGCGCAATGATTTCGGCAGCCTCGGGTTCAGCGGCGCGACCGTCGTCCCCGAACCGTCAACGCTCGTGTTGCTTGTCGCTGGTGCCTGCGTGTTGCTGCTGGTACCCAGGAGCGCACGCCGCAAGGCATGACGTGAACGCAACTGCCCCGCTGCACATGATGTGACTACTCGATACGACGAACGACGCAAACGACGCCTATCAACCCACCGACAAATGCCGGTTTAGGTTGCGACGACGGGTGCGTCAATCGTTTTTACTTCATGACGCCCACTGCTTTGCATTCAAAATGCGGGTCACCGGCGGCCGAATCTTATCTCTGATAGTAGCCTGATCAAACCTCCCGTGAGGAACTTGGTCAGGCTCTCGGACTCGTCTCGATCGGCGTGGCCATTGGCGCCGCCGGCATCTACATCGGGGGCACCGATGACGCGCGGGCGCTGCCCTCATCGGCAACTTAGCGCCGCGTTACCCTACTTGCGAGAACTATCAACAGATTGAGAACGTGGCGGAAGTCTATGTACTACGGTCTGTTTCTTATTGTCAGGACACAAGTACTTGGCTGAACTATGTATGTATTTCTCAGCCAAATGTTTTCGAGAAACAACTCAGTAGCTCGCCGCGACTCGCGGTCGTGTACATGGGCGCCACGCGCTCGGCGGGCGCCCAACGACATTGGCAGCGAGTCCGGTACGAAGCGGAACCGCCCTACTTGACCTCACTCGCGGAGTCGAAGATCAGCCGATTCATCGACCCATCAACTTGCCCCGCGCGACGATGCCATTGACGCCCGGAATAGGGATAGAAACCTGTTCAGGCGTTCATGATAGAACTCGCCGAGGCTGGGGTATACATCGGATCGCACGGACACGAATTCGTGAGCACGTGCCGAATCAAGGTGTAAGGCCGTGATTGCCCAGAGCAGCAGTGACTCGGGGAGCGGCCAGCTGAAGGGATCGAGCGAGTGTGGTTGCGCGGTATCGATGAGTCGAACGAGTTCGCCGAAACTCAGGCGGCGTGTTGAGGACGTATGCTCAAGCCGAAACGTGGTCCCATGCTCGTCGACAATGCGATACCGACGGCGACCTTTCGCAGTGCACTGTCGGCCTCGCACACTGTACACGATACTTGGCGACGTATTGATCAGGACCCGGGCGATCTCGATCTCGCCGCGACGATAGCGCGGCAGAAACTCGCCTGGCGCGCGCGC
>JANMKU010000058.1:0-7033 GCA_031372205.1 Gemmatimonadaceae bacterium | reverse complement strand
CGCGCTCGCACCACCCCACGTGCGCGGCAGTTGAGTGACGAAGTCGTGGCGCGCGACCATGCTGTGTTCGATTCGCTTGCCAATGCCGTTGGTGCGCGAGCGTTTGGTGTGCGCAGTGACGACGCGTCACGGGCACGCGCGGTGGCGTACGTCGCGCTGGCGCGGGATGCGTACGAGCGCAACGATGATGGGCGGCTTGTCACGCAGCTGCTGGATGTCGCGACCGGATCGAGTGCGTCGGTGGCGCGCACACGTCGCGCAGACCTCTGGACCTTGGTGGATTCGCTGCGCAGTGTGTCGGCACCTCCGGCGGAACAGGCACGGTTGCAGGTCACACTCGAGACGGCGCTGGTGCGCGCGCAGTATGAATTGCTCGGCGCGCCGTCATGTTCGGCATGGGAGCGCGAGGCAGAGCGCACCGCGCTCGCATTGCGTCGAATGGCACCAGAGCCGGTCGTGGTCGTCGCACCACCGCGCGCAGAACCCGCCCCAGCGCGGACGCCGGCGCCAACTCCACCATCGGTTGCGCCGACCGTCGCGCCAATAGTGGCGCCTGTCGCTCCTCGCGATATACCGCGTGTGGTACCCAATCGCGTGCATTTCGCGCTTGATCAGTCGGTGCTCTCTGTGCCCACGCAGCGGGTGCTGCGCGAACTCGCCGACTCGCTTAAGCAGTACCCTGGCGTGCGTCTGGTGCTCGAGGGACACACCGATCCGCGCGCGTCCGCCGCGTACAATTCGGCGCTCTCACGGCGGCGTGTGCAAGCCGTGCAGCGCTATCTGGTGGATCGTGGTGTGAATCCGAAGAACGTGCGCGCGGAAGCGCTCGGCAAGTCGCAACTCGAACGGAGCGACGCGTCGATCACCAGTCTGGCACGGAACAGGCGCGTGACGATGCGTTACTTCACGAGTGACGGGAAAGAGATTCCCGGCGCGAACCAGTTCAAGGACTTGCAGGAAGAGTCAGCGGCTGCACCGACGCTGAAAGCGAAGCCTGTACCAAAACGGAAGCCCGGAGCCAAGCAGAAGTCTGTAACCAAGGTGAAATCCCAATCTACCGTGAAGTTACGACCGAAGGCATGACGTGCGGCGTCTGGCGCAGTAGTTTCACTGGTGTCGCAGTGGAATGATGTGTCGATTCCGAAGCCATGGAGCTAGCATGTCCGACATGGGAACATTTCGAATTCGGGTTGAGATCGAGAATCCGGCGCAGCCCGGCGCGCGGCGCGTGATTAACGGTGTCTTGGTCGACACCGGCTCGGAACTCTCGTGGGTGCCGGCCGGTGAGCTTGAGGCACTCGGTATTGCGCGCGAAAAGCGAATGCGTTTCCGGCAGGCGACGGGCGCGATTGTCGAACGCTGGACCGGCGGTACCAGGGTCTATGCCAGCGGCACGTTCGCTATGGACGATGTCGTATTCGGTGAGCCAGGCGACCTGATGCTGTTGGGTGCCAGAACACTTGAGGGGCTCAATGTCACCATCGATCCCGTATCGAAACGACTGGTTGACGCTGGTCCGGCACCAGCGGCAGTGGCCGCGTAACCAGAGCCTGCTGCACTGCGCTGGCGCGAGGCGCCTGCGCCGCACCATCGGTAGCAGCACACAGGCAGCAGCGAGCAGGAGTGCGAACGTCGATGGCTCGGGCACGGTGGTCAACGCCGCACCGCCACTCAAGCCGTGACTGCCGAAGTCAATGTGACCCGTGCCCAGGTCGCCACCGTTCGCACAATTGTTCGACACCAGGTTGCCGTCCATCGTGACTGCGGCGTGGAGTGCAATCGCGCGACCGCAGGCGATCTGTGCCCCGGTCGTCAGGGTGATGCTCTGATCAGCGTGAATGTTGCACCAGAAATCCGTGCCCGTGCCAAGCGTGGCGGAGCTTCCCACGAGCGAGGTCGGTCGGCAACAAGAGCGCGGCGAGAGCGGCAATAGGCTGACGCCGCATCGGTCTGCGCCTGAATTGCCAGCGCGTCGTTCTGGTGGACGCTGCCAGTGAGCGTGATGCTCCCGAGGCCAGGGATGGCCGTGCCTGGCGCGACGCCGAGGTTTCCATTGACGAAACTCGTTCCGGCGTTCGTAATCGTCGTGGCCGCAAGCACGCTGAACTGCTGAGCCCCCCCGAGTGGGCCCTGCGCATTGGCGGTGGCAGAGAGGCACCCGACGGCGCCGACGATTGCGCACCAGCGCTTGGCATGGGAGTTGGACGCGGACCATACGCTTAGCGCCAACACGGTGCCTCTCTGACTGATTGGGATAGCGACACACGATGTATCGCCATTTAGCCGGCATCACCAATGTCGCCAGAACTTGTCCCAACGGAAATCGTTCAAGAGTATGAGAACGCGTCGCTCAGATCGCGAAGCCCCGCACGTTCATCGCGCGAGCCACTGCAGGGCTCGCCATGCTCTCCGGTGACTCGTTCCATTTGTTGTACGACTCCGTTCGCGTCGCGCCCGCATCGAGCAGGAGATTGACGATCGCGACGTAGTCCTCGTCGTGATCGTGCCCCGCGTTGGTCGATCCATGCGCGGCCCAGGCGATCGGTGAACTGCCATACTGACTATCACGCACGTTTATTGGCGCGCCGCGTGCAAGCAGCGTACGTACCAGGGACACACATCCGTGCCAGGCGGCCCAATGGAGCGGCGTGCCGCCCCACTCGCCTTCGTCGACAAGCGACCAGCCCAGCGACAGCATGAGCAGCACACTGGCATCGCGGTGTTCGCCGATCGCGACACCGAGCTCCTGACGATCTTCTGCCGACAGCGTCGACACGATGTCGGTGTTGGCACGGACAATCGCGTGTGCCTCTCCTTCGTCCGCACGAGCGCAGGCGCCCAACAGGCGATCGACCGTCGCGACGTGTGTGGTGTCTGCACCGACGGACGCGAGGTAGTCCGCGGTGCCGATGTTGCCCACGCGAACGGCCATCGCGTAAGCCGTCCGGCCGTCGCCGCGAGGCGCATCAACAACGGTGCCGTGTTCGACGAGCATGCGTGCGACCTCGACGCCGCGACCGGCCGCTGCGATGCGATGCAGCGGCAACTCCAACGTGGCGGGGACATGGGCTCGACTTGGCTCCACGGCGCTCGGCACGTTAGGGTCCGCGCCATGCTCTAACAGCCATTGCATGCCGAGCGTGACCTTGGCCGCCAGCGGATCGGATTCGCGGTGCATCGCCAGAAAATAGAGCGGCGTATTGCCGAACGAGGTGTGTCGACTGCTCAAGTCGGCGCCGAATTCACGCAAGACCTCGAGGCATTCGCGATGGTTGTGCTGGGCCGCGTGATAGACGCTTTCGCCATCGTTGACCAGCGCGCCGCGTTCCAGCAGCAGTCGCGCGATGGCCACGTTGTTCGCGACGCACGGGAAGTACAGCACGGGAATACGTGACGGTGCGTCGCCCAGCGGCGCCGATGCGTTCGCGCTCGCGCCTGCATCCAACAGCTGGCGCACCGTGTCGAGGCGCGCCGCCGCACTCACGTTGAGCGCGTCCTTGATGTCGGCAAGGACGGCGTAGACCATCGGCTCCGTGTCGTCGGGCTGTGTGCTGCGCGTTGCACAGGCAAGATCGGCGGCAAGAAACGCGGCGACCGCATCGGTATCAGCAACAGCCGCAGCCGTGTGAATGCTGTACTGCCGCACGCCAGGGTGCGCCTCGACAATGCTCGTGGCGGCCTTGGTGTGATCATCGCGCACCGCTTTGAGAAAGCGTGCGGCGTGCACGTGGAGCGGATCAAGTTGCTCGAGCATGCGGGTGAGGTCGCGCCAGCTCGCCTGTCCAGCTTTGCGCGCCACGGCGTGCTGCACATCTGCGAGCTTGATCTCGCGCGCGACCGCGTCGTCGTCGAACGACGCCAGTCTCGGGAGCAATGCACGGAGCCGATTGATGACGACGGCATCGCCACTGCGCACAGACTTGAGCAGTTGCTTCGCCTGCCGCCGAAGACTCTCCAGCGAGTGATTCTCGGACATTCTACGACCTCCATGATGCCCGGGTCCGCACGACAGGGCTGGAAGTTCGTAGTGGGGCAACGAGCTGTGAATGCGTCAGGTGGGGAAGCCCCTTTCCGCGGACTGGGTGCGCCCTGCGCGCCTGAGAAAAGTTGAGGTGCGCCGAGTGCAGCGCAAGATGGCCCGACTCCAAGCGGCCCGTCATTGTCGACGTCGTGTGATGACGTACTTGCGGCACCGACGGACGACAACCAACGTCGTGCAGCGCCGTCCACCGCTCCCCGACATCGACACGCACGCCACATGCATATACCGTCGCGCCTACTCACGTCTGTCGCACTCGTCATCACGCCCTGCCTGTCCGGCGCGCAAACGTTTCGCTCCGCCGACCCGGTCATCAAGCAACTCTGGCAGTTGGGCATGAACGAATCGCAGGCAGAGCGGATGGGCCAGGTGCTCATCGACTCCATCGGTCCACGACTCTCCGGAAGCCCCGGATTCGCAAACGCTGGCAACTGGCTGGAACGGACGTACAACAGTTTCGGCATCCCGGTGCGTCAGGAGAAATACGGCACGTGGCGTGGATGGAGCCAAGGCGCGGTGCACATGCAACTCATTGCACCACGCGTGCAGAACCTCGATGTCGAACTGTTAGCATGGAGTCCACCAACCCCCAGCGCCCGTCCGGTCGACGCGGAGGTAATCGTCATTCCGCCGCTCGTGGACAGCGCGGCGGCCGCGCAGTGGCTACGCACGGTCAAAGGTAAATTCGTCCTCATATCCCCGCCTGAACTCATGTGCCGTGCGACGCAGGAGCTTGAACGATACGCGCGCGCGTCCACGCTGATGAAACTCAACGCCGACCGCGCCGAAGTGCGGCGTGCATCGACGGAATGGTTGAATATGCTCGCACCAGCGGGTGTGGCCGCGAACCAACGGCAAGATGCCATCGTCAAGCGGCTGGACTCGGCTGGCGTAATGGGCATCGGCACGACGCTTTGGTCGAACGGATGGGGCGTAAACAAGATTTTCGGGGCTGTTTCGGAGCGCGTGCCATCGGTGGATTTGTCGTGTGAAGACTACGGACTGTTGCATCGATTGGCGTCAAAGAATCAGGGCCCGCGTGTGCGGTTCACGGCGGAGTCACAAGCCACGGCGGCTGAAGTACCGATGTTCAACGTGGTCGCCGAGATCAAGGGCACCGTGCTACCCAACGAGTATGTGCTGCTCTCTGCGCATCTGGATAGTTGGCATGGTGCGACGGGCGCGACGGACAACGGCACCGGTACGCTGACCATGCTCGAAGCCATGCGCATTCTGAAACAAGCTTATCCGAATCCGCGACGCACCATCATTGCCGGACATTGGGGCGGCGAGGAGCAAGGCACCATCGGTTCGAAGTCGTTCGCCGAGGACCACAAGGAAGTGATGGACGGATTGCAGGTGGCGTTCAATCAGGACAACGGCACATGGCGCGTGGAAATCCTTGAAGGGCAGGGCTTCCTCAAGGCGAGCAGCAACCTCGCGAAGTGGGTGGCGCAATTGCCGGCCGAGATGACGGATAGCGTGAAGTTGCAGGTGCCGGGACCGCAAGCGAACGCGGGAAGCGACCATACGTCATTTCTCTGTCGCGGTGCGCCAGCGTTTCGACTGCAATCGAGTTACCCGGAGTACCGTCAATACACATGGCACACCAATCGCGACACGTTCGACAAGATCGTGTTCGACGACCTCAAGAACAACGCGACGATGGCGGCGATGCTCGCCTACGCGGCGTCCGAAGACCCGGAGCGAACGGCACGCGACAAAGCACTGCTGGTTGGGCCAAACGGCGCCGAGCGTGTTTGGCCGACCTGCGGCACGGCGAAGCGGAGCTTCAAGTAACGCAACGAATGTTCATGGGAGCAAACGCTCCACCCGCGGACAGTCAGCCAGCGCCCACACGCTCGCGATGACCGAGGTCATGTCGGCGTCGCTCGCCGCGCCCCCGTACGTCGCCAATCGTCGCGCCTTCTCCTCAATCTCGTACCGGCTGAGCGTGTTGCCCGGATCACCTTTGGGTTCGTCGACGCGGCCATGCAGCATTCGTCCGTCCACCGTGCGCACGGTGACCTTGCCAATCCACTGTTTCGGGTACGCCCGGTCGACCTCATCGTCGAGCATCATGACGACGCGATCGCGCAAGGCAGCGACACGCGGATCACGATAGTGAGCATCAAATTCTACCAGTCCGGCGCGATCGAAGAGGGCGATCATCGCCAAGACAGAACCCATCGAGAACTTGCTTTGGTGCACGGTGCGTGGGTTGGTCACCAGGCCCAGCACGTCAATCGCGGCCTGATGGACATGCGCGGTAACATCGGCGATATCGTCAGCCCGCAGTGCATGCGTGTGCATGACCAACTGCAATGCATCGGCCGCCGGATGTGTGTGACGGCATGAGGCGTGAAACTTGAACGACGTTTCCGTCAATGCCCAGCGCACTCCAAGGGCGTCGGTGAGGCGACTGGGATCCGCATCGGTCGACATGCCAGCCGCCATGCCTTGCGTCCCTTCAAGGATCCGGCGCGCACCGGTAAAGCCATCGGCGGCCAGATATGCTGCCATAAGGCCATCCGTTGCGGCCTTGGCGGTGTGCAGCTGCTTACTGTCTGCGGCGTCTCGCAAAAACTCCCACAATCCGGCGGCCTGTGTCCCGGCCGAACCAAACGCGTGTAGCAGCTGTTCCGCATCCAGTCTGAGCAATCGCCCAACCGCTGCGGCCGCAGCGACTGTTCCCGCCGTGCCCGTGGTGTGAAACACGCGGTAGTGCGAACGGCCGAGGAACTCGCCAATGCGAATCCCGACTTCATAGCCGACGATCGACGCGGTGAGGAGCTCTTTGCCGGAGGCGCCAATCGCCTGCGCAACCGCGAGTACCGGCGGAAATACCACGGTTCCCGGATGAAACACCGACCCGTTGTGCACGTCGTCCTGTTCCGCGACGTGTGATGCGGCCGCGTTGACCATCGCGGCGAAGTATGGCGTCGTGCCAGTCCGCGAGATCAGGACTTCGGCGACGCCATCTGGCGGCCCCAT
>JANMKU010000018.1:0-6337 GCA_031372205.1 Gemmatimonadaceae bacterium | reverse complement strand
CCTTGCTGAAATCGTCAATGCGCGTCGCGTTGATGCCCGCTGCACGGACCCATGCATCAACCTCCGCGAGATTCCACTCGCGCGATGCCGGAGCCGTAGGCGCCGACGTCAAGATGATCTGATCGGCCACCGCACTCAACGCCTGCAGAATTCCCCGCCAGTCCTTGTCCCGCAGCACGCAGACCACGGCAACAATTGGGTGGGGCATACCGACGTCGCGGAGGTTCGCCGCAACCGTCGCGGCACCGTCAGGGTTGTGCGCGACATCGAACAACCAGCGCCCCCAACGATGGAATCGCCCGGCAAGCCGGACCGCACCGAGGAGATGGTCCGCGTTGTCGGCGATATCGCGCCAACGTCCGCCAGCACCATGAAGCATGGCAATCGCGACGGCCGCGTTGTGCGCCTGAAACGCGCCGACAAGGGGTGTTTGCAAGTGACGCGAGCTGGCGCCAAGATCAAGGATGAAATGCGTCCCGGCCGCGTTGACGTCAACATCACGCACGCGCCAGTCACGATCCGTCGCCAACACCGGTGACGCGCCAACTGCAACAGCACGTTCGGCGAGCAACGTCCGTATCGCTGGCCGCGTTTCGCCGATCACCGCGACCGCATCTCGCTTGAAGACACCAGCCTTCTCCATGGCGATCAATTCCAGCGTCTCGCCGAGGTACTCAACGTGGTCCACTCCAATTTGAGTGACCGCAGATGCGACCGGTTGCACAATGTTGGTGGCGTCCAATCGACCTCCAAGTCCCACCTCGATGACGGCCACGTCCACCTGCTCCGACGCGAAGTGAGCGAGCGCCAGTGCCGTGGTAGCCTCGAAGAACGTTGCGCCCAACTGCGCCATGTCCGGCTCCCAGCGCGCGAGCCACGTGCTGACTGCCTGACGTCGAATCGGCACGCCGTCCACCACCACACGTTCCGAAAAGTCGACCAGATGCGGGGAGGTATACCGCCCCACACGCAATCCGGAGCCGCGCAGCAGGGCGTCAAGCGTTGCGACCGTGCTGCCTTTCCCATTTGTGCCGGCCACATGAAATATCGGGTAGGCAGACTGTGGCTCACCAAGCATCGACAGGAGCGCCGCGACGCGGTCTAGTCCAAGGCGCCATGCGCCACCCGTGCGCGCAAACAGGCGCCGCAGTGCGTCGCGATACTCGACCGCGTCCGGAGCGTCACCCAGACCCGCCTCCCGACCCAAAACCGGTATTGGAGTCAGCCTTCGAGCGCGTGACCCGCGGCAGCGGGGCGCCCGGTCATGTGTCGCAGCAGCTGCGACAGAGTGGAACGAAGATCTCGCCGATGCACGACTTGATCCACCATGCCGTGGTCAAGCAAGAACTCGGCTGTCTGAAAGCCCTCGGGCAAGTCCTGTCCCAACGTCTGCTTGATCACCCGCGGCCCAGCGAACCCAATCACTGCCCCAGGCTCGGCGAGAATCGCATCGCCCAGCATCGCGAAACTGGCGCTCACGCCACCGGTCGTCGGGTTCGTCAACACCGAGATGTACGGGATGCGCCGCTCAGCCAACTGCGAAAGCACCGCCGACGTCTTTGCCATCTGCATGAGTGAGAGGACGCCCTCCTGCATGCGCGCGCCGCCGGACGCCGAAATGATGACCAGGGGGTGCTTCTTCTCGAGCGAGCGTTGCCCGAGTCGAGCAATCTTCTCGCCCACGACTGAGCCCATCGAGCCACCCATGAACGCGAAGTCCATGATGCCAATGCCGACAGGCAGTGATTCCAGCGAACCAGTCACCGTCACGATGGCGTCCGCGTCGCCCGCACTCGTCAAGGCGCGCTTCAAGCGGCCAGGATAGTCAGGAAAACCAAGCGGGTCACCGGAGCGCAAATCGCCACTGACTTCGATCGCCGTGCCTTCGTCGAGCAGCATCGCGGAATAATCCCACGCGCGCAGCCGACGATGGAAATCGCACTCCGGGCACACGTTGAAGTTCCGCAAGAATTTTGCGCGGATGTCTGTGTGACCGCACGCCTCACACTTCTCCCACGTGTCCGGTGGGATCTCGAGCCGCTCTTGTCGCGGCAGTCGTGTCTTCTTCTCTTTGCGGAACCATGCCATAGGAGACGAAAGATCGACTCGCGCCGTTGACAGGGCTAGCCCTTGCGTCGTGAGAACATCGCGTTGCGAGCCTCACCAAACGGATACCGAACTTTTACAGACCGAGTGCGTCGGCCTGTCCCCGACCCTCTGCCGAGATCCGTAACAGCAGCGCAATGCCTATCCAACTCACCAGCAAGAACGAGCCGCCGTAGCTCAAGAACGGCAACGGGATGCCAGTGATCGGCATGAGATTGAGCGTCATCCCGACGTTGACCGTGACGTGAATGAACGACGCTGCAACGAGACCAAACGCGACCAGACTGGGGAACGAATCGTTTGCTCGCGAAGCGACGCGCGTCCCCCGCAGGAACAGCGCGAGAAAGAGCGCCAGCGCAATCGTGACACCGACAAACCCGAGCTCTTCCCCAACAACCGAGAAGATGAAATCGGTGTGCCGCGCGGGGAGGAACTCCAACCGCTTCTGGCTACCCAGCATGAAGCCCTTGCCGGTTAGCCCACCGGAACCGATGGCGACCTTGGACTGTGTGACGTTCCATGCTGAGCCACGCGTATCAAACGACGGATCCAGAAACACCAAGAGTCGACGCTGTTGAAATGGCTGCAGCTGGTCCCACAGCAGCGGTGCGAGTACCCCCATCGAGACGTTGGCGACGACGAGCAGCACGCCTTCGAGCAGAAACGGACGGTACCACAGCACCAGCGCGACGAGAATCAGAAACCACGCCCCCCAGATGCCCGTGCTGAACGCGAGAATCAAACTGATGCCGGGACTCGCCAACATGAGCAGCAGCGGCCACGGCACGCCGGCCCAGAACAGCATCGCAAAACAAATGCCGATGAACACAATACCTGTGCCCAGATCTGGCTGCGCCATCACCAACACCCACGGAAGGGCGATCACGGCCAATGGTCGCCACAGGTCAAACAGCGAACGCACGTCATCCCGTTGTGCGGCCAGGACGCGCGCCAACATCAATGTTGTCGCGAGCTTTGCCAGTTCCGCCGGTTGACCGACACGGATGCCGCCGATGGTCAACCATCCCTTCATGCTCGCTGCCGTCCCGGCCCCGGTTCCGAAAAACAGCACAAGCACCAGCAGCAAGCATGACGCAACGTAGAGTGGCCACGCGCTCCACTCAACGAGGCGCACCGAGCCCCGCGTCACGGTCCAGCACGCGAGTAACGAGACGCCAAACCACAGGAGTTGGCGTCGCCACGCATGCGCCACAAAGCTGGACGGTACGTCCGTCTGCCCGGCCGAGAACACCATGGCAATGCCAAATACGCTCAGGAGCAACGCAAGCGTCAGCAACGGATAGTCGATACTCTGTCGACGCAGCGGTCGCGGCATGTTCAATCCGGTGTCAGGATATTCAATGTCAGCTTTTTCTTCAGAAACCGCTCCATCAACTTCGTGGCCACGCTCGCAGCACGAGAACCGTGCAACCCTTCCTCAAGGATTACGGCGATCACAATTTCCGGATTCGATGCGGGCGCATACCCGACGAACCACGCGTTGTCTGGATGAGGGGGGACCTGCGCCGTGCCCGTCTTGCCGGCAATCGTGAGCCCCTGCACCTGCGCGCCCGCCGCCGTACCGCGCGAAACCACGTCGGCCAGCGCCAGCTGCAATCCTTCCAGCTGGGCAGGCTCAAGATGGAGGATTTGCGTGCGTTCAACCGCTTGTGTCACGATCTGCGGTCGCGGCGCACCGCCGTCCGTGGCCAGCGCCGAATAAAAGCGCGCCATCGTGAGTGGTGTCTGCGCGTTGTTTGCCTGGCCAATGGCGAGACTGAGCACCACCGATGCATTCCAGCCCCGCGGTCCGTACTTCTTGTTGAAGTACTTCACGCTCTCCGGCCACGTAGGACGAAGCTCCGCCGGGAGATCGACGCGCGTGCTGTCCTGAAAGCCAAGCGAGACACCGCCGGCCAACAGATTCGCGAGGCTGATCTTCAACCCCAGTTGATAGAAGTACACATCACACGACTTGGCGATGGCCTCGGCCAGCGTAAGGTCGCCATGACCATTCTTTTCCCAGCACTTGAACACGCGCCCGAAGTAGTAGCCCCCTGTGCACCGCTGCGGCATTCGACTCTGCATAGTGACCAGGCCGCGCTGGAGTCCGATGACCGCCGTCGCCAACTTGAACGTCGACGCCGGCGCGTACTGGCCGTTGAGCGCACGATTGTATAGCGGACGGTGCGGATCGTCCAAAAGGCTTTGGTAGTAGCTCGTGGTGGCACCGCCGATAAAGCGATTGACGTCGTACGTCGGCGCGCTGTACATCGCGAGCACGCCGCCCGTCTTTGGGTTCATCGCAACGACAGCACCTCGCAACGAATCTCCGAAATACGCGTGCGTAAATCGCTGTAAGTCGATGTCCAAATTCGTATGCAAGGGCGGTGGTGCTTCCGGCTGCTCATCAGCGCGCACGCCGGCATCACGCACCACACGGTTGCGCGCGTCCACTTCGACGAATCGCCGCCCCTCCTTGCCACGGAGCTGCGCCTCATACTGCTGCTCCAGTCCGGCACGACCGACCTGCTGTCCGGCCTTGTAGGTTGCAAATTTCGGTAGGGCGAGCTGCTGTTCAGAAATCTCGCCTGTGTAGCCGACCACCGCCGCCATCGCCTCGCCGTCGGGATAGTATCGCTTGGGCGCGCTCTGGATAATCAAGTCGGGAAACTCGACACGTCGTTCTTCAAGCGCCGAGATCACCTCGAACGACGCGTCGCTGAAGATCACCGCGGGCCGCAGCGGCGCACGACGAAAACGTCGCACGATAAACTCGCGCAAAGCTGAATCGATCGGCACGATGCGCGTCAACCCCACCAGCGCGCGCCGCAAGGAGTCTTCCGTCGGACTCAAAATCGAAACAGAGTATCCGGGGAGATTCTCCGCGATGATCTCGCCCATGCGATCATAGATGATGCCGCGCGATCCGGGCAGCGGAACCTCGCGCAACCGATTGTTCTCTGCCAGCTTCACGTACGATTCGCTCTCGAGCACCTGCGTCCGAAAGAACGCGCCCGCCAGCGTAGTGAACGAGACCAGCAGCACCGCGCGCGCGATCCGCGCACGACGCAACACCTCGTTGGGATGGAGGCTCATGGGCTTATCCGCCTCTCGGGTGCAACAGCGGCCGGAACGTGGCGACCAGCAGCAGCCCCACCAATGCCGTGCATGCGGCCGACAAGGGCGCCCAGATGAGCAATTGCACTGTCAACTCGGTGCCGCGCGTACCGCCACCCACGAGGAGGTAGCCGATGTCAAACGTCCACTTCCCAACAAAAAGAAACGCGGTGGTGAGCGCAATGTGATCGGCGAAGAACACGGCCTTCGTCCAACTCGCTGCAAACGCGATGCACGACATGACCAACGTCGCAGCGCCGAAGGAACCCGGAGCAAATGCGTCAATCGTCAGACCGCAAGCACACCCCACCATGGCCGCAATACCTGGACGTAAACGTACCGCGGCAAACAGTACCGCGATGACGATGAAATCCACCGAGGCGCGACCGGTGAAGAGCGGGCGTACGCCAAAGTGCGCACCCACCAACAACGCGAATCCGAGGAGCATCGGCAGCGTGGAACCCACGGACGTTGCCTGTTGCGGGCGACTCACGGCAGCGACAGCGGCGGAGGCCCCGGACGCAACGCGAACGGTGGCGGACCGGGCGGTCGCGCCCGCAGTGTGTCCGGGCGCGTCGGCTTCTTCTCGGGCGCCGAATCGGCGCGCGGCGCGCGAACCGGCACCCGAGGTGCGCTGCGCCCCGGGCTCAAGGTTGCGGCCGAGTCAAGGGCCGCGGAGTCGAGGGCGGCTCGTCTGGCCGACAACTCGTCAAGCGCCGCACGCCGTTCGATCGAGTCGCCGGCTGCGGCAATGGCCCGAGCGGCACTGTCTGCGGACGCCACGTTCGTCCACACGCGATTCACGCCGCGCGAAGCGCGCTGAGGTAAAAGGACAAGCACAGGTCCGATCGACGCCGGCAGTACCGCCGGTCGAATCAGATACGTGCGCGCCCATTTCTCTGGCGTCGCAACCTCGCCGAGCACGGTGCCGATGTTGATGCCGCGCGGATACGTCGAGCCCAACCCGGACGTCACGATCACCGTGCCCGTATCAAGTTTCGAGCGGAATGGCACCCCGCGCAGCTCCAGCAGCCAGCGCTCGACACCTCCACCGAGATGCGGCTTCACAATACCAAGCGCACCCTGATCCACACTCACCGCACTCGCCGCA
>JANMKU010000014.1:0-15846 GCA_031372205.1 Gemmatimonadaceae bacterium | reverse complement strand
ACTGCCGCCACACGCCAAGCCGCACAGCACGGCAGCAGCAGCAGCAAGCAGCCGCGTTTCGATGGTGCGTGCGCCGATCAAGTTTTTCGCTTCAGTTCGTAGAGGCGTTCCTTGGCCAAGCGGCGGCCGGTCGGTGTTGCCGCGAGGCCACCACCCGCGGTCTCACGATAGCGCACGTCCATGCTTGCGCCGATCTCGCCCATGGTATCGATGACCTCATCGGCCGGAATGGCGAACTCGATACCGGCCATGGCCATTTCGATCGCGGCGAGCGCAATGGCAGCGCCGGTCGCATTGCGAAACACGCAGGGCAGTTCGACGAGACCGCCGAGCGGATCGCACACCAGTCCAAGGGTACCCTGCTGGGCGAGCGCCGTCGCGTGTCCAACCTGACGTGGTGAACCGCCCAGCATTTCGGTCGCAGCGCCAGCCGCCATGCCAGCAGCAGCACCAGTTTCCGCTTGGCACCCACCTTCAGCACCTGAGAGCGACGCGCGTTCGGCAACCACGGCGCCGATGAGCCCTGCGGTGGCCAGCGCAGAGATGATCGCGTCGTCGCTCAAACCACGTGCATCCGCGAGTCCGGTGAGTACCGCCGGAAGGACACCAGCACCGCCTGCCGTTGGTGCAGCGACAATAACGCCCATGGCGGCGTTCACTTCCTGCACGGCGAGCGCGCGTGCCAACACATCGCGAAACGGCGTACCGGCCAGCGGACCAGCGGGACCAGTGCGCAGTTTGGCGGCATCACCACCAACAAGTCCTGACGCCGAGTACAAATCGCCGACCATGCCGCGTTCGACGGCTCCACGCATGATGACGAGGGCGCGACCGAGTGCATCGCGGATCTCGCTGATGGGCCGACCCTGGTCTTTCGCCTCAGCTTCGAGCGCGACGGTGGACAGTGGGACGTTGCGCGCTTCCGCGTCGCGAATGGCGTCGGCCAGGCTGCGATACATCAGGCCCCCACTTTGTCGAGGCGAAACGCCCACTTGACCCAGGGCAGTGCTCGAATAGCGTCACGAAGGGTCTCCGCCGGTTCGTTGTCCACTTCGATCACCATGAACGCGTCGCCGCCCCGCTCTTTGCGTGACAGCTTGAGCGTCGCGATGTTGAGATCGTTGTCGGAGAGCAGCCCGGCAATGCGGGCGATCGAGCCTTTCACGTCGGCCGCCACGAGCACGATGGTGTGCAAGTTGCCGGAGATATCCACGGGGTAGCCGTCAATCTCTGTAACACGCACTCGGCCAGCGCCCAGCGATTCGCCCACCATTTGTGCCTTTCGGTCGCCGCGTTCCAGGGTGATGCGTACACTGTTGGGATGTGCGTCGTCGCCAAGTGATGTCTTCTCGAAGACGTATTCGAGGCCTTCGTGTTCCGCGATATCGAGGGCCGTGCGCAACCGTTCGTCATCTGGCCGAAAGCCCATCAGTCCGCCGACGATGGCTTTGTCCGTGCCATGCCCTTCGCCAGTGCGCGCGAACGAGCCGTGCAGCTCAACCGTCGCGCGTTGCGCAGTGCCACCGACGAGACAACGCGCCAGCAATCCCAGTCGGCACGCACCAGCAGTGTGGCTGGAGCTCGGGCCGACCATGATCGGTCCTATGATGTCGAGCAGAGAGACCATATGGTGAATCTCGGTGAAAGTGTTGATGCGTACGACGACGTCAGCGCTTGAGCAGGAGGGGCGCCAGATACTGCCCAGTGTAGCTCTCAGGAACAGCAGCAACTTGCTCGGGCGTGCCTGACGCGACGATGGATCCGCCGCGAATGCCACCGTCGGGGCCAAGGTCCACCACCCAGTCGGCGGTCTTGATGACGTCGAGGTTGTGCTCAATCACCAACACCGTATTGCCGCGATCGACGAGCTTGTGCAGCACTTCGAGCAGCACGCGCACGTCTTCGAAGTGCAAGCCGGTGGTTGGCTCATCGAGGATGTACAATGTGCGTCCCGTGTCGCGCTTGGACAGTTCGGTGGCCAACTTGACGCGCTGCGCTTCACCACCGGACAGCGTTGTCGCGCTCTGGCCGAGATGGATGTAGCCCAGGCCAACATCGCGCAACGTTTGCAACTTGATCACAATGCGCGGCTGATTTTCGAAGACCGTGCATCCGTCTTCGACCGTCAGGTCGAGCACTTCGGCAATGCTCAGCCCGCGGAAGCGTACTTCCAGCGTTTCGCGATTGAAGCGCTTCCCTTTGCACACGTCACATGAAATGAACACGTCCGGGAGAAAGTGCATTTCAATCTTCACCAGCCCATCGCCCTGACAGGCCTCGCAGCGTCCGCCCTTCACATTGAAAGAAAAACGTCCTGGTCCGTACCCGCGGATTTTCGCTTCGGGAAGTTCGGAGAAGAGTTCACGTACGGGTGTGAAGACACCGGTATAGGTGGCTGGATTGGAACGCGGCGTGCGACCAATCGGACTCTGGTCGATATCGATGATCTTGTCGAGATGTTCAAGCCCCGTGATGCGATCGTGCACACCAGGAATGACGCGGGCGCGGAAGAAGTAGCGCGACAGTGACCGCTGCAAAATGTCGGTGACGAGCGTGGACTTGCCTGAACCGGACACGCCAGTGACGGCGACAAACAGTCCTAGGGGAAAGTCCGCGTTGACCTCACGCAGGTTGTGTTCGCGCGCGCCATGCACGCGTAGCACGCGCTTGCTGTCGACAGGTCGCCGTGTTGCCGGCACCGGAATGCTTCGCGTTCCGCGCAAATACTCACCCGTGATGGAGCCGGGTGTGCCAATGACATCGCCCACGGTGCCCGACGCGATGACTTCACCGCCGTGCTTGCCGGCGCCGGGACCGAGATCGATCACATAGTCTGCTTCACGAATCGTCTCCTCATCGTGTTCCACCACAATCACGGTGTTGCCGAGATCGCGCAGTTGTTTCAGTGTCGACAGCAGGCGTCCGTTGTCGCGTTGGTGCAACCCGATGCTTGGTTCGTCCAAAATGTAAAGGACGCCGACAAGTCGCGAGCCGATCTGCGTGGCCAGCCGAATGCGTTGCGCTTCGCCACCGGAGAGTGACTCGGCACTCCGGTTAAGTGTGAGGTAGTCGAGTCCCACATCGACCAGAAACTTGAGGCGCTCGCGTACTTCCTTGAGGATCGGCCCGGCAATGCCCGGATCGAGTCCGGGGTGATTGGCCGATCGTACGGGCACCGAGTCAAAGAATGCGAGAGCGTCAACGATGCTGCGTTCGACGAGCGCGCCGATGTTGCTGCCATGCAACGTGACGGCCTGCGACTCCGGCCGGAGTCGTCGACCATGACATGACGGACAAGCGGCCGCGACCATGAAGCCTTCGAGCTCGATGCGAATTGAGTCCGAGCTGGTTTCGTCGTATCGCCGCTGGACATGGGCGACGATCCCTTCCCACGTGCTGTCTGCCCCAGCGGTTTTGGCGGAGGTCTTGGCTGCGCCACGGGTCACCTTCTTGACTGCTTTTCGTACGCGCGGCGGCGTACCCGCGACACCGTGCAACAGCTCCTTGCGCACCGTCGCCGGGATCTTGCCCCATGGTGCATTGAGCTCGAAGCCCAACTGCTTGGCGAGGCCTGGCAGAATAACCTTTCGCAGGTAGCCGTCCGGTTCACCCCACGGCAGGACAACGCCTTCGAGAATGGAAATGCTCGGGTCGCCGAGAATGAGTTCTTCGCTCACGGTACGCGTGGTGCCGAGCCCGCTGCACGTCTCACAGGCGCCGAAAGGCGAGTTGAAGGAGAAGTGCCGCGGCTCGAGTTCCGGCATCGAGATTCCGCACGTCGGACACCCGTAGCGCTCCGAAAACATTTCGGTGGATGGCGCGTCGCCGTCGTAGCGGATGACTTCGGCAAGGCCCTCAGCAAGCCGCAGCGCGGTCTCCAGCGAATCGGTAATGCGACCACGATCATCGGTGCGCACCACAAGCCGATCGACTACCACGGAGATGGAGTGATTGAGCTTGCGATTGAGCTTTGGTGGATCGGCCAGTTCGATCAATTCGTCATCGACGACGGCGCGCACGAACCCTTGTTTCCGCGCGTTCTCGAACAAATCTCGAAACTCGCCTTTGCGCCCTTGCACTAGTGGGGCGCGAATTTCGAGACGTGTGCCTTCCGGCCAGGCGAGCACCAGCTGGGCGATCTGGGCTGGACTCTGGCGCTGTACCGCGCGTCCACAGTTCGGGCAATGCGGCGTTCCGGCGCGCGCGTACAGCAGGCGCAGGTAGTCGTAGATTTCTGTGACGGTGCCGACGGTGGACCGCGGGTTGTGTCCGGCCGACTTCTGCTCGATCGATATCGCCGGCGACAGCCCTTCGATCGCATCGACGTCTGGCTTCTCCATCAGGCCAAGGAACTGTCGCGCGTACGCAGACAACGACTCAACGTAGCGTCGCTGTCCTTCGGCGTAGATCGTGTCGAAGGCGAGCGACGATTTGCCGGAGCCTGAGAGACCGGTGATGACCGTGAGCTTGTCGCGCGGGATCGTCACGCTGATGTTGCGCAGATTGTGCTCGCGTGCGCCACGAACAACGAGAGAGTCGGACGGTTTTTGCTTTTGTTCAGTATCGGACATAGACATGCAAGCTGTGAGGCACCCATGGCGGAGACAACCCCAGCGGGCACTTTCCGGCACGTGACTCATGATGGAACTCCCGTCACCAACCAAACGCGACAGGCGGTTCCGCGAACGCGGCCACCGCCGCACGTTCTGAGTTCGCTCCGGCTCTCACGCCTCACCGGCTCGTTCATGCGGATTCCAGCTCGCTTGTCCCCCCTCGCGACCCTCGCTGCAGCGATGTTGGTCGTCGCACTCCCGGCGACCTCGCTCGCCCAGCGAACCTCGCTCCCTGACGTCAAGATCCGCTGGGACAGGCTTTGCACAATCCGCCGAGAAAAGTTCGATCACATTCTCCCCGAAGCGATGCGGGAGAACAGCGTCGACATGTGGATTGTGGCGCAAAAGGAGGGGCATAACGATCCGCTGGCCGAGCTCCTCGGTCGCGGCTACACGGGTACGGTCGGCTACTTCATCTTCAGCGATAGGGGTGGCGATCGCATTGAACGCGCGGCGCTGGGCATCACCGACCATCATCGGGACGCATGTGGCGCGTATGACGTGTCGAGCGGCGACGCGGACCTGCTGAAATTCGTGACAACACGGAATCCACGACGCATCGGGATCAACCTGTCAACCGAAATGGGCATGGCCGACGGTTTGTCGCACACGTTGTACGAGCAGATTGTCAAGACGCTCGGACCAGCGTTCGCGTCGCGACTTGTTAGCGCCGAAAAGTTGACATCGGATTTCTCATCGCGACGCACGGCGTCCGAAATCGTTGCGTTTGGCGAAGCGGGTGAGATGGGACGTCAGATCGCCGAGCGAGCGCTCTCGAACGAGGTGATCGTGCCGGGCGTGACGACACTGGCGGACGTGGCGTGGTGGATCGAACAACAGCAGTACGAGCGTCACCTGGGGTCATCGTTCGACGTTCCATCCGTGTACATCACCGGCCCTGACGGGATCGAGGCCACCAGCAACGATCGGATCATTCAGCGCGGTGATCTCGTCATGCTGGATTTTGGTGTTGGCTATTTGACGATGTGGACGGACCAAAAGCGTATCGCGTACATCCTGAAGGCTGGCGAAACGACGCTGCCGGCGAGCTATCAGCGCGCGTTCGACAACGCGGTGCGCGTCCGCGACGTCATCCATCGCACCGCGCGTCCCGGGAAAACGGCGCAAGTCATGATGGACTCACTCACTGCGTCGATCGCGCGCGCCGGCATCGTGCCAATGCGCGGCTTCAATCAGACGCGCGCTGACTCGTCCGTCGAATTCATCATCGGCTGTCACTCGGTGGGCGACTGGGGCCACGGCATCGGGCCATCGATGGCTTTCTTCAATCCGGGGCGACTGACCTACCAGATGCGCTCGTCGAATCTGTTTTCGATCGAGCTGTTTGCGTACACGCCCATCCCGGAATGGGGCGGCAAGAAGTTGCGCATCCCGCTGGAAGACGATGCCACCATCACGACGCGCGGCGTTGAATGGGTGTACCCGCCCAACCCGCGGATCATTTTGGTGAAGTAGTCACGCCGACGACGCAAGTTCCGCCAGTAGCGCACCGCACGCGCTGCAGTAGCTCGACGCAACGGGCTCCACCGTCGCCGAACAGGCTGGGCATCGACCGGGCAGGTACCGCCCGCAGTGCGAACAATACGTCGCGTCAGGTTCGCTACGCGGGCCGCAGTCCATGCACGTGCGTTGACGGGCGTGCGCACGCAGGATGGCAGCCTCCGCGAGGTCGTCGACGGTAGGAGTCGGCGACGCAGTTCGCGCTTCGGCGCGGGCGAACTGCGCATGCAGCTGCGCGAAGTCATGGTCGGACAACTTGCCGCACTGGCGATCGAACTCGGTGTCGCGGAGCGCCTCGTCCATAGGCACCCACGCGTCCGCGCCATGGTCGCCACGCGGTGATGGTGCACGCGAGCTCGTTGCACGAATCGCCACCAGCGGCCACAGCACGAACGACAGCGCTGCAAGAGCAAGCACTGTGCCGACGGCGAGCGGCGCAGCACCAGTCAACAACCCCATGCTCATCGTGCCTCCCGCACGGGATGCGTCGACGGCCAGCTGGCGATCAGCCCGCCGATGACCATCACAACGCCACCGATCCACACCCACCATGTGAGTGGACTGAAGCGGATTTGCACGCCAGCACGGTCCGCGCCGACGACGCCGGTGAATGCCACATGCACGTCCAGCGACGGCGATTCCAGCAGACCCACCTCGGTCCACGGCTCAAACGTGGGCTCGCCACGAGTGTCCAGGTACTGGCGCTGTTCGCTGGAGAGCGAGCCTGCGGGCTTCCCATCGCGCGTGACACGGAAGGAGACGGCAACCACGCTTCGATCGGGTTGCGCGTACCGCGACACGCCTTGACTGGTGAATGTCCATTGATGTCCGAGCGCGTCGTTCGCGGTGATCGTCTCGCCGATCTTTGCCGTCGTCGTGAGCTCTGTCGTCTGCCAGATCCCCGTCAGCGCGACACAGACCACCGCAACGCCGAGATACACCACATATCCACCGTAACGGCGTCGATCGTTCACCACGAGTGTCGCGAGCGCTGCGACAACGCCCTGGCCGAACATGCGCTGACGAGCTCGCGTTCCAACGGCGACGTCCTGGATCACCGAAGCACACAGCGTACTGGCGAGAAACGAGGTCCCGAGGACGATGCTGTTCCGCGTTCCGGTGCCCCACATCAGTGCGGTGGCGGCCACGCTAAGTGCACCCGGGACGACGAGCTGCCGGCGTAACGCCGACCACGATCCGCGCCGCCACGCGACGAGCGCGCCAGCCGCTGCCGTCAGCATCCACACCGAACCACAGAGGCTGGCGATGGCGATGAGTGTCGGCCCGCCAAGCATCTCGCGCGCTCCGCCGCGCACGCCCGACACGAACGGGACAAGTGTCGCCGACAGGATCACGGCACTCAATGCGGTCAAGAGACCTGCACATGACAGCAGCACGGTTTCGCGACTAAGTGTTCGCTCAAGCCGCTGTGCGCCGCCACATCGCACGCGCGCCACGATGAGATAGCCTGCGCCGGCCGCCGTCGCGACGACAAAACCCAGCAGCCAGATACCGATCGCCGACTGATCGAACGCGATGGTCCCGGCCGTGTCCCCTTCGCGCGTGACAAACGCGCCCAGCACCGAGAGCACGAACGTTGCGGCAATGAGCGCAATATTCCATCGACGCAGCAGCCCACGCTTTTCCTGCACCACGAACGAGTGCAGCAACGCCGAAGTAGTCAGCCACGGCACGACGGATGCGGAGTGCACGGCGTCCCACGCCCACGAACCAATACCGCCTGGCTCGCGGTAGGCCCATCGCATCCCGAGGCCAATCGCGATCGTCAACCAGCACCACGAGAGCATCGTCCAGCGGCGAATGGTGACCATCCACTGCGCATCGACGCGACGGGACACGATTGCCCCAACAGCAAACGCGAATGGCACGGTCGACGCCACCAGCCCGAGATACAGCAAGGGCGTGTGCGTGGCGCGCCCCAGATGCAGCAAGCGCGGATCGACGCCGCGTCCGTCCGGCGGCATCCAGTCGAGGCGCGCGTACGGATTGGCACCAAAGCAGATGGCCATGAGACCGCACAGACAGACCAAGGCGAGCGTCCCGGTCACCCACGACATTGTCGCGCGACTTGTTCGGCGATTGGTGACGACGGCCGCAGTTGCGTAGAGCGCGAGTATCAGAGTCCAGAGCAGGAGTCGACCACCCTCGCCGCTCCAGAACGCCGTGAGCGTGTACACGGTTGGCACATTGGTGCTGGTGTGGAGCGCGACGAAGGTGTTTGAGAAATCATGCGTGGCGAGCGCGCTCCACAGGCCAATGGATGCGGCGACCGTAAATGCGGCGGTCGCATACAGTGCCCGTTCACCACTGCGGATCAGGTCTGCCCGAGCCTGCAGTCCGCCGGCGAAGGACACCGTGGTACTCCAGGCGGCCATGAGCAGCGCCACCCACAGGGACAGCTCACCGAGCAGTATCATGATGCGTCGTGCACATCGCGGGCCCAAGCGAGCGCGGCACGCACGGCGCGGCGCCATCCTGCATGCGCATCACGCGCAGCGGCGCGACCCTCGCCCGGCACAAACCGGTCAAAGCGACGCGCCGAGAGAAACGCATCGGCGTGTGGCCATACGCCAAGCGCAATGCCGGCAAGGCCGGCCGCACCCATCGCGGTCGTCTCGAGTACGTCGGGGCGTTCCACTGGAATGCCGAGCGCATCCGCCTGAAACTGCATGAGCCAGTCGTTGCTGGTCGCGCCGCCGTCGACGCGCAGGCGATCCAACGCAACGTGGCCATGGGCTCGCATCGCATCCAGCACGTCATAGGTCGCGAAGGCCATCGCTTCGAGGGCCGCTCGGGCCAGATGTGCACCCGTTGTGCCACGCGTCAGACCGACAATGGTGCCGCGCGCGCCCGGTTCCCAGTCGGGCGCACCCAGTCCGACAAGTGCGGGCACAAAGTACACACCGTCGTTGCTCGCCAGCGATCGTGCCATCGCCTCGGTGTCCGCGGCCGCGTGCACGATGCCCAAGCCGTCGCGCAGCCACTGCACCGCCGCGCCAGCAATGAAGATGGACGCTTCCACGGCGAATACCGGTTGCCCGGACGAGTCGCAGGCGATCGTCGTCAGCAGTCCCTGCCCTCCTTCCGGACGATGCGTTCCTGTGTTGACGAGCAGGAAGGCACCGGTGCCATACGTGTTCTTGCTGCCACCGGTCGTCCAACCGCCCTGCCCGAAGAGTGCTGCTTGCTGGTCACCCGCGACACCGCCGATCGGCAGGGCGACGCCAAGATGTTTCGCACTACTGGTGCCGAAATCACCGCACGACGAACGAATCTCCGGTAGCAGTTCGTGCGGTATGCCGAAAAGCGCGAGCAGTTCTTCGTTCCATGCGCGCGTCTCGATGTCGTAGAGCATTGTGCGCGACGCGTTCGTGTGATCGGTGACATGCACCTGACCGTCAGTGAGCTGCCAGATGAGCCAACTGTCGATCGTGCCGGCGAGCAGCTCACCGCGCGCGGCGCGCGCCGCGATGCCAGGTTGGGCAAGCAGCCACTCGAGCTTGGTCGCGCTGAAGTACGGATCGATCACGAGGCCAGTACGACGGGCAATCATTGACGCATGCGGTGCCAGTGCGATGCAACGTTCCACCGTGCGCCGGTCTTGCCAGACAATTGCATTGTGGACGGCGCGACCAGTGGCGCGGTCCCACAGGACGATGGTTTCGCGCTGGTTCGTCAGCCCAAGGGCCACCGGCACCGTACTGTGGTTGCGCTGCGCCTCGGTCATTGCGTCACGAGCGGCAGACAGCGTGTTGTGCAAAATCTCGTGTGGGTCATGCTCGACCCACCCGGGCAGCGGATAGTGCTGGGTGAGTTCCCGGTAGCCGCGTCCCAGGACGCGCCCATCGTGGTGGACCACCAGACACGTGCAGCCGGTTGTCCCCTGATCGATCGCGAGGACAGCGGTCATGATGTGAAGGGCGGCGCCACAAAGCCGCGATCGGTGAGATAGCTGGTGACCAGTGCGCGCGGCGTCACATCGAATGCCGGGTTCCAGACGTGCGCGCCGTCTGGCAACTCGCCAAGTTCATCGGCGCCGCGAAACTCGATCGGGATCGCCATGCCATCGGGGGTGCGACTATCGATGGTACTCCATGGTGCCGCCACGTAGAACGGGACGTCGTGCGCGCGCGCCGCGAGGGCGACACCATACGTACCAATCTTGTTGGCCACATCGCCGTTCGACACGATGCGATCGGCGCCGACAAGCACCAGCTGCACCGCGCCGGAGCGCAGGAGTGAGGCGGCCGCGCCGTCTGGAAGGACGGTGACGGGGATGCCTGCCCGTCGCAACTCCCAGGCCGTCAGTCGCGCCCCCTGTCGCAACGGCCGCGTCTCGCCGGCGTACACATGCACGCGTCGACCCGCTGCGTGTGCCGCATGAATCGGCGCCAGTGCCGTGCCAATACCGGCGGTCGCTAAGGCACCGGCGTTGCAATGCGTGAGCACATGCGTGCCATCAGGAATCAGCGCGAGGCCGTGCTGACCAATCGCATCGCACATCGCGATGTCCTCGGCCAGAATGTCGTCCGCCTCGCACCGCAATACATCACACAAGTCCTCGTCCGTCGCGAGATGTGCGGCGGCCAGCATGCGCTCGACAGCCCACACGAGGTTCACGGCAGTCGGTCGCGCCGCCACCAGACGTGCTCCGAACGCGGGCAAGAGCTCGCGTATTCGCACCCCATCGCCACTCGACACATCGCCAAGTGACACCGCAAGCCCGATAGCGGCCGCCACACCAATCGCTGGCGCGCCGCGCACCGCCAGCGTGCAGATCGCATCAACGACATCGTCCAGGGTCACCAGGTCGCGTACAAGCTCGTCGCGCGGCAACAGGCGTTGGTCGAGAATACGCAGTGCGCGACGATTGGGAGACCAGCTGACCGCGGGAGTAGAGAGCACGTCGACAACGTAGCGCCGCGAGCGCCGGAAGTCCTAGATTTCCATCGGCCCGCATTCTGCTTGTCGTTCACGATCAGGGCACGTCTCCTACCACTCGCCCGCGCGGACTCCCGTATGGCCTATGAGTTCCTGACTTTCGTCGTCGCTGATCGCATTGCCACCATCACGGTGAATCGGCCCGACAAACTGAACGCTCTCAACGACGCGACGATCGCAGAGCTTGGGACGGCTATCGATGAAGCCATCGCGCGCACTGACGTAGGTGGGGTGCTACTCACCGGTGCCGGTCGGGCGTTCGTCGCCGGCGCAGACATCGCGGAACTCTCGGGCCAGACCCCACTGGATGCAGTGCGGCGAGCGCGCGCCGGGCAAGTCATTTTCCGTCGCTTTGAGACGTCGCCCAAACCGACGATCGCCATGATCAATGGCTTTGCATTGGGAGGCGGATGCGAATTGGCGATGGCCTGTCACGTTCGCATTGCCAGCGAGCACGCCAAGCTCGGCCAGCCCGAAGTGAAACTTGGCATCGTGCCAGGCTATGGTGGGACGCAACGGCTTCCTCGACTCGTTGGCCGCGGCGCCGCACTGCGGCTGCTGCTCACCGGTGATATGATATCCGCGGCAGAAGCGTATCGGTTGGGGCTGGTCGATCAGGTCGTGCCCGCTGAATTGCTAACCGAGACAGCCACCGCAATGCTTCGGACGATGCTCGGCAACGCACCGTTGTCGCTCGCGGGGTGCATCGAAGCGGTGAACCGTGGCGCGGCCTTGCCCATCGCTGAAGCGTGCCGCATCGAGTCGGACCAGTTCGGCACCTTGTCGAGTACAGCGGATATGCGCGAAGGCATGCAGGCATTTCTCGAGAAGCGCGCGCCTGTGTTTGTCGGTCACTAAGCGCGACGCCGCGCTCGTCGTTCGCCCGCCATGCTCGCTCGTCTCATCGCGCGCGACTTCCGGAACTTCACGCATCTGGATATCGCGCTACCTCCGGCCGGCTTGGTCATCATCGGCGAGAACGGCCACGGTAAGACGAGTCTACTCGAAGCGGTCGCCTATCTGTCGTTGCTGCGCTCGTCGCGCGGGGCGCGCGACGCAGACGTGGTGCGCTTTGGTGCGAATGTGTTTCACGTGCGCGGGGAACTCACGACACCAGCGCGTTTCGATACCGTTGGCGTCGGCTACGAGCGTTCGTCTCGGCGCAAGCGTGCCTCACTCGACGGCGTTGAGCAGAGTCGCCTGACCGCTGCACTCGGTGCGGTACCGTCCGTCTGTTTTTCTCCTGCTGATGTGGTGCTGGTCGCCGGTGGACCTGGCGAGCGACGCCGCTATCTGGACGTCACGCTCGCGCTGTCGTCGCCGGCCTATCTGTACGCCCTCCAGCAGTATCGTGGTGCGCTTGCTCGTCGGAACGCCGCGTTGCGTACAGGCCTGCGTGAGGGCGCGCGCGTCGGCAGCACGCACGACGAACTGGCGCACGTGTGGGAACCCGCGCTGGCGCGACATGGCGCCGTGATTGCGACCATTCGTCAGTCTTTTGTGCATCATCAATTGGAGCGTTTCACGACGCTGGCCGAATCGATCGGTGAACGACAGCTCGTCACCATGCGCTATGTCTCGTCGCTCGGCGGTGCATCCGTCAACGCCGCGATGGCGGAGCGCGCGACGCTGAGTGCGACGGAGCAATCGCGCGCGTATGAGGAGGCGCTGGTGATCGGGTACGCACAGCAGCGGGGGTTCGAGTTACGACGCGGCGTCACTCTCGTTGGTCCGCACCGCGATGAGTTGCAACTGTTGCTCGGCGGACGTGAGCTGCGCACGTTCGGATCAGCGGGGCAGCAACGCAGCGCCGCCATCGCACTGCGCTTGCTGGAGCTCACGACGTTGCGCGATGCCATTGGGTCCACGCCGTTGCTCTTGCTCGACGACCCCTTTGCGGAACTGGACACGGGGCGTGCAGCGCGTGTGCTCGACCTCCTTGAGGCGACGGGGGTGGGCCAGGTACTGTTGGCGATTCCACGAGTGCAGGATATCCCGTCTGCGTTCAAACATCTCGAACGCCTCACGGTGCGGGACGGCACGATCGTTCCGCGCGAGGGCGCCGCATGAGCGCGGACGGCAAGAGGCGCGCGCCGACGTCGGTGGGCGACGTATTGGCGTCGGTCCTCAAGTCCGCCGGGCTGACTGATCGAGTTGCGCAGGCCGCCGTCATCCCGGAGTGGCCCCGACTGGTGGGACTACAAATTGCCACAGTGACCGAGCCACTAATGCTGCAACACGACGGCACATTGGTGGTCATGGTGAAGACGAGCGCCTGGATGAACGAGCTTTCGTTGTTAGAGCCGGAATTGCTGCGTTCGCTCAACCGGGACACATCGCGTCCCCCGGTTCTCAAGTTGCGTTGGATGTTGCGTCGATAATCGTGCGTAAGTTGTTGTGTTAGAACATCTTACGAAATAGTCAGGAACTTGCATTGCGGGGCGCGCTGCGGTACATTTCGGGGTTGTGATTGCGGACCAGTTTGCCGTGCGTGCGCCGTCGATGCTTCGGCGTTGATTCGGCTCGCCTACGGCCCGTGCGCTGCTGGTGCAGCGTGACGCGCATCGCCCACCTCCCGGCATCATCCAGCACATGGCCAACAGCAGCGAACAGCCCGACAAGTCATACGGTGCGAACAGCATCACTGTCCTCAAAGGTCTCGAGGCAGTGCGGATGCGTCCGGGTATGTACATCGGTTCGACGTCGGCACGCGGACTTCACCATCTCGTTTACGAGGTCGTTGACAACTCGGTCGACGAAGCGCTGGCCGGTTATGCGCGTCGCATTGAGGTCATCATCCATCCGGACGATTCCATCACGGTAGATGACGACGGGCGTGGTATCCCGATCGACGTACACCGCACGGAAGGCTTGCCGGGTGTCGAACTCGCGATGACGGTGCTGCATGCTGGCGGCAAGTTCGACAAGGAGACCTACAAAGTCTCCGGTGGTTTGCATGGCGTCGGGGTGTCTGTCGTCAACGCGTTGTCCGCCGAGCTCAAAGTGTGGATCAAGCGCGACGGCAAACTCAGTTACATGGATTTTCGGCGCGGTACGACCACAACCAAGCTCAAGACGTTGGGTAGTGTGCCGGCGAGGGAGACCGGCACCAAGATCTGGTTCAAGCCGGACAGTGAGATCTTCACGGAAACGTTGCGCTTTGAATGGGCCACACTCGCCAATCGGTTGCGCGAGCTCGCGTTCCTCAACAAGGGCGTGCAGATTATCCTGCGCGATGAACGCGAGGGCGAACAACGCGACGAAACGTTTCTCGCGCATGGCGGACTGAAGGAGTTCGTCGTGTATCTCATCGGCAGCAAGCGACCGGTGCATCAGGAAGTCATTTACATCGATACCGAACGGGATGACATTGGCATCGAAGTGGCGCTGCAGTACAACGACAGCTACGCCGACTCAGTGTTCTCGTTCGTCAACAATATCAATACACACGAAGGTGGGACGCATCTCACGGGTTTCAAGAGCGCGCTCACGTCGGTCATTAACAAGTACATCGAGAAGTCGAGCAACCTGGCCAAGAAGGACAAAGACATTCGCCTCACCGGCGACGACGTCCGCGAAGGGCTGACCGCCGTATTGTCCGTCAAAGTCCGGGAGCCGCAGTTCGAAGGGCAGACGAAGACCAAACTCGGCAATTCCGAAGTCGAAGGCGCTGTGCGAAGCGTCGTCAACGAGCTCCTGTCGCAGTACCTGGAAGAGCATCCAAAGACCGCCAACTTGATCATCGACAAGGCGATGTCGGCCGCGCGTGCCCGTGAAGCGGCGCGCAAGGCCCGCGACCTGACGCGCAAGAAATCGGCCCTCGATGTAGCCAGTCTGCCCGGCAAACTGGCGGACTGTTCGTGGTCTGATCCGGCCCTGTGTGAGGTGTACCTGGTCGAGGGCGACTCCGCCGGCGGCTCGGCCAAGCAGGGACGGATGCGCGATTTCCAGGCGATCCTTCCCCTGCGCGGCAAGATCATCAACGTGGAGAAGGCGCGCATCGACAAGGTGCTGTCCAACGAAGAAATCCGGACGATGATCACGGCGATCGGGACGGGTATCAAGGAGGAGTTCGACATCACCAAGGCGCGCTATCACAAGATCATTATCATGACGGACGCCGACGTCGACGGCGCGCACATTCGTACCCTGTTGCTGACGTTTTTCTTCCGGCAAATGCCCGAGCTGATCGACGCCGGCTACATGTACATCGCGCAGCCTCCCCTTTATCGCGTGGCGAAGGGCAAGGAAGAGTTCTACGCGTATACGGAAAAGGAACGTGACGGGTACGTGGAACGCTTCGGCGAGGGGCGCTCAAACGTCATGGTGCAGCGCTACAAAGGTCTCGGTGAGATGAATCCGGAACAGCTGTGGAAGACGACGATGGATCCAGGGACGCGGACCATGCTACGTGTCACGATGGAAGACGCGGTGCTCGCGGATCAGACGTTTCAGACGTTGATGGGCGATGAAGTAGAGCCGCGACGATTGTTCATCGAGGCCCATGCGCGGTTCGTGACGAATCTGGATATCTGATCACGCGGAGGGCGCGGGAACTGCAACTGCAGATCACGCGGAGGCGCGGAGCCGCGTAGAACTGCATGAGGAGGTGTTCTCCGCGCCTCCGCGCCTCCGCGTGAACACTACCGCGCAAATGGATCGGAGAATTTCGGCGCGGTGAGAAATGTGGGGTCGGTAAATGTTCGAAGGTACGCCACCAACGCCGCTTTCTCGTCCGTCCGCAGATTGA
>JANMKU010000005.1:0-8622 GCA_031372205.1 Gemmatimonadaceae bacterium | reverse complement strand
AACCGCCTTGCGCTCCGGCCCGACGGTGTAGTGACAGCGCATGCAGAGCGCCTCGTCCCGTTTGGTGACGCGGAGATCCATGTTTGTCAGGATGTCTTGCGCCGCATCCCGCTTGTGCATGCTCTCAAAGCCGGTGGCGTGCTTGGTCTCCTTCCAGACATCCCACTCGGGCGTATGACACTCGCCGCACGGCTTGAATCCTTTGGCGTCGGCGACCACAACGCGATCAGGATCGATGCGCAGGAAAGGAGACTTGGTAAAGCTCGCAACGTCCTGCGCGACCACGACACTCACGCCAATGAGGAGAACGAGCGCGATGGCGGACCGGTGGATTCGCACGTTGCCGCGATCCTAGAACTTGTGCCGCAGTTCAACGCGCACGCCACTGATGTCGCTCAGCCTTTGGCGTTTGCCGTACATGGCATCGAAGCGAAGAATGATCGCGTTGGTCAGTGGCTGCTGAATGCGCGCACCAATCGCATACTGGTCGCCCGGCATGGCCGAACTGGTCTTGGTGGGATGCGCTCCCGCCACTTCAATCACCAATTGTCGCTCGAAGCCCGAGCCAAGCAGGTTGAGACCAAACGCGCCGCCGGCTGCGTCCTGCCCCGATGCATTGAGCGATGAAAATCCAGTAATCGCGTCCCCTTCGAAGTTGAGCCCTGTGTTCTTGAGGATGCCACCTGCTCCAGCGTCCCGCGCGGCTGAGACGGGACTGTCCACGCCCACAAACAGATTCAGATACGGTACGACCGTACTGGGCCGCGACGTGATCAGTGAGTTTTCGAGAAGCAGGAGATGTCCATTCGCCTTGCCACCGGCACCAGACTTTGGTGACAGGGCACCGATGTAGCGCACAGAATTCGACAGCCGTCCACCGTACCGTCGCGTGAACGACAGCGCCAGGGAATTGAAATCCTGACCGCCATCGTGTTTGCCCGCGACATACGCATAGCCAGCCTCGATGTAGCCCCTGAGCGTCTCGATGAACGTGTTCGTCCCATAAATCATCCCATGGTCTTTGCCGTCGCCGACGGTGGGATTCGAGACGCGATCCGCGCCAGCGAAGAAGGTGATATCGAAGTTTGAAAAGCCGAGACGCTTGGAGTTGCGCGCCGGCACGGTGAACGCGGCGCCAGTGAACGCATCTTCGAGCCAGACGCCGTTCTGGAACAACAACGGCATCAACCCGGCGGCAATCGGCAAGTCGAACGGATTGTCTTTGCCAAACAATCCGCCAACCATTGCCCCGAGGTCCCCTTCGAAAAAGAGTGCGGCGGGCTCACCACTGAAGTTTCCCTTGAAGCCTTTCTTGGTGCCCGTCAAATTGGCGCCGGTAAACTTGCCCTTGTTCTCCAGCGGTCGGAACAAGGCGTGCACGCGTTCGGTGGCCGTGAGCTTGAGGTCGACGTCGAGATTCAGCCGATTGCCCCACGTGCCAACGCTGCTCGTTGCCCGGTTGTACCCAGCGGCCGAACGCAGATCGCCGTACACGAGCAATTGTGGAATGAGAATGTTGTGCGATCCAAGCAGCGTGCCCGCCTTCCTGAACGGGCCACTCTGGTACATCTCGCGCCCCAACTCAAGCAACGGCCGTTGCGTCTTGACCAGATACTTGCCGCCGTAAATAGCGAGCTGCGCCTGATAGTCGTACCTGGGTGTGCCATAATCCGGATCTGGCCCGAACAATGATTTGTCGTGCGGCACGACTTTGGCCTTCGGGTCCACGATCACACTGTCGTGCTTCTGGGTGACGGGCGTTGCTTGCTGTGCGCTCGCGCTCGCGAGTACGGCGCTGCACGCCGCACCGCACACGAACGCGCACGACGCACGCAATACGCGGGCCGGCGAATGACACCTCGTGGCGTTCATCGCACGACAAATTCGACGGTGTATGGATGGAGATCTACCATCCATTCGTTCATCAGGCGTTCCATTTCGGTCGTCGCTCCAATGAACGACATGAAGTAGATCGGCTCCGCACGACTGCGCATGCGCACGGCAAGCTTGTACGTCCCGGGTTTCGAGAGCAGCTTGCCCGGTACGCTGTACTTGGCGTCGCGAGAGCCGAGCGGCGGCAGCGAGCGGCCTTCCATGCGCACGAAGGGCGGGTGATTCATCACCGATACGGGCTGCCCCGACGGACGGATAAACGGCAGTTGATCGAAGTCCAGATTGATCGGCAGGTACATCTCACGATCAGTGCCCTTGACGTTCGTCGTCAGAAACTTGGTCTGCAGATTGAAGAGCTGTTTGTCATACGGCACCTTGCCGGCGCGTACTTCCAGCGAATGCTCGTCGGCCATGTCACCGCGACTGTCGACGTACCCCGACTCCCAAACGCGCTTTCCACTCGGATCAATCAGTGCCACGTTGAGCCAGAGTTCCGGCTGCGCGCCAAGACTGCCCGATGGCAAGTTGTGACCCGGGTTGGTGTTCGTGACCCGGTAGTGGAACGCCAGCGACTTGCCCGCACGAAGCTCGCCGCCAAAGAACGGCCCGTCGAGATGCGACCCGTTCTCCATCACTTGGCGGCGCAACACTTTCTTCTGCTCAAGCTTGGCCAGATTGGCCGTCACAATATCGCGCGCTTCGAACCGGTCGTCCGGTTCGCGCCAGTCCTTGGGAAACACCAACGAATCGCGACGTTGCCGCGCCGTCAGCTTGTCTTCGAACGCTTTGGTGCCCCAGCCTGCACGCACATCGAATGTGAGCCACTGGTTGGGAGTCCAGCGTTGCGCGGCCGGATTGTGCGGAAAAATTCCGGGATGCGCGGTGGGGTACCCGGGCCCGTAGAACGAATGATTCGTGCGCTTGCGCGTGGGGTTGATGGGCGTGCCGGCAACCACGGCGGCCGCACCAGTCGCGTAGCCGTCCGCCACACCAGGCGTTTTGCCCATATGGCAGTCCTGACACGTCGTGCCCTGCTTGGCCGATGGTGAGGCACGGTACTGCTCCCACACCACTTCCAGCTTGATGCCAGGATGCACCGCCACTTGATGGCACGACACGCAAAAGTTGCTGGTACCAATCTGGTCGAACTTGATGGCCGCCATGTGAATGTCGACACCGGGTCCGGGCTCTCCGGCGCTTGTCTTGACCTTGAATTCGTCCTTGCGGCCAATCACCTGCGCGACGCCCTGCCCTGTACCTGAACCATACACCGGATCGAAAATAGGACCCGGCGCGACGCGGCGCTCGCCATTGACGCGACCATAGCGCTCACTTACGCGGTGACAACTAACACACGTCACCCCCTCGCGCGCGACGGGGGAACGTTCATTGATCGACAAGTCGCGTCGTTCGCCAAGCGTCGTGCCAATCGACGCGTGACACCGCATGCAAAAGTACCCGACAGTGCCTTTCGACAAGTCGGTAATGCGCTGTTCAAACTTGTGAAAGACTGGCGACACCGACGCATACGCGTGGCTGCTGCTGCTCCACTCGTTGTAGATCGTTTGATGACACGACGCACACTGCGAGGCCGACGGATAGGGCGAGTCGGCAAACAGCGCGGCGTGCGGGTCTGGCACCGCATGCGGCGTGGGGAACTCGGCGGCGACGTTCCGCATGGACACGGTGCTCGCGCCGACAATCAATACCAGCGCGCGTCGCAGGAAACTCGGTCTATGCCACTGCCGCATGTCTACCGCTCCGTGACTGCGATGAATCGCGGATATACCGCGCCGCACATGGTTGCGATAGTGGACGACTATCGCGAACCGCCAAGCCGTAGCGTTGCGCTCATCTCGAAACCGGTGATGCCACTCGCCACGCCGGTCCGCACCTTGAGCGTGCCGAATCGCGCGCGAAATGCAGGGAGGAACGTCGCACGTCCGCCAAAAACAGGAAGTTCCGCCGTGAGCCCCGCGTCGCTGATGTAACCCTGGCCTAGGCCGTCGTTGCTCGACACGAGTCGGACGTCCACGAGCGGGATGAGCACGCCGTACAGAAATGGCTGACGCAACCCGCCACCCACAAGCAGCATCGTCTGCGCTGGCGTGTCCACCGATCCGTCCGCGAAGGTGCCGTGCTCACGTCGCAACGCGCCCACATAGGCCTGCGCGCGTCCCGTACGTCCCGCCGGCATCGAGTAGGTGAGAAGTCCCTGTACGCGATTGCCGGTGCGATACAAATTCTGACTGTTGCGCTGATCGTCGCCAAACGTGTACACCGTCAATTGCGCCGCCATGCGACTGTCTCCCACGTTGCCATCGGCCGCGATGCGCGCGTACAGTTGCCCGCCCGGCCGGTAGGCAAACTGCTCCTGCTCCAGCAACGCGAACTCCCGCGACAACTGATAGCCAACTCGGCCGCCGACGTTGAGCGAACCCACCGTGCCAGCGGCCTGCGTGCTCACGTCAAGCGAGCCGCCACTCCCCCAGTGCGTCAGCGAAAAGGGCAAGAGATCCGCCGCGATGATACCTGCCACCCGAGCCTCGTCAGCCGAGTAGGTCGACTTGCCAAAGGGCAGCATGAGCGACGCAGCCACCATCACGCGATCCTCGACGAGCGGCAGCGACACCCACAACTCGGTATCGGTCAGTCCCGATATCCTGTTCTGCGTGCCGTCCACGCGATCCACCACGCCGCTGGCCAACGCGCTGCGGATGCCGAATCTAGCCCACCGCACGGGCTGAAACTCCACGCGCAGCGGCATGGTGAGCAGCGATACACGCTTGAGTCCTGCCGCCACCGGATCGCTAAAGCTGTACGATTCGAAATGCACCGCGGCCCCCGCGTCCGTCGCGCCTTGCGCCGCCATCTCCTGAGCGGCCACGCCGATCATGAGGACGCTCATCAGCGCCACTGCACCGTGCAACGAATGACGTATCACGGATGACGTATCACGAGATCAAGCGTCGTTGCACGCGACGTTCCTTCCGTGCGCAAAATTTCCGCCGACGCATCTCGCGACATTGGGTCGGGGAGAAAGAAGTCGGGCAATGCGCTTCGCGTGAAACGTACGGAAGCCGCGAGCTGCCGAGTGCTGATGGCGGCCGCGCGCCATGCACTGGTCGCGCGTTCCAGCGCCGCCGACGCCGCCTCAAAACTTGCATCGAGCGCGACGCTCTCGGCGAAGTGTCGCCGTGCCGCTTCGAAGTCTCCCGCGTCTTCGGCAGCAAGCCCCCGACCATACGCCAACAGGGCGCTGAGGCTCTCGGTTTGCCGATGGTTCACGCGCGTGCGCTCCACGTCCGTGAGCGCCACACCGAGCGCCGCGTAAATCTTGAACGCCGTGCGCTTCTCCATCGCGACGAACTGTGGCAACGCGTCACGCTCGGACAGCGACATCACATTCGACCGACCCACGGCGAGCGCCGCCTCACCAGGCCACCGGTTGACACCCACACGCACCACGGACGTTTCGAGTTGCAGCGCGCGCACGGTGCCGTCCATTGAGCCCTGCACCACGCGTTCAGCGCCGAGCATGCGTCCGGTTCGCGCCGCCGTCGCCGGGTTCACAGCGCCCGTTTCGGCGAGCTTCATCTCATCGAGCAACAACTGTACCTCGGCACGCTCCAACACCTTGATGCGTGTCGTCTGCGATAAATCCGTCACCAGCATCTCGGCGATGGCGCGGCCGAGCGGTTTGTACAGCGTATCCACGCCGACAAACTGATACGGGAAAATGGCAATCGTGAATGGCGTCGGCGGCTTGTTCACCAGCTCCGCCTCACGCGCGAGCGCTTCGCGAACGGCAACTTGGAGCTCGCGCCGCTGTAGCAGCGGCAACCGGCGAGTCAACGCTTCCCGCAGTTGCTTGCTCGCGTGCCTGTTGTCGATGTACGCATGGTACAGTCGTCGCGCGTCGCCGAACCGGCCAAGATCCTCGTACACGACCCCGAGCAGCAATGCAGCGTTCACGTCATCCGGCAGGCGCGCCAGCGTGCGTTCGAGCAGGGGTCTGGCGTCGTCGGCACGCGCGGCGGCGCGATACGCGTCGGCCAGGGCAATCGCACTCTTCGCGCTCGTCGCGTTGCGCGCCACCGCCTGTTCGAGCCGCCTGAGCTCGGCCGAAGACGGAGCGGGCGTAACCGTGGCTGCAGGCGCACAGCCGAGGCAGCACGCCACAACGAGACTCGACAGCCGCAACCGAACACGTGTCCAGTTTTCCGCGTTCACCGGAATTTTTGGAGGCGAAATTGTATGACGCGCTCTACGTTATTTGCCAGTACCATGGAGGGCAAGCTCCTCCTGCCGTCCCGCGCCACTCCTGTCACGTGCAGCATACCCGAGTCGGAGAGTGCAACATGCGTCACCCCATCTCACTGCTCCTGCTGGCCACCATGATCAGCGCTCCGTGCGAGGCGCAGAGTCCGCCGGTGCAAGACCGCCGTCCAGGCATCGCCGTGTTTCCGTTGGTCAATGGTGGTTCGTATGGAGCGAAGCAACCGGAAGATCTGAAGTTGCTTTCGGTGGGCCTGCAGCAGTCGCTCATCAACGAGCTGGCGGTCAACACGAACCTTCGCGTCATCGACCGCGGCACGCTGCGCGACTTGCTGCGCGAACAGGATCTCGGCGCGTCAGGCCGCGTCGATCCGCAAACCGCCGCACGGCTCGGCAAGATCGTGGGCGCACGCTACATCATCACGGGCGGCTTCATCGATCTGTATGGCGAAATGCAGATCAACGGGCGCATCATTGATGTGTCCACCAGTGAAGTCGTGCGGTCGGCTCAGGTGCAGGGCAACAAGAAGAAACTCTTTGGACTCCTCACCGATCTCGCGGCCATGGTGACGTCGGGGGTGAATCTGCCGCCACTGCCTGCTGCAGTTCGCGAGGCGCGAATGGGTCGCAAGGTGCCCAGCGAAGCGATGGGCCGCTACTCCAGCATTCTCGCGTTCCGCGACGAAGGTGGTGACCCCGCAAAAGCTGTGCAGCTCTATCGCGCGCTGGTAAAAGATTTTCCGGAGGTCGAAGAGTTCAAGGCGGAGTTGAAACAGCTCGCGAAGTGATAGCGCACTCTGGGCCTGCCGCATGACGAGGTGCGCGCGACGTGTGTGCTGCTTACTGGGTCCACACTAAACGAAACCCGATGTCGGATGCCCGTGATGCTGGTGCGAGACCCAATCGGGACGCTGATCGTGCGTTGCTGAAGAGGTCCGACCATGACCCGCCGCGAATCACGCGGACCTGTCCAGTGGCGGGTCCCGTCGGATCGTTGGCCGGACTGTTGCTGTAGAACGTGGCGCTGTACACATCCTGGACCCACTCGTACACGTTGCCATGCATGTCGTACAAGCCCCAAGCATTCGTGAGTCTCTGCGCGGCACGATGCGGTGTACCACCAGCTGTTTCCCTGAACCACCCCATGTCGATGGCGCCATTTGCTCCGGCGCCACCGTAGTCACCCGTCGTCCCGGCACGCGCCGCATACTCCCACTCGGCTTCCGTGGGTAAGCGATAGCCCCTGCCTGGACTTTGCTGATTGAGCCGCGCCAAGAACTGCTGAATGTCGTCCCACGAAATGCTTTCGAGCGGACAATCACTTCCGCACTGCGTAAAGGCGCTTGGCACCGTTCCCATGATCGCGCGCCATTGCTGCTGCGTCACTTCAGTGCGTTGCATCCGAAACGGCCTGGTGATGTTCACCGTGTGCGACGGACGCTCGTCAACATTACCGTTGGTGGAACCCATCTGAAACGAACCGGCGGGGAGTACGGCGAACTGTTCGACGTCAAAGCCAACGCCCGGAGTACCAACGGCAATCGCCGCGCATGCAAACTTCGTCGTATCCGCCACGGCCGTCGCACACACCTGTGTTACGCCGGGTGACACACCTACAACGAACACTTGCTCCGCAGCCGCGCCGGGATTGATTCGGGCAATCGCTGAATTCAGTGAGCGCCAAGTGATCGTCGCGTTCGCGCCGGCAACCGACTGCACGGTGGCGGTGAACACCTTGCTCGCGTTGGGCTGCAGGAGCTCGACAAACGGCGGGCCAGTGAATGTGACGGACGCAATGCCGCTGCTCACCGTGATGGTCGCGGTCCCTGTCCGCGCTTCACTCGTCGCGGTAATCGTCGCCGTGCCCAGCGCCACGCCCGTCACGATGCCCGTCGTCGCTCCCACGGTCGCGACGTTCGCATTGGAGGAGCTCCAGACCACCGTGCGACCTGCCAACACGGTGCCCGCCGAGTCTTTCACCACGGCTGTGAGCGACGTCGTGGTTCCGCGCACCACGGTTGCCGATGTTGGCGTCACGGTCACCGTCGCCACCGGCACGAGCAGTACGGACAGCACCGCCGTGCCGCTCCGCCCTTCACTCGCGGCGGTGATCGTCACCGGCCCGCCCGGCGCCAGCCCCGTCACCACACCCGTCGCGGACACACTCGCGATCGCGGCGTTGCTGGAGCTCCACGCAATCAATCGCCCCGTGAGTACAGTGAGAGCGACGTCGCGGAGCGTCGCGGTCAACGCCAACGTCCCACCAACGCTGACAAATGTCGTAGGCGATGAAACAGTCACCGACGCAACCGGCGACTGCAGCACGGTGACCTGCATCGTCCCGCTGCGCCCTTCACTGGTCGCGGTGATCGTCACCGGCCCGCCCGGTGCCACGCCAGTTACCACACCCGCGGCGGACACAGTCGCGATGGCTGGCGCGCTCGACGTCCA
>JANMKU010000542.1:0-5977 GCA_031372205.1 Gemmatimonadaceae bacterium | reverse complement strand
CCGACGTTGCTAGTTGCCGGGGCGCGCCGGTCTCGGCAACGCCGATGGTGGGATGAGGTTGTTGAGACGCATGTAGTTCGCCAGCTGGCTGTAGTGGTCCGCCAGATCGAGCGCGTGGCCCAGCACCATGTTGATCCGCGTGGTTGGCCGAGATGTGCCGTTAAACGTCATCGTGATTTGGTCGCCGAGCTTCGTATCTTCCAGCTGATCGAAGGCCTGCGCGCAGAACGCGAATGACGCCTTGAGCTTCGAGACCAGCTCGTCCTTGGGCCACTTCGCCTTGAGCGAGTCTGGCGTGGACGTGTCCTTCTCCGGCACCGTGGGCTTCATCGCACCAAAGTTGCTGCAGAACAGGTAGCTGTCGCTCGCGACATGCTGCGCGATGTAGCCAATCGTGAGCTGTGCGGGCGTCGGCTTGTAGTCGAACTTGGACGCCGGGATGGAATCGAACGCTTGCGCGATGTTGCGGTGCGACGAGAAAATGCGTGTGCGAAACGCTGTGGTGATTGGATTGGCCAGTTGTGCTGCGGTCGGCTGCTGTGCGACGAGCGCTGCCGGCAATGCGAAGACGGCGATCGCTAAACGGTAGATGTTCATGGATGCTCCGAGGAAAGTGAGAAATGTTGACATGCGTGCACCGAGCGCTCACGTGGTGCGCCCGCGGGCGGCATTCCTAAGACGCCTTGTGAAATTCGCACGCTCCCCAGCGCGAAGCGAGGATCTGACGTAGGTTCGTGGCGGTCAGCACGACCTTATCAGTCGGTCTCCTTCACCGCTCGGGTCCCCATGAGAATCCGCACGCTCCTCACCTTGTTGGTCGCTGGCGTCGTCAGCAGCAGCGGTTGGATCGTCGCACAGAACACGCAGAAGCGCCTCTCCGCCGATGACCTCGTCGACATCCAGCAGTTGTACGCGAAGTACAACTGGGCCATCGACGCCGGCGACTCGGAGGGCTACGCGTCAACGTTCACGCCCGACGGCGTGTTCAACACCAACGTCGGGCACGACGCCATCGTGAAATTCGCTGACGGATTCCATACCGGTCTCGGTTCGCACCTGCGGCACTGGAACACGAATCTGCTGATTCTTCCAACCCCCAGCGGTGCGAGCGGTCAGGTGTATCTCGTGCTCGTGGACTTTGGCACCAAGCCGGCGAGCATCTTCACGTCAGCGAGCTACACCGACGAACTGGTGAAGACCGCCCAAGGATGGCGCTTCAAGAAGCGCACAACCAAGGGCGACGTCGCGCCGCCAGCAAAACCGCAGTAGCGTGCAGTAACGTTTACGGCTTGAGCGCGAACACGAAGATCGTCGGTGCGCCGGGATTCTCGTCCACCCAGAATGGCGACGGGCTCCCGGACGCCACGGCGATGTACTGCGTGCCGCCGAGCGAGTAGGTCGCGATGCCGGCGCCAATCGAACCGCCGGTGTTGAAACGATAGAGTTCCTTGCCCGTGACTGCGTCGAACACCACGAAGTCGCCTGTGAGTTCACCGGCCATCACCACTCCGCCCGCCGTCGACGTCACCGCACCCACCATCGGGCGCGGCGAGTGGTACTTCCACTTCACCGCGCCAGTCACGGCGTCAACCGCGGTGAGCCAGCCGCGCCCTGCCGTCGGCGAATCGAAGGCGAAATCACCACCCATGTAGTTCTTGCCAGGTACGTGGCGGAGCTCGTCGTCGAGTTTGAACGTGCCACACCAGTCGACCGCCGGCGTGTACAGCATCTTCGTCACCGCATTGTACGAAGGGCCGCTCCACTCGACGCCGCCCAGAACACCCGGGCAGGCGCGTGTCCCTTTCACCGTGACCGGTGCGTCGACGTTTTCTCGCGTCGTTACTGGCGTCGAAAACAACACCGCGTGCGTCTCGCGGTTGAGCACGCGCAACATGCCGTCTTTCCCGGCGGTGGCCATCAGCGGCACGGTCTTCCCACCGATGGTCGCGTCGTACAACGGACCGGCCTGCGTGACGTCCCAGTCATGCGTATCATGCGGTACCAGTTGCCGATACCAAGCCACTTTGCCGGTGTGCGCATCGAGCGCGACGATACTGTTCGTGTAGAGGTTGTCCCCTTCGCGCACCCCACCGGCGAAATCGGGGGCGGGATTGGTGGTCGCGGCGAAGAGCAATCCGGTTTTCGCGTCGAGCGTCATGGCCGTCCACACCGCGCCACCGCCAACAACCACGCCCTCGGGCACCTTCCACGTTTCCGAGCCCGGCTGACCCTTGGGCGGTATCGCCCGAAAACGCCACACCGAATCGCCGGTGGCGAGACGGAACCCGCCAATCCAACCGCCAATCGCGTTCTCTGAACCCGCCGGTCCAATGATCACGAGATCATCGTAGATCAAGGGCGGCATGGTGAGCGTCTCACCGACGTCGGGGTTGGCGACTTTCTTCGCCCACACTTCTTTGCCCGTACCGAGGTTGAGTGCCACGAGATAGCCGTCCGACGTGCCGCGGACGGCGAGTCCGTCTTTCACGGCGACGCCCCGATTCTGCGGCCAGTTGGCGGCACCGCGCGGCTTCCACGTATGACGCCACTTCGGCTTGCACGTGCGCGCGTCGATCGCCACCGTCACCTTCGAGGTCGTGACGATCATCACGCCGTCGACGACGATGGGATTCGTCTGAAACGTGCTCACGTCGCCAATCTGGAATGCACACACAGGCGCGAGGCGCGCCGCATTGGCCGGCGTGATCTGCTTGATGGCGGTATAGCGCGCGCCGGAATAGTCGTGCAACGCGTACAACCAGTTGGCGGTGTCCGTCGCCGCGGCGAGCAACTGCGCCTGCGTGGGTGATGTACCGCGCGCCGCAGACGGCGCGGTGGCGGATTGCGCAGTGACGGCGTGCGGTGTTGCAAGTGTCACGAACATCAGTACCAGCGTACTCGTCGAACGCGCGGCGCATCGAACGGATGACTGCTGCATGCGTTACCTCGGCGGGAGGGGCGGAATGGTGTCCGTGGCAGGGCCAAATCGCACGGCCTTCATGATCAGTGGGTCGGGCGTCAGTTCCTTGTCGCCGTCTGGCAAGCCGTTCTGCTGGAGAATGAAGGCGACGATGTCGGTGTACGATTCGCGGGGCAGGCTGCCGGGTAAGTCCTTGGGCATCGTCTTGCGGACGATGTAGTAGAAGTCGTCGAGCGTGAGCGTGGGTTTGCCCCAGCTGGCGATAAACTCCGGTCCCGTCAACGGCGCAGATGTGCCGCCTTCGAGCTTGACGCCGTGGCAATCGGCGCACGCCGCATACAACACGCGACCGCGTTCCGCCTGCGCCTTGGTGTACACGCCCTCAGTAACGAACGGCGCGAGGCCGACGAGTCCGAGACCGACAACCGCGACGCCGACGCTCAGGGACAACACGCCGGAAGCGCGACGACGCGTCCAGACGAACGACAGGCGGGAGCGCATGATCGATACGCTACCGGCGCGAAACGCATGGCGCAATGAAACGCCCGGTCGCATACTCCCTGCAGCCGCGAGTGCGTATCCCCTCAGGACCATGGATCAGCTTGATGCAGCGTCGCCGTGTTGCCCGCTCACTCGCATACGCCGCGCTCGGTGTGGCGCTCACGCTCGCCTCGTCTGGTCTCGAGGCCCAGCGCGTTGCGCTGCCGCGCACCGTGGCGGGCAAGCCAGACCTGAACGGAATCTGGCAAGCGATGACCACCGCCAACTACGACATCGAACCGCATGACGCCAAACCCGCCATGGCCATGCGCGCGGGGCCGGTCGTACCAGTGCCGGCGAAAGAGGTGCTCGCACTGGGCGCCGTCGGTGCGGTGCCCGCCGGCCGAGGCATCGTGATTGGTGGCGACATTCCATATCTGCCGGCGGCGTTGGCCAAGCGCAACGAGAATCGCGAGAACTGGCTCACGCGTGATCCCGAAGTGAAGTGCTATCTGCCGGGCATTCCACGCGCGACGTACATGCCGTTCCCGTTTCAGATCGTGCAAAGTGAGAAGGCATTTTTCATCGCGTACGAGTACGCCGGTGCCGTGCGCGACGTGTACCTCAAGAATCCCGGCCCGCCGGAGACCGATAGCTGGATGGGCCAGTCGGACGGACGTTGGGACGGCGACACGTTCGTCGTCACCGTCACGGGCTTCAACGACGGGTCCTGGTTTGATCGCGCCGGCAACCATCACAGTGAAGCGTTGACGGTCGTCGAGCGATTCACGATGACGAGTCCGGACCACATTCGCTACCGCGCCACGATGACGGACCCGCAGACGTTCTCGCGTCCGTGGTCGATCGAACTCACGCTGTATCGTCACGTGGAACCCGACGCACGATTGGGTCAGTTCAAGTGCGTCCCGTTCGTGGAGGAGCTCCTCTACGGGCACCTGCGCAAGACCCCGATCAAACCGTGAGGGCCTCAGCATGTACCGCATCATGAATCGCTCAACAACGATGGTGTCGATGCTGGCACTATGCGGCAGCGCAATGGTCTCACCGGCGCGCGCGCAGGGCACAACATCGGTCGTGCCGAGCATACGCAAAAAGATCTGGGTGGCGCCCCGCACGCCGGACGGTCATCCAGATTTTCAGGGCAATTGGACCAATGGCACCATGACGCCGCTTGAGCGACCGACAGGCTATGGCCGAGCCCTCACGGCGGACCAGGCGGCGGTGCTCGAAAAGATTCGCGCTGACACGGTCGAACAACTCGCCAAACAGAGTGACCCCAATCGTCCCGCGCCACCGAAGGGCGGCGATGGGTCAACAGGGGCGGCGGGGAACGTCGGCGGCTACAACTATTTCTGGATTGACGCTGGCGATCACATGGCGATGGTCAACGGCGAGCGACGCAGTTCGATCATCGTCGACCCAGCCAACGGTCGTGTACCACCACTAACACCAGCCGGACGCGACAGGCAGATCGCGCGACTGCGACAGGTGCAACGGTTCGGTGAGTACGACAATCCAGAAAACCGACCGCTCGCCGAACGGTGCATCATGTCGTTTGGCTCGAACGCCGGGCCACCGATGTTGCCAAACTATTTCTACAACAACAACTACACGATCGTGCAGTCGAAGGACAACGTCATGATCATGACGGAGATGGTGCACGATGTGCGCATGATTCACATGAAGCCCATGCCGCCGTTGCCGAAGAACATCCGACCCTGGATGGGCGACTCGCACGGTCGATGGGACGGCGATACCCTGGTGATTGAAACGACCAATTTCCACCCGGAGCAGCTGTTCCGCGGTGCGTCCGACAACCTGCGCGTGATCGAGCGGTTTCATCGCGTCGACGCGAACACGCTGCTCTATCGGTTCACCATCGACGACCCGATCACGTTCACGCAGAAGTGGAGCGGTGAACTCCCGTTCCTCAAAATGAACGAGTTGATCTACGAGTACGCCTGTCACGAGGGTAACTACGCGCTCTCGAACATCCTCAGTGGCGAGCGGGCGCGTGAACGCGAAGCCGCCGCCAAGCCGCCAAAACCATGACCCACGGAGTTGTCATGCGCCTCAAACGCTCATTACTTGTTGCCGCCGCGATGCTGCTCGCGACCGCCGGCCCGCTTGCCGCGCACCATGCCTTCGGCGCCGAGTTCGATCCGAACGCGCCCATTCGCCTGCAAGGGAAGATCGTCAAGCTCGAATGGGTTAATCCGCACGCCTGGATTCACATCGAGGTCACGCAGAAGGACGGGAAGAAGGAAGTCTGGATGGTGGAGGGCGGCACACCCAACACGTTGCTGCGCCGTGGCCTCACGCGACAATCGCTTGCCTTTGGCACCGAGTTGATTGTCGACGGTTACCAGACCAAGGACCACTCGCTCAAACGCGCCAATGGTCGCGACGTCACGTTCGCCGACGGCCGCAAGATGTTTCTTGGCTCGTCGGGTACCGGCGCGCCGCGCGACGGCAAGGATCCGAGTGAGCGTGGCACCACGCCGGTTCCGCCGGTCAAGAAGCCACCGCTCTAGCGTTCGCGCGCAACGTCGCTAC
>JANMKU010000044.1:0-17518 GCA_031372205.1 Gemmatimonadaceae bacterium | reverse complement strand
CGCGGCCAACGCACCATCATGTATCAGCGATCTTCTGCCGCATTAAAAACCGCAACATCGAGCGTACCATAGCCCGCAGGCAGGGCGGCAACAATGGACGACGCACTCACTGTCAGGTCGGCCGGAATCGAATCGTGCGGTGAAGCCCACGCCTCGCCGCCGATAACGCGCAGTGCGCGAAGCAACACGGAGTTGCGACCGGTTTCCCTTACCGCAAAGCGCACCGTGTCGGGAGCGAGCTGTGCCAGCAAACCCCGCAACGTCTGATACTCAATACGCCGGCTGAACGCCCGGCAACTCAGCACCCAGGCGCGAATCTCGAGTGCCCGGCCCTCCGCCCTTACAAGCAGCGCGGAGATCTCACCGAGTCGACCGTAACGATCGGTGTAGTCGACGGTGAACAGACGGCCTCCGTCAGACAGGAATGCATCGATCTCCGCGGCGTCCCACCGAGTCCCATTCAAGTTGAATTGGTTGGTTTTGTTGATCAATTGAATGGCACGCTGCCCGTCCGTCACGGTGCGCTCCGCCACCGTCAGTGTTGCATCAAGGCCTGCAAGGAACTCCTCCCGAACCTCGCCGGAGGACTGGAGTTCGCTTTCGAGGGCCGCATTTGCCCGTACCGATTGCAAGCGCAGCAGGTCCTCGGCGGACAGCGTCGACGCCCCGAAGAGATCGCGCAGCCGTCCAAGCAACACCGGCATGTCGTCCACGTTGTCGGCGGGGAACGCCAAAACCTCGACCCCAGCGCTGGCCTCGGCCACCTCGCCGCGTTCAACGGCCGAGTCATCGACAAACACCAAACTTTCGAGCCCCACATTCCAAGTCCTCGCGATATCAGCGATGCTAACAGACTTGGGACCCCAGCCCGCCACCACGGGGAACAGACGCTCTCGCTGTACCAACAGATCGGGACGCGCGAGTCCGGCCTCGGCGACCGCAGAATCATTCTTGCTGGCGACACCGACGAGGATGCCGGTTTCCGCGAGCAGGTTGACCAGGCGCTGAAAGAGCGCGTGTTGTTGCGAGCCAGACGCCAGATCCCAGCTCAACGCCGACACGCCGTCATCACCCACAATTCCGGACCACAAGGTGTTGTCCAGATCGACGATCAACCCCTTGCGACGATCGGGCGGAACCAGTGCCCGCGCGAGGTGCGCGGCGATAGAATCGGCGTGCCGAACGGTGTACGGAAATCCGAACTCCAGTTCGGACTTGAGTGACCAGCGCTTTCCCACCGGGGAGTCGATGGCCACCGCGTCGTCGTTCAACACCTCGACCCCGCTCGCGACAAGGTTCGCTACCAGCTCCGATCGCACGACCGCGAGCTGCGCCTCCCAGCGCGACAGCGTCGCACTTCTGGAGGGAAAAACTGGTGGGAGCGACAGCGACGGTGGGCAGACAACGCGACTCGCGAAACCGCTGCCAATCATCGCATCAGCGATGGCGACCGCCCGTTGTCGTGATGCCGCAACGATCTGATCGAGCACTTCGAGCGTATGCGGCGCGGCACTGCGGGCTGACAACCGCGGATCGAGGTCCGCCCATTCAATGGCGCAGAGCACGCCGTGCAGCGGCTCCTGCGGTGTGCGGCCGAGTGTGCCTTGCAAATCATCATAGTCACCGACTTCGACGGCGATCCGTCTCGTGGGCAGCAGTGCACCAAGATGCGCTTCCACAAAGGTCTGCAGCGACAGTGGAGTGAAGCCCACCGCAAGACGGACGCGGAACACCGGGCCATCGTTCTTGCGCGCGATCGCGGATCGTTCTGTGGCCTCGAGCAGCTTCATGCGACGTGTTTTGGTTCAGGGGTCACAGCGATTGGCGCAACGACTCCGCCGAGTCCAGCGACTCGGCGAGACGCTGCGCGCCCTTCGCATCATCATCAATATCTTCGTGTCGATCGACCCAGGCCAGCATCGCGTTGCGCGGCCACAGCACAATGCCCTCCCGCGGCTCGTAGTCACCGCGACCCGCCGCGGCTTGTCGCGCTGTACTATTTTCGAACGTTCCGCTGCTCTCATGAGCGACCCCACCGCGATAAACGACGCCTCCGCCTTCCTGAATGATCGCATTCATCCACGAGAGGTGCGGCGACACACGAGGCAAATCGGGGTCATGATACCATGAAACCGTGACCAGGCCCTTGATATCGGGCTCCGCTCGCATGGCCTGCCCCATGCGCAAGTAGGATCGCCGCGCCTCGACCTCCAGCATGATGAAACGGTTTCGGCGAAACGCATTGGCGTGCGTGAAGTACATCGGCTTGAACCCCTTCATGTCTAGCAGGATCGCGGCCAGGAACGGGAGGGTGCTGGCTGGAGCGAGGTCGAGCACGTTGCGTCGCGGAAGCCCCGAGCGGATCCAGCTCAGCTGCCCCGCGGGTATGCGCTCGAGGACCGCAGTCTCGCACGCGGATTCAAAGGTGTTGGTGCCGCGCCGAAAGAGCTCCACGGAACGCTTGGCCGGCACGGCCATCGTCAGCCAAAAGCTCATCAGCTGCAGTTGCACACTGACCGGGAGCCGTCGATCTGCGCGCTCCCGCATGGATCGCTGCGTCGCGAGCAACAATAGCAATCGCTCCGCTGCTGCATCCGGTTCCGCGTTTGACTCCGGCCCGTGCACCACGCACGAATCGAGCGTCTGGACGAGCGGGATGATCCGCGGCTGCCGGGCGGGATGCGGCGCCCGCATGGCCGAGAGAAACTCAGGCACGACGGCCTCTCCGCGCGATCTGCCCTCATCCCCGTCGGACAACCGCGCAATGCCGGCGTCGATCACCAATTCCAGGCGCTCTCGCAATCGCGCGATGTCCTCAACAGCAACGCGCTGACGGCCGCCCTCACGCGACGACAGGGTGTCGCTAGGCGATTCCATCGACGCCGAGTTTGCGGTTGAGCAGCGCGACGAGTTCGCCGATGGACTGCACGTCAGCGACCTCGTCGGCCGAGATGGAGATCTCGAATTCGTCTTCAACAGCGAGCATGAGTTTCGCGTGGCCAAGCGAATCCCACAACGGAACATCGCCGATCTGGAGGTCGTCGGTGGTAGCGTCGCCTTCAAGTTCGAAGAGCGAGTTAACAAGGCGATAGAGCGTATGCTGTCGTTCGTGCATGGACGGAGTCGGTGGTGGAGTCTCGTGGCGATCAGTGGCGCGCGTCGTGTCCAACACGACGATGCAGTCGCTGCGGGAGCGCGGTGCGCGACGTGAAGTGCGCGGTCCCGCTGACCCACGCGCGAAAGGTTTCGTCAGGCATCTGTTCAGTGTCGATGATTCTCGGAATGAAGAAGGGGTTATGGCCCGCCTCAGCCAGCCCGGGGTTGCACGTCGTTGCCGAGACCACACCCGCGCTCCGGAGCCACTCTGCATACTCCGGCACGTGATCACCGGACGGATAGCAAAAATGCTGTCGCGGGTGTGGGTCGCCGGAATAGCGGGCGATGTACTGCTGATTGTCCCGCAACTCATCAAGAAACGCGGCACGATCGCGAGGCGTGCGATGGCGATGGGTATGAAGTTCGATCGCCACCATGTCGCGGTCGAGCTTCGCCACTTCACCCGGCGTCATCAAATGCAGGAGGCGCTGCTCCATGAGCGCGCCGAAATCGACGCCAACGGACGACGCCAGCTGTGTCAGGTACTCCTGTTTGTCATCGCCCGTGAACGCCCTCGCCTCCGCAAAGGCGCGAATCTGTCCATGCAGGGATTGGAAGGCCGCCTCCGACGTGCTCGATCCAACTGTCGCAGATACCTCGAGCCCAGGAATCCAAATGGTCTTGCCGCGTCCTTTCCACAGCAGGTACGACGCCATGGTGTCAAACACGGGAAGGGGACGTCCGCAATACCATGTGGTCAGGTACAGTGTCGAGTGCGCGCCGGTGGCGCCAAGGAGCGGCACGGCACGCGCCGAGAAGTCGTAGGCACCGTCGTCAAAGGTGATCGCCACAGATTGCGGCGGTAGGTCGCCGTGCGGCAGCGCCTGCAACGCCTCATGAAGGGGGAGCACCGTCGCCCCCGCCCGCCGGAGCAACGCTAAACGTCGCTCAAGATGGCCCGGCGACACGTAGAGGTCGGACCACAGATGCTCATCGTGTAACGAAATGCCGTGGTAACAGAGCACTAGAAGCCGACGTGATCGCCAGCGAGATCCGGCCGCCATCGCGTTGAGGCCTATCGCCTCTGCCGCTCGATGCGTCGCGAGGCGAAGGCGACGCGGGAACTGCCGGATCGAGGTCACTGTGGTCCAGGGTTGAGAACAGAGCGGGACAGAGCGGAATGACGGTCGGTGACACGCGGCATCGTGCAGGGTGCGAGGCACGGCGTCAGTCGAAGACTCTGTAATTATAGGAGGTGGCGCGCCCGGGGTTCGAGTGCCATGCGGGAGCGTCAGAAGAGCAGACGGCCGTCAGTACGCCGACCCCAGTTTGACGAGGTGCGCGTGCCGGTCGTCACTCCTGCGCCGGAGTCGGCGACGATCCCAATTGCTGGCGCGCGCGGACTGGTGGTGTGCTGCGGGCCCCTTCGATACTGTTCGCGTCAGTCGACGCGCCGTCGCGTCACACACCTTTCGACGTTCGAACATGCTCGACAATCAAGGTGCCGCACATCCTGTACGCGTGGCACTCCTGTTGGATACGCATACGCTCCCCCGCTGGGTCGCGACAATCGTCACGGAGATGCAGGCCAGCGACGCGGTGGAACTCGTTGGCGTTGTCTACAACAACACGAGCGCGACCACCGCTGATCGCCCACGGAGCTTCGTGGGGCGCCTTCGAAACGCCTGGCGTCATCTCGACGACGTACTGCTGCAGCGCTATCTGCGCTTCGACGCCGTTCGGTATCCGGCCGTGGGTCCCGACCCATTCGGCTTGGTTGATGTGGCGTCGACGCTCTCCAGTGTGCCCGTCGTGTACGCCAACTGCCGCCGCACTGCGTTCAGTGACTACTTCGACGAGCCCGCGCTGGCGCATTTGCGCGACCTCAAATGCGACGTGGCGGTACGGTTTGGTTTTCGGATCTTGCGCGGTGCGGTCCTGACGGTGCCTCGATATGGCGTGTGGTCGTTCCACCATGGCGACAATAGTGTCAACCGCGGTGGTCCGGCCGCATTCTGGGAAGTGCTGCTTGGCTGGAGCGCGACGGGCGCCGTGCTGCAGCGACTCTCAGAAGATCTCGACGGCGGCGCGACGTTGGCGCGAACATGGACCGCGACGCGACAGATATCCGTGCACCAGAACCGCGTCACGCTGTTTCGGGCGGCGGCACCGCTGCTCATGCGAAAGTTGCGCGACCTCTACCGCCGCGGCGAGGCGGCCCTGCTACCGCGCGCCGATGATGTGCCGTTCGTGCCGTACTCCGGTCGGCTGTTCGTCACGCCAACGCCGCGCGAACTGATCCGCCGGCTGGGTGGCGTGTTCTGGCGTCTGGTGAAGCGCCGCTGGCACTGGTCGGTGTGGCGGGAACAGTGGCAGGTCGCCGTCGCCGTCGACCGCAAGCGAGGCGATTCAAACGATGTGCCGCAGTCCACGGCGTTTCGTGCCAAAGCCCTGGTGCCACCGCCCGATCGGTTTTGGGCCGACCCCGTACCCGTCGTGTACGATGGACGGACATTCATTTTTCTTGAAGAGCTGCTCTTCGCCGAAGGCGTCGGTCGTATTGCCGTCGTCGAGCTCGGGCCGGATGGACCACTGTCGGCGCCACAGATGGCCCTCAGTCGACCGTACCATCTGTCGTATCCCACCATCTTTGCGCACGAAGGGCAGTGGTACATGATGCCGGAGATGGCGGCGCATGGCGTGCAAGAGGTCTATCGGGCGGTGGCGTTTCCGCTTCAGTGGGAATTGGATCGCGTGCTCACACTCCCAGAACCCGTGTGCGATCCGACGCTGTTGCATCACGACGGTAGATGGTGGCTCTTCGCCGCCACGCGGCCATCACCCGAGTCCGACTTCATTGAACTCAGCCTGTTCTATGGCGACAGTCCGCTCGGACCGTGGCAGCCGCACCCACTCAACCCCGTGCTGTCGGACGCCCGCAGTGCCCGGCCTGCCGGCAAACTGTTTCGCGTGGGCGCAACTCTCATTCGGCCCGCACAAGACTGTACGCCCGTGTACGGATCGGCCATTGTGTGCAAGCGCGTCCGCGTGCTGACCGTGGATGACTACCACGAGGAAACGATTGGCCGGTTTGATCCACTCTGGCGCGATGATCTGGTCGGCACGCACACGATCAACGCGGCGGGGGCCGTGACGACGTTTGACGTACGTGTGAAGCGTCGGCGATGAGCCGGCCATCGGATGTGCAGGCGAGCGCAGCGCATGCTGCAGCGCGCGCGATGCACCACTTGCGGGCGACGTCATGTCGGGCGAAAGTCCACCCAACAACTGCGTGCCGCGCGATTCACTTCCTTTCTCTCTGCGGGTGTCCGGTTTGAACGCTCCATCGATTGTGTCACGACCCTCGACGATCGGCCGAAACGTATTTGTGCTCGGCCTCGCGCTGTCACTGGCGACCGCCCTCGGCCTCGCGTTGAGCAAGTCGCCCATCGGCGACGAAGGGTTGCTGGCGGCGATTTCGGATGGACTGGTGCAACGCGGAGTGCTTGGCGTCGACAACATTGAACCGGCGAGCTACGGCAATACGCTCGGCGGCAATATGGACAAGTACACGTACTATCAGACACCGCTTCAGTTCCTGTGTCAGGCGGCGCTGTTTCGCCTCACCGGGTACAGCCTCATGAGCGCGAGGCTCGTGCCCATCATGTTCGCGATGTTGCTTCTGGTCAGTTTCTACGGCTTCATGCGGAAGTTGTTCGACCGGGAGGACCTGGCCGGATTTGCCACGATGGCGCTGGGTGTGGACTACTTCTTTTGCCAGTCCGCCGCCCTCGCGCGCAACGACATGATTGCCGCAGCCCTCATGCACGCTGCGCTCGCCAGCTATTTGATTTGGTACCAGCGTCACCCGGAACGCGCGGTGCTGACCAGTCAGACAGCGCTGGCGCTCTCGGGCATGGCTCACCCGGTCGGCGGTATCATTGGTGTCATGTGTTTTGTGACGTTGTACCTGTGTCAGGATCGCAAACCGTTCAGCGTCAAGTTGGTGGCGTTGGCCGCATTGCCGTACCTGGTGATTGGCGGCGCGTGGGGCTGGTATATCCTGCAGGCGCCCGACGTGTTTCGCGCACAGTTTTTTGGGAACGCCGCCGGGCGCGGTCGCGATGCCCTGCAGGTCTGGACGGCCTTTCAGCGCGAAGCAACCGAACGCTACCTGCCGGTGTTCTGGGGAAGGGCGGGGCTGACGGCGCTGGCAAAACTCCGCGCCATCATGCTCGTGGGATATCTGTCCGGGCTGATGGGTTGCCTGATGATTCGCGAGCTTCGGCGCGCATCAGCGGTGCGTACGCTGCTGGCGCTCACCGGTGTAACGCTCGTGTACATGATCTTTTTCGACGCCACAAAGCAGCGCACCTACCTGGTGTACGCCGTGTGCTTCTACGTCGCCTTGTTCGTGGTGCTGGTCGATTGGATGTGGCGGCGGGCCACAGTGCCCAAACCCTTGCTCGCGTTGGGCGTCACCGGCTTGCTGTCCTTCCATCTCGCGTCCAGCCTCTATCGCGTGAAGCTGAATGAGCTCCACCGCGGCTTCTACGCGGTAAGCAATGAAGCGCAGCGGCTGCGTCAGCCGACCACGCTGATTGATGCGAACGTCAAGTTTGGATTTGGCATCGGACCCGGACGGCGCTCGTTCATCGACGATCCCCTGTTCGGGTGCACGTCTGGCCGGGTTCCGGATATTGCGATCAGGGATCTCGAGATGGACATCCTCACCACGGCGCAAGCCAAGACGCCCGAACTCAAGGCGTGCGTGGCACGCGTGTTCTCAGAGACCCTGACGCTTTCCGCGACGTTTGGCGAATACCAGCTCTGGACCAGGAAGCCATAGCCGGTTGCTGAAAAAGCAGCGCGTTCGCGCCCTACTTCACGCCGTAGAAGCGGCGCCGCGCCATCAACAGGAGCGTATTCTTCACCGTGCGGGCCACACGCATCTTGCTCGTCCCCTGCTTGAGGTCGTAGCGGAGCAACATCGGCACCTCACCCATGATGAGATCAATCATGCGCGCCTTGAGCAGAATATCCGCCATGCACTGGAATCCCACCTGGTCCACAAACTTGTCGCCGTACTCCGCGAAGCACCGCCGCAACGCTGACACGCGATAGGCGCGAAAGCCGCAGGTATAGTCGCGCACGTTGGGGATCGGGAAGGTCAATCGCATCATCCAGCTCACACCGATGCTCATGATCTCGCGAACCTTCGTCAAGCCCACCACCCGCGCGCCCGGCTGATAGCGTGACGCGATCACAATATCATGCCCCTCGCGGATCATGCCCACCATCCGTCGGATCAGCCCGGGATTATGACTATTGTCGGAGTCGAGCGTGACGACAATGTCATTCGGTCCCCCGCGTTCTGACGCGAGCTTCAAACCGTCACGAATCGTTGGTCCGAGCCCCTCGTTCTTTTCGTGCGGATGAATGGTGAGCGGCAGCGTGGCCTGATAACGCTGGAGGATTTCCATCGTCCGGTCGGTACTGCCGTCCTCGACCACAAGTATCTCAAAATCGAGACCGTCGCTCTCGAGCACCGAACTGACCGTGTCCAGCAACGTGGCGATGTCATCCTCTTCGTTGTAGGCCGGTAGTGTCACGATGATCTTGTACGCGTTCGCGGGCGCGGTTCCCATGGTTGTTCGTCCTTGCCTTGAGTGCGGCCCTACCGGGCCTCAGAAAAATATTGAAGCAGGGCCTGCTCAATTCGCTCGCTTGCTCGTCCGTCCCCATACGGATTGTACTGCCGAGTCATGCCTTCATACGCGGCGGTATCGTCCAGGAGCACGGTGGCTTCCGCGACAATCTTCGCCGCATCAGTTCCAACCAGGCGAACAGTACCGGCTTTCACGGCCTCCGGCCGCTCCGTCTTTTCGCGAAGCACCAGGATAGGCTTGCCGAGACTCGGCCCCTCCTCCTGAATGCCGCCGGAGTCTGTAAGCAGGAGATGCGCGCGTCGCATCAAGTCGATGAACGCGACGTAGTCGAGCGGGGCGAGCAACATGATGTTCGGCTGGCCGCTCAGCTGCGCATTGAAAATCGGCCAGACGTTGGGGTTTCGGTGCACCGGAAAAATAATCTGCACATCATCGCGCCGACTCAACTCGAGCAATGCCTTGCAGATTTCCTGCACGCCGCCACCAAAGTTCTCGCGCCGGTGGCACGTCACCAGGATCATCTTTTTTGAGCCGTCCACGGGAACGCGATCTGGCACGTCAATTTCGCCGCGTTCCAAGCGTTGACTGATCTGCAACACGGCGTCGATGCCGGTGTTGCCCGTCATGAAGACACGATCGCCGCTGATACCCTCGGCGGCGAGGTTGCCCGCCGACTCTTCGGTGGGCGGAAAGTGCAGTGTGGCCAATCTGGAGACGAGCAGACGATTCATCTCTTCCGGGTATGGCTGAAAGATGTCGCCTGTCCGGAGCCCTGCTTCGATGTGGCCAACCGCGAGGCGTCGATAAAACGATGCGAGCGCCCCGCACAGCGTGGTGGTCGTGTCGCCCTGCACAAGCACGATGTCTGGATTTTCAAGCGCGAGCACGCCATCCAAACCTTCGATCAGCCGCGCCGTTAGCCCAGGCAACGTTTGCCCCGGCGTCATGACATTCAGATCGTGGTCGGGGACAACACCAAACACGTCGAGCACCGCGTCGAGCATGGACCGGTGCTGCGCCGTCACGCAGCATGTCACGATGAAACGCGGATTCCTGCGCAAGTGCAGGATGACCGGGCACATCTTGACCGCCTCGGGACGAGTCCCGAAGACGAACATGACGCGGACTGGCGCGTCGGTCCGTTCCGGAGTTGCAGGTTGCAGCGCAGCGTTCAGTTCCATGGCCGTTATCGAGAGTCGAAGCGTGCAGATCGTGTGTCGGTACAACCAAGGTGGATCGGCCCGCGCCAAGGTACCTTAGGACGATGCAGCGGTGGGCAAAGGTACATCGACGCAGGTCTGTCGGCGCACTCACCGCAAGGCACTTCTCAGCGCTCCAACGCCGTGACCGGACAGTCTGCGCATCGACGCTTGCACTCCGCCGACAGTCAGTTGTCCCGGCACGAGTCTGTGCTGCAGCATCAGGAGTGTCAGTCCTCGGCCAACGCCGACGATCACCGAGGCGCTCGCTGTACCCCAGAGCCCAAATCGTCGCGTGAGAACGATCGACAGCGCCAGCGCGACCGCGGCAATGCAGGCGTTCGCTATCGCCAGCACTCGGTGCTGGCCTCCAACGGCCAAAATACTGCTCGCCGCCGGGCACAATATCGCCGCTCCCACAACACCGCCGCCAAGCAACACCGACGGGGCATACGCACCGGGATAGTTGTGACCGAACAATTTGATCAGCAGTGGGCTGACGATCAATACGCCAACCCAACTCACGACGGCAGCGGCGGTGATCAAGACGACCATATCGCACGCGGCATTCTTGCTTTCGTCGGTTCTCCCCGAATCGACCAGCGACGCGTAGCGAAAATGCAAGATGCTCTGAACAGCGGTTGGTGCGAGCGTAACTGCCGCTGCTATCTGCAGCGCCACATAGTATACGGCAGCGCTTCCTAGGCCAAGGAGCGATCCAACGACGATGGTGTCCGATTGATTCGAGATGATCGCAACCGCGCCTTCAGAGAACACGAACGCCGTAGAAAACTTGAGCCACAGCGACGACATCGACGCGTCGATGCTGGCAGGTCGACCCAAGGTTCGCAGATGTCGTCCAAGCACCACCAAGCTGGCAACCGCACTCACAAGCGTTGCCGCCCCTGATATTCCGATCGCGCCGTAACGTCCGAGGCGATCCGACTGCCCCAGGATCACGGCTGTGCCACAAAAGGCGATGACCAGAGCGGGTCGCAGAACCTGCGCAAGTCCGACTCCGGGAGTTACACGGCCGCTCGCCGAAAGCGCGACGGAGATGAGGCTGACGGCACTCGCCAGCATGAGGAGCAGCCAGAAGGCCCCCAAGTCCGCTTGACTGAAACGCGATCCGACCAGCCGCGACGCAGGACTCAGCATGACCACTGCCAGCACGCCACCGGTGACGGCGAGAATGCGAAAGCCAAGCCACATCATGTCGCGCACGAGATAGCCGCGCCCGTTCGCTACGTATCCAGGTGCGAAGCGGGATACTGAAGTGGGCATTCCCCACAGACACCACACCTGCACCACGTTGATGATACCAATTGCGAACGCATTGAGTCCGAAAACATCAGGCGCAAAGACGCGGGCAAGAATCAGTTGAGACGAAAAGCCGAGTGCGGCACCAACAGCGCTGAGAATGACTGCGGTTGAGAGACGGCGGGCGGTGCTGTGTCCTGCGGCCATCGTCACCGCGAGCGGCGGAATAACTTCCGCAGCACGAGCGGGCGGGCGTGCCACGGCGCCGGACCGGGCCGCAGCGAACGTCCACGCACACGATGGCTCATCGCGCCAGCGTCGGAGCGACCGTGTGGAGGGGCGCCGCCGCTCGACGAACAGGAACGCGCCCACGATGGAGCGTTCGCCCGGCGGGTTGCAACTGTGCGGTGCGCACGAGGAACACCGTGAACGCAATATGCACGTACAGGAAGTTGAAATACGCCAGCGACCCAAACATCCCCGCAAGAAAGAACGCAACCAGCCCCAGACGAACAAGTCTCGCCGCGATGCGCTCGGGCTCCGGCACATCTGGTGATCGCATCATACGTCGCAACGGAATCGCCAGACTCACCAGCATACCGATATACAGGAGCAATCCAGGAATACCTGTTTCGGCGGCGATGCGTAGCCACGTGTTGTGGGCGTCGCGTTTGCCGCCCGCCGCTGACAACTCGCCGCGGAGTGCAGCCGCCTTCACCGCATGCGCCTCGTGGTATGCGCCAACGCCGACACCCACCACCGGATTATCCCGCACGATCGCCACCGCCACTTGCGCGATCTGATAGCGCTGCGCCGCAGAGCCCTCAGTGTCGGCCGCGTCGACGCCACTCATACCGTCTTCGGTGGACAGTTGCGTTAGGGACCCGAGACGTTGCCACATCCGTGCCGGTGCGAACAATGCGGCAGCAACGGCGATGACGACCGTGCCCACGAGGAGCTGTTTGCGATGTTTGCTGAGAATGACCGCGGGCAGCGTCGAGCCGAACAGCGCAAGCAAGGCTCCCCGGGACTCGGTGATCATCACGAGCGCCAGGCAGCCGAGGGCCACCGCACCGGCCGCCAGGCGCAGGTTGCGAGTGCGATACAGAAACGCGAGTGCGCCGGCCAGACTCGCGTATAAAAGTGTCAGGGCCGCCAAATCATTCGGGTTCTCATAGCCAAGGCTGCCGATGGCCCGCCCGAACAGATTGTACCCGAGCAGATAGTTGGTTGCGGTGATGCGAAACGGAAAGAACACGAAACAGAGCACGCAAAACAGCACGGTGAACCGGAACTGCTCCTTGGTCCGCACCACGTTGACACCCATGAAGCCGACAAAAAACAATTTGACAAGGAGGACCCAGGCATCGTGTGACAGCGCACCGTACGCGCTCATCGTCATGGTGAGAAAACTCCACGCGGTAAAGCCGAGGAACCACCACAACGGTGCAGGAATGATCAGCGTTTGCACTCGCATCGCGAGAAACGCCAGACACGCGTACGCGGCGATGTCGGCACCGGGCGGCCGGAACGTGATGATCGCGCCGAGATAATACAAAAACGCCAACAGGTCGGGAGTCATGCGCACATTGGCCCAGAGCTCACGGATCGAGCCCTCAGGCCGCGTCGCTCTCTCGCCTGTTGCGCGCCGACTCGGTGCGACTCCCTTGCGGGCAATCACTTGCGAATGCTGTCTTTCCGCGTACGCGGAAACTTCTCCGATAGCGGATCCACGTACATGCGCTCACCCTCACCGACGTAAATCTGCCGCGGGCGCGCGATCTTCTGTTCCTTGTCCAGAATCATCTCCTCCCACTGCGCCAACCATCCCGACACACGGGCCACGGCGAACAGCACGGTAAAGAAGTCAGTCGGGAAGGCCATCGAACGATAGATCAACCCAGTATAGAAATCGACATTCGGATACAGCTTGCGGGCGATGAAGTAGTCGTCAGAGAGCGCAATACGCTCAAGCTCCAACGCAATCTCCAGATCCTTGTCCATGCCTACTTGCGCGAATATCTCATCGGCCAGCTTCTTGACGATGCGCGCCCGCGGGTCATAACTCTTGTACACGCGGTGACCGAAGCCCATGAGGCGCTGCTCGCCCTTGCCGCTCTTGACCTGTTCAATGAACGCCGGAATGTTCTTCGTGTCGCCGATGTCCTTGATCATGCGGAGCACCGCTTCGTTAGCCCCACCATGCAAGGGGCCAAACAGCGCCGCAATACCGGCCGTGACGGCGGAGAACGGATCAACGCCTGACGAACCGACGGCCCGAACCGCACTGGTCGAGCAGTTCTGCTCGTGGTCCGCATGCAGGATGAACAGCACCTCCAGTGCTTTCACGAACACCGGATTCGCCTCGTACTTGGGCTCGGACATCCGCGCCACCATCGAGAGAAAGTTCTCGACGTAGGAGAGATCGTTGTCCGGATAAATGAACGGCAGTCCCTTCACATGCCGATACGCAAACGCCGCGATCGTCGGCAACTTCGCCATCAGTCGAATAATCGAGATGTGGCGCTGCTGCGGATCATGAATGTCATGCGCTTCCGGATAGAAACTCGACAGCGCGGCTGTCGCACTGCACAGCATCGACATCGGATGCGCATCGTAGCGGAATCCTTCCAGAAACTTCCGGATATTCTCGTGCACGTACGTGTGGTACGTGATATCGTGCACCCACTGGTCGTACGCCGGTTGCGTCGGCAAATCGCCGTGTCGCAACAGATACGCCACTTCGAGGTAGGTCGCGTTCTCCGCCAGCTGCTCGATCGGATATCCGCGATAGCGCAGGATGCCCTTGTCGCCGTCAATGAACGTGATCGCGCTCCGGCACGAGGCCGTATTCATGAACGCGGGATCGTATGTCAGCAGGCCGAACTCCGACGCGTCTTTCTTCACCGCGCGCAAGTCCATTGCCCGGACGTAGGTATCGCCTTCCGGCCCCTCCGTCCGAATCGTTGCACTGTAGTGCGTGCCTGTACGAGTGTCGCGCAGGTCAAGGGCGTCCGGCACGGCGGTCGCATCCGAAACGTTCGTCGGGGTCATCTCAAACGGCTCCATGGGATGAATCGAAGTGGTCAAAAGCGTACCAAAATCTACCGCGCGTCACTCCGCAGAACCGGCAAACGCATCTCGGCGAAGGCCGTGTTTCTCCATCAGCCGATAAAGCGTTGTACGGTCGATCCCGGCGAGCCGCGCCGCCTTCGACATGTTCCCGCCCGCTCGGGTCGTCAAACGCGTCAGGTACTCCATTTCGAACTGCGCGATCAGGTTGTCCTTCGCCAGATGGAACGCGTCATTCATGATCGCCGAGGGCAGCCCTGCTTCGGTCGGCGCCTCTGTTTCCTCGTCGTACACGGGAATGTCCTCGGGCCGAATCGGCCGTCCCGCTTCGGCGATCACCGCGAGATGCTCGATCACGTTCTGCAGCTCGCGCACGTTGCCCCGCCACGGCCGCGCTTGCAGGAATGACATCGTCTCGGGCGCGATGTCGGGGACTGCCGTACCAGACGGCCGGTGGCGCTGCCACGAGCGTGTCAGGAACGCCTGCGTGAGCAGGGGAATATCTTCGAGGCGATTGCGCAGCGGCGGGAGTTTGATCGGGACGACGCGAAGCCGGTAGAAGAGGTCTTCGCGCAGAATCCCTTGGCTGACAGCTTCCTGTGGATCACGGTTGGTCGCCGAGACAAAACGCACGTCAACCACCGCGTCTTGCGTCTCACTGCCGAGCCGCCGAACGACGCCATCCTGCAACACCCGAAGCAACTTGGCCTGGAGCGGCATGGTCATTTCGGTGAGCTCGTCAAGAAAAAATGTGCCGCCGTTGGCTACCTCGAGCAGGCCGGCCTTGTCGCGATCGGCGCCAGTGAAGGCGCCCTTGCGGTAGCCGAACATTTCGGACTCCAGCAGATTCTCTGGCAGGGCCGCGCAATTAATCGGCACCATCTTGCGGTTGGCGCGTCGGCTGTGCTTATGGATGAACTGGGCGATCAACTCCTTGCCAGTGCCACTTTCCCCACTAATCATCACGGAGGCGTCGGTCGCAGCCACCTTCTGCGCCAGGTCAACCGCTTTGCGGAAAGCAGGTGAGACGCCCAGCAACTCCATGCGCTCCCCGGCACCGTTCTGCGTCATCAGCTGCTTGGGCTTTGCCTCCACGGCCTGATCTTTGACTTCGTTCACGGCGTAGGCAGCGCGTCCGACGAGCACTTGGAGGTGGGAGGCCGAGAAGGGCTTCGGCAGATAGTCCCAGGCGCCGGCTCGCAATGCTTCTATACTGGAGGCGACGCTCGGGTTCGCGGTCATCATGACCACGATCGTGTCCTTGTGGACTTCGAGCGTGGCCCGCAGCACCTCCATCCCGGAAACCGGCGTCAGGTACAAATCCACCAGCACAATGTCGTAACGCCGGCGGCGGACGAGTTCCAATGCCTCCTCTCCGCGGCCCGTAGAGGCTACGTTATGACCATCCATCTGGAGCATCGACGCGCACCCTTCCCTGAGCGTCCGATCATCGTCCACGACGAGGATGCGGAGCCCAGCACCCCTTTCCTGGGCGGCGGTGACGCGAGAATCGGAGCTCGGTGGGTTCGTCATGAGGGGATGACTGGCTTGCAAACTGCAGCGTCGCTGCATCGGGCACGATTAGTTTCGCCGCCGGCACTTCGGTCGTCGAGGGTGGTATTTAGCGAGAGTCTTCCTGTGTGCTGCAGGAATAGTAAAGCTGGTGAGGCGTTTTTCCGACAGTCCAGTGGCGTGTGGTCCACGGTTTGCAGTACAAAGTTCGATTCGTGTTCGCTGCGGCAATCGTGTCCCAGAAAATCCACATCGAGCCAAGTGTTTTCGTTGCATGGCCACGACACTTACCGAGTCATGACCGACACAGACCCCACTTGGTCACAATTTCTGTAGCGGGAGTGCTGCGTGGTGTGTGCGCTTACGCAGCACCGTGTTGCCGAACAGATTCGTAAGCCGTCAGTAACCTGACTGCAGCACCTCTTCAGCCCGATTTTCAATGTCCGGACAACAGCTCAAGCCCATTTCCGCGCCCGAAACTCTACCGGACGCCTATCTCGACGATGCACAGCCCGCAGAATGGGGCGGTGGGAATGAGGCTGCACCGGTCCCGAAGGGCCCCAGCCTCGCCCGCTACCTCTCAGCGCTCAACCGCTTCAAATGGCTCATTTTGCTGTTTGCGGTGCTCGGCGGTGCCGGCGGATACACGGCGACGCGCTTCATTCCACCGGAGTACGAGGTCCGCGCCACCATCCTGCTTGAACAGGGCACTGGCACGTCGGGCGGAGCGCGTGGTCCCATTCAAGCCGAAGAATTACTCAAGGCCTCGGGCTGGCAGGACTTGCTGCGCTCATTCGCCGTGGCTGACCCCGTGGTCACGGAACTCGGGTTGTTTGTGGAGCCGGCCCGGGAAGCAGACAGCACGCTTTTCAAGGATTTCAGGGTCAACCAGCAGCGGCTCCGGGCCGGCGAGTACGTGCTCGCTATCAACGGCAATCGGTTTACACTGTCGCTCAAACCAGGTCTGGAGGTGGAGACCGGTGCGCTAGGCGATTCCATCGGCCGTGCGGCAGGCTTCCAATGGCAACCCGCGCAGCAACTGTTCGCCGGGCGAAAAGAAGTGTCCTTCAGCGTGCAGACGCCACGCGAAGCCTCAATCCGGATTGGCAAGAAGCTCAAGATGACGTTGGCGGATGGTAGTTCGTTCCTGTTTCTCAACCTGACGGGAGAGAACGCACAGCGCACCGCCGCGACCCTCAACGCGTGGGTTGAGCAGTTTGTGGTTATCGCCACGGCGTTGAAGAAGAAGAACGTGACGTCTGTCGCGTCGATCCTCGAAGGGCAGCGATTGTACTCCGAGGACGCGCTCCACGCCGCGGAGTCGGAGCTGGAAAGCTTTCGGGTTCGCACCGTGACTGAGCCCAGCGAACGGACAACGATCGCGCCGGGTATCGAAATGACCAACAATCCGGTGTACGACATCTATTTTAGGGATCGGATACTCGCCGACAACTATCGGCGCGATCGCGAATCATTGGAGCGCGTCTTGGCGCAGAGCAAACAGTCGGGAATCATCTCGCGCGAAGCCGTGCTGTCCATTCCGTCGGTCAATGCGGATCCGGCGGCGGAAGATCTTCGAAAGGTGCTCTCCGAGCAGGCCGACCGCGAAATTCGACTCCGGCTGTTGCGCGAAAAGAACACCGATATCAACAAACCAGTGGTCGACGAGCTGGCCGCCCTCAACACGCTGCGAACGATCAATGTACCGAA
>JANMKU010000438.1:0-1639 GCA_031372205.1 Gemmatimonadaceae bacterium | reverse complement strand
CGTGAGTAGTTGAGGAGCCCGCGCCTCTGTGGGTTGTGGTCGAGCGGTTCGCTAAATTCGGTCATCGGTTCCGCGTGTCGATGCCAGCAGATGGGTGTCGCCAAAAGTGTCCTTTACAGAAGGACAACTTTCGTTCCGGTTGACCGCGCCAACGGCGTAACATTGAGACCGTGCTCCGATCACGCTTCTTTCCAGGATTGCAACGGTAAAGTGATTGTCACCACCAATTCATTCGCCCCACACGCTTCGGAAATACTCCGCAACATCAATCACGAGCGGTTCGTGCGTCAGCACAGGCTGCCAAACCAGCGTGGCTGTGCGCGCGTGCGGCTCCGTCGTTTCTGGTGTCCAGTGTTCAATGGTGCGCGACGACGTGTCAACAATCCAATAGTCCGCGACACGCTCGTCCTGATACAGTGTGCGCTTGTCGTACCGATCAGTACGGAGCGTTGAGGGAGACAACACTTCCACCGCCAGCAGCAACACACCAACATCGCTGAAGCGTTGGGGACGCCGACCATCGGGCATGCGCGGTGTCGCCAACAGATCCGGTTGAACCTGCCGACGCTTCGAGAATCTCACGTCAGACGGCGCGAGCAACAGGTTGACGCCGACACGTTTTGCGTAGGGTAACAGCAGTGCGTACAGTTCACCCACCGCATGCTGATGGATATCGGCGGGGCTTGGCGTCACAAACAATACCCCATCAATAACCTCGTACCGACGTCCGTCGTCCGGCAGCTCGTCGAGCATGTCGGCCGTCCAGTCAGTGCGTGATAGCTGCATACCCATAGCGTACGCTCGGCGGGTCGAGGTTGGCAAGAGAACATACGCCGAGCATACGCGGGGGATGTGGTTCACGCGTCATCCGATTCGCGCGAGGAGTATCAATCCGTTCCCACGCGTTGCTCGCCCCTCACCGAAAATTCCGTCGACCACTGTGTCATTCATGTTGTCTATCCCAGCGTGAGCAGCGCCCGTTCCACCGTTCGCACACGCTCGTTCGCGATGTGCCGACGCGCATGTTGTAGAACTCGCGGACAGACACAGTTCCAACCTCGGTTGGACCACTTGATGTCCACCTCTCACCCTTTGGAGTCTCCTGCAAACTCGGGGCGGTTCACATTGGAGACAGTGCGTCAATAGGTCGCGGCCGCTTGACACGGTATCGGGCGCCCGCGTTACTTCCAGTTGGTCATCTGCGTCTCGATGACCGGCATGAAGAGGACGGCGAGAGTCCCGGCTCCGCGACCCGTCCGCCAGACCGTCGCCCGCACCAATGCGGAACCACGGTGGCCCAGCCGGCCGGTGGCGTGTGCCACACGGAGCCATGTGCGAATGAGACGAGATCGTCATTCGAAACGAGGGTCACATGCGCTTTCGCCCCGCTGTGAGCTTTGCAGGTGCCACCCGTGAACAGCTGGAATTCCGGCCGTACTCCTACATCGCCGATTGGCACCCAATGGCGGCGATCCTGCAGAACATCACCGGGTGCGCGAGGCGACGCCTGGTGCACGAGTACCTGCGAAATGAACTGCTGGAAGGAGGCGGCGAGATTGACGGACGCTACCTCGACGCTCATCTCACACCGCCTGCGCGCGACGAGTTCGTCGCAGGAGACCCGTTCGCGCGCGCGCCA
>JANMKU010000413.1:0-12956 GCA_031372205.1 Gemmatimonadaceae bacterium | reverse complement strand
GGGGGGCATGCCACGCAGTCCGCCGCGCCCGCCCCCGAAGCCGCCGCTGCCCGATGAGTAGTTGAGTGTCGGTCCCGATGTGAAGAACACGCTGTCGACGTACCGCAGGGTGGCTAGATCGGCGGAGTCAATCGTGAAGCGGTGCTGGACCACCAGCAAATCCCGCACTTCAGCGAAGGTGCGACGGAAGAGCGCCTGATCGGGTGGCGCAACATCGAGGGCCACGATCAACGAGTCGGCCGATAGATGGTCGCTGATGCCGGTTGGGAGTGCCCGAGCGAATAATCGAGTGAGAAACGCGCCGCGTGTTGGCGACAACTCGAAGACCGCCTTATACCACAGATGCTGCAACAAATTCTGGCGACGAATGTCGACAATGAATGCGATACGCGGCCTCAGCGCCGCCAGATAGGTGAAGTTCTGCTCTGGCCCAACGCCCAGATAGACGCCACCGGGCGGTACGGCGTCCTGCAGGCGCGCAATGACGTACTGCAACCCCATCTCATTGGAGACGAAGTTCTCCGAACGGAAATAACCACCCGGCTCCGAGAACTCCGTGATCATGCGCCAGTACGTGCTGTCGCTGAGTTGTTCCGGGATTCGCGGGTCGAGACGCGCCGGCGCGAGCGACACCGCCGGAGCGCTCGGCGTCGGTACCGCCACGACGGCGTGTCGGCAGGCGCCCACGAGTGCTGACAGCGAGAGAACCAGGCAACGAGCCGAAGGCACGGCGAGGCGAACGGAGATCATGAGCGAATCATACTGGAATCAGGCGGCAGATCATAACCGGTCGGTGCGCTGGCGCGACGAGGTGACACGAGCGCATCGTGTTGGCTCCCAGGTGAGTGAAACGGCAACGCACCGCGCGTCGTAGGCGTTGGTGGCCGCTCAGTACTGCCCTTCGTTCCGCTTCGAAAGGATCATGCTATGCCCGTTCAGCCCGTCGTCGCCAGCGCACAACCCACGGCCGACGCCCCAGCGCGCTTCACCACCGCGCAGGTGACTGAAGTCCGGCCAACCAGTGCCGCGGACGTGTATGTCGGGGCCAAGAACCAGCGGTCCGAGTTGCGGAACCAGTTGGAGAATCTTGAGGACAAGCGGCGTGACCTGTCGCGGCAGCTCTCCGACAACGAAACGAAGGGGGATGCCAAAGTCGGAATCGAGGCGCGGCTCAAGGATGTGGACGCGCAAATCACCTCGGTGGATCAGCAATTGGCACTGGCGAACGCTGCGGTGGCCAAGGCCGCATCGCTGCCCGGCGCGATTGTCGCGCCACCACCGTACGTGCGTCGCGGGCCGCCGGACGAAGTATTCGCCATTCCGATCGTCTTCACGCTCGCGGTGCTGATGCCGATTGCCATCGCCTATTCGCGACGCATCTGGAAGAAGGGCGCCACCGTCATCGCCCCGGTACCCAACGAAGTGCGACAGCGGCTCGAGCAGCTGGGTGAGGCCGTCGAGTCGATTGGCCTGGAAGTGGAGCGCATCGGCGAGGGCCAGCGCTTCATGACGCGCGTCCTCACCGAACACAATGCGAAGGGGCTTGGTGCCGGTGCCGCGCAGCCGATCGCCGTGCCCCAGGGCAAGCGCGAACACGTGGCCGTACCGAGGGCCGAGTAGCGCCAGCACGAACGTCAGACAAGGGTTGCGAGCGGGTCTGACAACCCTTTGGCGTGTGCCGCTGTCTCCCCTGTGCACATGCATGCGCACCCAGCGACGAGCCACGCGGTACGATCGGCTTTGGTTCACCACGGTACGCCGTGACTGAACCGGAACTGGTCGCGCGACTACAAACGGGCGACACAGCGGCGGAACGCGAGTTCTATGACCGTCACGTCGACCGTGTGTATCGCCTCATCTATCGGATGAGTGATCGTGCGGATCTCGCGCAGGACTGGACACAGGACACGTTCATTCGCGCCTTTCAGCGGATTGGACAATTCCGTGGTGACTCGGCGCTTTCCAGTTGGTTGCACGCAATCGCCGTGTCCATCACACTCAACGGGTTGCGCACCGTCAAACGGCGCGACGCCTTTGCGGCACCGCTCGAAGACGCGGCCTTGGTTGGCCGGTGGACGACGGAGAGCGATCCTGATCTCAAGTCGTGCATGCGCTCAGCAATTGCATCGCTGCCGCCGGGAACGCGCCAGGTCTTTGTCATGCACGACGTCGAAGGATTTTCGCACGAGGAGATTGGCGACGCGCTGGGTGTCGCGGTTGGCACCAGCAAATCGCAACTGTCTCGGGCACGAGAAAAGTTGCGGGCGGCACTTGCGCCCTTCGCACGACAGGAGCTGGCATGACCGATCATCCGCAACACCCAGAGCGCGCTACACCGATCACGACGGAGCCCGATCGTCCGCTTGCGCCGTGGATGGCCGACCTCGCCCGTCAGGTGACCGACGACGTGGTCGTACCGAACGAGATGATGTGGAAGCGCATCCAACAGCAGCGCGCGCTGCTGTCGTCAGGTGCTCACGTCACGAGCATGTCGCCCCGACAGGGATGGACGATGCGGCGCGTTGCGGCAATCGCCGCGGTGCTGGTGATTGGCGTGGCGATTGGTCGATTTGTTCTCCCATCGGCAGCACACACCAGTGCCGCATTGGATGTCGGCACGCTCGCGACCAATGCGAGTTCCAACAATTCCATGACCGCAAGCGGTGCCGACGCACTCAGTGCCGATGCACTCGGCCCCGATGCGCTCGAACAGACGGCGTCGTCGTCGGATCCGGTGCGCGTCGCGATGCAAGAACATCTTGTGCGCACGGTGGCCTTGCTGACCACAGTCCGCGACCGTGATCCGGCTGCGGGCCCCGGTCTCGACGTGACCGATTGGGCGCATGACTTGCTCGGGACGACGCGGTTGTTGATCGATGATCCGTCGTTGCGTGATGCGCACACCAGACGACTGCTGCAGGATCTGGAATTAGTGCTCATGCAAATCATTCAGGCACATGGCACCGGCGCGTCAGAAACGAGAAAAGCGCCGAGCGAAACCATGCGGGAAACCAACCTGTTGCCGCGCGTGCGCGCCGTTGTGACGGCGTCTGCAAATCGCGAGGCGCGTACCGATCGAGGAGGTTTAGAATGACCAGAATTCCCATGCCCGCTGTTCGCCTGATGCACGCTGTCCTCGTGTGCACGGCGATGGCGGCCTCTGTTGGCGCACAGATACCGCCCACACCGCCCGCATCAACCCGGCCGGTGTCGCCAGTCACACCACGTACCCCGGCCCAACCACCGACGCCACCGTCGGCTCGGCAACCGGCGGAACACTTTCTGCGCGGATGGCCCGGTGAACTCGCCGACGCGATGGCGCTGACGAGTGCACTCGCCGAATCGTTGGCTCCGCTGCGCGCGCTCGAGGCTTCCACGCAGGAGCTGTTGCGACCGGATGCGTACTGGCGCTCCTTCCAATTCCCGGGCGACGTGGAGTTTGCCGCGCAGGCGCGACACGCGACCGTTCCGCCGTCACCATCCGATGCCAATGATCCGGCCGACTCGCTGTATCGCGAAGCACGCAAGGCCCTGTCGAACGACGCGTATCGTAAGGCGGCCGATTTGTTTCGTCGCATCCGGGATCGCTATCCGAAGTCGACGTACACGCCCGATGCGCCGTACTGGGAGGCCTTCGCCCTGCAGCGTCTCAGCACGCAGGACGATCTGCTCGCCGCCAAGGCGGCGTTGTCCTGGCAGCTGAAGCAGTTTCCCAAGGCAGCGACGCACAGCGACGCGCTCGCCCTGGGCACGCGCATCGACGGCGCGCTCGCACGCTACGGGAACATGGCCGCAGACTCCGTCCTGCGCTCGCGGGCGCGGCTCGCGTCCCGCGACGGGTGCCCGTCGTCGAATGATGACGAACGCGTCGATGCACTGAACGCACTCATACAAGTAGACGCCGAAGCCGCGCTGCCGATCCTCAAGAAGGTGCTGACACGGCGCGAAGCCTGCACGCAGAATTTGCGCCGCACGGCGGTGTGGCTCCTTGCCTCGCGCAAAGTGCCAGAAGCGGCCTCGCTCCTGATGGGTGTCGCGAAGAACGATCCAGACAAAGACGTGCGTGAACAAGCCATCTTCTGGTTGTCCAACGTACCCACCGACGAAGCGGCGCTCATGCTGGTGGATCTCGCCAAAGGCGGCGGTGACATCGAATTGCGCAAGCGCGCCGTCTTCGCCCTGTCACGGTCCAAGTCCCCTCGTGCGACGGCCACCCTCAAGGAGATCGCCCTCGACGCCAACGCCGACGCGGATTTGCGTGGGGATGCCTTGCAATGGTACATGCAGGGGCCGGGTCGTCAGTCCGACGATCCGATGTCGTTCCTCAAAGAAGCATACGGCAAAGCCGACGACCAATCATTCCGTTCGCGCATCCTCGCTATTGTAGCGCAGCAACGGTCCGAGGCCTCGCGTGCACTGCTGTTCGAGATTGCGCAGAATCAGAAAGAATCGATGGAGACGCGTCGGCAGGTGATGAGCTATTTCAGTATGGCCGGTATTCAGGCGGAGCAGATCGGGCGTTTGTATGATCGGACCAGCGAAACAGAGCTGAAGCAACAGTTGCTCGCCTCCATGTCGATGATGAAAGACGGCGGCATCGACAAACTGCTGGACGTCGCACGCAACGAAAAGAATATCGAACTTCGAAAGCAGGCGCTCGCCATGCTGGGCCGGAGCAAAGATCCGCGGGTGGTGCAGTTGTATCAGGAGATCATCAACCGATGAACACGCCGTCGGTGGCGTGCTGTCGGCGCACGATCGTGGTGCTTGCCCTCGTCGCTGTACCACACGGAATCACGTCGGCACAGAACGCTGCCACGCCACTCAGCGCGCGCATCAGTGCAGTGCGCGATGGCCGAGTGCGTATGACGTTCGCGGCGCGACCCGGCGTGTGCGGCAACGGCACGACTTGGAATCGGTCGCGCCCCGGCGAGACGAAGAGCTGGGGTTCGCGCGACATTGCCGTGTCGTGTGAGACAGGGCCGGCACGGCTCGTCGTGGTCCGTGAGGGCGGCGAGACAACTGAGCTTCGGACCGGTGTTGGTGGGACGTGGCGCGCCGACGCGGCAGTCACCGATTTGGGTACGGTCTCGGCGAAGGCGGTGGGGCTGTGGCTTGTGACACTCGCCGAATCGGGATCGGAGAAACCCGCGCGCGATGCCATCGCCGCACTGTTCCTCACCGACTCGGTCGATGCAACGCAAACCCTTCTGCGTGTCGCGGGCTCGAGTTCGCGTCCGCAAGACGTGCGCACCCAAGCCCTGTTCTGGCTCGGAGAAGCGGCAGGCGACAAAGCGACGGCAGCGCTCGACTCTGTCGCCTACGAGGCGGGTGATCGTGAGGTGCGCAAGCAAGCCATCTTCGCGATGTCACGCCGCCCGACAGACGAAGCGGTGGTGAATCTGGTCCGCATGGCTGAGACACTGCCGGATCGTGAGTTGCGCAAGACGGCCATCTTCTGGCTAGCGCGGGTCAAAGATCCACGCGCGCTGGCGTGGATAACCAAAGAACTCGACCGAACCACTACGCGCCGTTGAGCACCAGCGTCCAGGTGATGGGTGTCGCCGGATCGAGTGAATCACGCACCGAACAGTACTTGGTCACCGCAAGCTCAATCGCGCGTTCCGCGTGCACGCGTTCCACCGCGACGCCAACGAGATCGTACGTGAGATGAATGCGAGTGAGCCGAGCCGGTGTCGACGGCGCGCGGTCGCCGATGACGCCGATGCCGAGCGATTCAACCGGGGTTCGGCGTTTGGCGAGAATGTCTGTCACATCAATCCCGGTACAACTCGCAAGCGCGATCAGCAGCGAGTCAACCGGTCCAGGACCAGCGATGCCTTTTCCGTCCAGCATGATGGAAGGGCCGCCGTCCTCACGGCGTCCGCGAAAGCGAAAGTCGCCGTCCCACGATACCTGCACGCGATTTGGCGGCTTCGCGGGTGCATCGGTGGCGACGACCGGCGTATCGGACGCACTCATCTCTCAGCTCCCTTGCGTATTGGTGCCCGGACCGCGTTCCCCCACTCGGTCCACGACCCATCATAATTGCGCACGTGCGCGAACCCCAGCAGGTACGTGAGCACAAACCAGGTGTGCGACGACCGTTCCCCAATCCGGCAGTAGGTGACGACAGCATCGGTCGCACGCAAGCCGAGTTCACCTTCGTACATGACGCGCAATTCGTCAGCCGTCTTGAAGGTGCCGTCCGTATTGGCGGCCCGCGCCCACGGCACGCTGCGTGCGCCGGGAATGTGTCCACCGCGCAGCGTGCCCTCCTGCGGGTAGTCTGGCATGTGCAGTCGCTCCCCGGTGTACTCCTGCGGTGACCGCACATCGATCATCGGCAGCCCCGCGTCCATGTGTGCCCGCGTCTCTGCAAAAAAGGCGCGTATCTTCTGATCATTCCGCGCCGGCGCCTGGTAACGGCTCGCCGGAAAATGCGGGACGTCGGTGGTGGTGGGACGTCCTTCCGCGAGCCACTTGGTGCGACCGCCGTCGAGCACCAGCGTGTTGGTGAAGCCAAACAGCTCAAACACCCACAGCGCGTACGTCGCCCACCAATTGTTCTTGTCGCCGTAAAAAATCACCGTCGTCGATTCGTCGATGCCTTTGGCTTGCAGGAGCGCCTCGAACGCGGACCGCGCCACGTAGTCGCGTTCGACTTGATCGTTGAGGTCGATATGCCAATCCAGTTGCTGTGCGCCGGCGATATGCTCAAGGCCGTAGAGCAACACGTCTTCGTTGCACTCGAGCAGACGAATCGCCGAATGATTCAGGTGCTGCGCTAGCCAGGCGGTGGACACGAGGCGATCGGCATGCGCGTAGCCTTTCGTCACGATCAACGGGTCTGGCAGGTCCGGGAGAGATGTCGGGGAAGTCATGGCTATAAGTGTATTACAAGTGAATCACGAACACCCAAGGCTGGTTCTCAGAAGCTGCCCTCGATATAAGTTTCCTGCATGGCATTGTTCGTGCACGTTGACCGCGACACCATCGCGTCCGCAGTCGTCGCTACCGGCGGCGCGTGGCTCTTGGCGTCCGCCGTACGCAACGGACGCTCTGGTCGCTGGAACGTGGCGCAGGTTCGCGGCCTCTATTTCGCGGGCGTCGGTTTCCTGCTCAGTGCCGTCGCGGCTCGGTGGCTTCAGCCGTTCGGATCGCGAGGCGTCGCGGTGTCGCTCGTCGGGACAGTCCTCGCGATGCGCGGCATGTACATCTTGGTGCGCGAACGTGCCGCGCGTCGCGCGCCGGAGAAGCCGCGATCCCCAGAGTAGCGCTCTAAGCACCCCGCCAGGCATCGGGGCGGCGTCTGACTGCGCTCGCGGGTACCGGCGGCTCACACGGGTTATTGGGTCAAGGACGCCGTGTTCCCCGATCTCGGCTTTTGAGTTCCTCGGTGACTGCGCGGAGATGTCGCGGCCAGACGTGCTGGGCGAGCTGAAAAAAGTTCTGTCGGGCGGTCGGGTTCTCCGACAAATACTGGGCGAGGGAGCGCGATGCCTTCGCCGTGTTGCAGGCCGTGCAAGCGGTCACTACGTTGCCTCCAGAGCTGTCTCCGCCGCGTACGCGCGGTTGAACATGGTCCACGCTCAGGGCGTCGATTTCCTGCAGATCACCGCAATACACGCAACGGAAACCGTCGCGCGCGAAGACTTCCATGCGATTCACCTGGACGAGCTCCTGTGAACGTCCCTGATCATGCACGTCGGCTGTTGTTTCAACACGTCACGCGTCTCTTCGATTCGGAAGAAAGCGCGGCCACGCCGCACGACGTCCCGCCCCGCCTCACACCCCAAGCCCTCGAGGGCCTGCGCATGTCGCGTTCCCGTGAACGAATTCTCACCAACCTCGAAGAGATGTATCGCGAGGCGTTCGATCGCGCCAAGTCGTCTGACGACCCAGGCGCCATGACGTCGTTGGACTTTGCCTATCGACGCGAACAGTTGTACTTCGAGATTTTGCTTGACGTGCGCGACGCCATGGAGCGGCGCGCGTAGACTGGCGTCGTCACCACGTGCTGCGGATACCGGGATCGGTGGGCTACTCGGCCACGGCTATACGATTCGCCAACTCGGCGTCCCGAATCGCCCGCTGCGCCATGCGGGTGAGCAGCACGCCGAGGATGATCGTGGCGACAATACCGGCGGCGAGTACGGTCGGTGATGTGGGCGACGAGCCATCGGCGCGCGGTGCCCCACCGGACGCACTACCGTAGGCGGCGTAGGTGAGCACGATCGGTGCGAATCCGAGGGTGCCGATGACGAAATCCCGTAGTCGCACGCGCGTCACTCCGAGCGCGTAGTTGGTGAGCACGAATGGGAATATTGGTGACAGACGAATGAGAAACACGAGCTTCAGGCCGTCTTCGCCCACCGCACGGTCGATCGCCTTCAACGTTGGATTGTTCGCCACGCGGCGGGCCACCTGGTCGCGCGCGAAGTAGCGGCCGATAAGGAACGCGGCCGTCGCCCCGAGCATCGCCCCGGTCATCACCAGCGCCGATCCCTTGGCAAACCCGAAGACGGCGCCCCCGACCATGGTCAGCAGAAACGCCGGCAACATACAGACCACGACGATCACGTACGTTGCGACGAACGCGACAGGTGCCCACACGCCCATGGTGTTCACCCATGCCGCGAATTGCGGCAGCCACGGCGACAGCAGTCGGCCGAGCGCAAGCGCGATCAAAATGGGAATGACCACGCCGACGGCACGCAGGACTGTTTTCAGATCGAGTTGCATGCGGCAAAGGTAATAAGGGTTCGAGCGAAACGGATCACCGCTATCTTTCGTCAGGGAGACTCTTCCCTCTTCCACTCGTCACTCGCCTATCTCCGGAGTCCGGATGTCCCGATTCCCTGCCGTCAAACTGCTCGCAGCCGCTTGCATCGCGATGACCCTCACGGCGGCGTCTGCTGCCGCACAAACCAAGACGCCGCCACCAAAACCACCCGCGATGGGTGGCATGGACTACAGCAAGATGGACGGCGGAAAAATGGAAGACATGGAGCACGCGGGCAGCGGATGGAAAGAGCTCGACGCGTATCATCAGTTGATGATGGGCACGTGGCATCCGGCCAATGGCAAGAACGACCTGGCACCCACCCGCGCCAAAGCCGTGGCTATGGCGGAGCAGGCTAACGTGCTCGGCAAGTCGATAGCGCCCAAGGGCTGCGACACGCCGGCGCTCAAGGCGGCCGTGACCAAGCTGGTGCCCGAAACGCAGGCGCTGGCGAACATGGTTGCGGCGAAGGCGGACGACACCGCGCTCAAGAGCGCCCTCAAGGCGCTGCACGCACAGTTCGAGGTGCTGGAGATGGGGTGTAAGCCGAGCAAGTGACGCGGCATTGTTGTTGCCGTTAGCTTCCGCTCCATGCCCTCACGTCCACGTCCCGACGCGACACGCGGCTGGATTGTCCCGATCGGCGGAAAACTGTTCGACGATGCGATCCTCGATCGCTTTGTAGCGCTCAGTGGTGGCACGGGCGCGCGCGTGGCAATTATTCCGACGGCGTCGAGTGAGCCCGACATGGGCACATTTTACGAGCGACTGTTCGCCAGACATGGCGTCAAGCATGCCAAGGCGCTCGCCTTCGACCACCGGATCGACTGCGATGATCAGGATTGGCTCGACTGGCTGGGCCAGGCGACCGGGATCTTCATCACGGGCGGCAATCAGCTCAAGCTGACCACCATCCTGGGCGGCACGCCGGTTGCGAAACTCATTCGCGTGCGAAACGCCGCCGGAGTGCACGTTGCGGGCACGAGCGCCGGCGCGGCGTTTCTTAGTGAGCACATGATTGCGTTTGGCGAAGAAGGCAGCACACCGCGGGCCGGAATGGTGCAAATGTGTGCCGGACTGGGGCTCACCAATCGCATCATCGTCGATCAGCATTTCCGTCAACGCGATCGGCTCGGTCGGCTGCTTACGGCGCTCGCCTACAACCCGTTTGCGATCGGACTCGGGGTGGACGAGAACACCGCCGCGTTCATCGGCCCCGACGAAACACTCGACGTCACAGGCAGTGGTGCCGTCACCGTTGTCGATCCGGCCGACGTGGAATTCTCGTCAATTGCCGAAGCCAATCCGGGCGACGCGGTGACGCTCGTGGGCGCGAAATTGCATGTGCTCGGGGCTGGCGGCACGTTCAATCTCCACACACGACAGGCCACCGGAGTTTCACTGGACGCCACGTTCGCCACGGGAAGCTAGCGACGCATGCAGATTCTTGACCGATCAGTGTTTGCGGGGCCGAGCCACTACGCACACTTTCCGGTCATTCGGCTGGAGCTCGATCTTGGTGCGCTGGAAGCATGGCCTACAGGCAAACTTGGGCACGAGTTCGTGGCGTCCTTGCTTGACGCGTTGCCGGGGTTACGCGAGCACGGATGTTCGTACGGCGAGCCGGGCGGGTTCGTGCGGCGTATGACCGAAGATGAGGGCACATGGCTTGGACATGTGCTCGAGCACGTCGCGATCGAACTGCAGAATATTTCCGGTGTGAAGGTCACGTTCGGCAAGACGCGCGAGACGGCTCGGCCTGGCGTGTACGACGTGGTGTTCGAGTACGAGCAGGAGGATGTCGGGATTGAGGCGGCGGACGTCGCGCTCGACTTGCTCCATCATCTGCTGCCTGCAGCGCTGCGTCCCGCTGGCGTCAATCCGGCGTTCGATCTCGCAGCACGCCGCGATGACTTCATCCGGTATGCGCAGCGACGCGCGTTGGGGCCGAGCACCGCGAGTATCGTGCACGCGGCGGAACAGCGCAACATTCCGTGGCTGCGACTCAACGAACAGAGTCTCATCCAACTGGGCTACGGCTGCAATCAGCAACGCATTCAGGCCACGATTACCGGTCGCACGCCGCACATCGCTGTGGAACTCGCGTCGGATAAGGAAGAGACGAATCGCATTTTGTCGCGGCTCGGACTACCAGTGCCCAAGCAGCGCCTCGTGCAGTCCGCGGAACGTGCCGTGTCGGCGGCCGAACGCATTGGCTATCCGGTGGTCACCAAGCCGTACAACGGCAATCACGGTCGCGGTGTGTCCGTGGGGCTCACTTCGCCCGCCGAGGTGACGGCGGGATTTCTGCGCGCCCAGGACATTTCGCGCAGCGTCATTGTCGAGAGTTACATCACCGGTCACGATCATCGCATGCTCGTGGTGAACGGCGAATTGGTCGCGGTGTCCAAACGCGAACCCGGGAAAGTGGTTGGCGATGGCATGCATACCATCGAACAACTGGTGGCGCAGGTGAATGCCGACCCGCGGCGCGGCATCGGTCACGAGAAAGTGTTGACGCAAATCGAGATCGACGAACAGGCGTTGGGCTTGCTGGCCAAGTTGGGCTACACGCCGCAGTCGGTGCCACCGCGTGGTGACGATGTGTACTTGCGGTTGACGGCGAATCTGTCCACGGGTGGCACTGCCGCGGATATGACTGACGTGGTGCATCCCGACAATGTCGAGATGGCGGTGCGCGCCATTCAGGCGATTGGACTGGACGTCGGTGGCGTGGACTTCTTGTCGCCGGATATTACGCAGTCGTTCAAAGACGTAGGCGGGGCGATTTGCGAAGTGAATGCCGCGCCCGGCTTTCGCATGCACATGGCGCCCAGTGAAGGGCGACCGCGCGACGTGGCCAGCAAGGTCATCGACATGCTGTTCCCGAAACATGCCGCGAGCACCATTCCGATCGCGGCCATTACGGGCACCAACGGCAAGACCACCACGGCGCGCTTGCTGGCGCACATCCACAAACTGGCCGGTAAGCGGGTTGGTCTCACCACTACGGACGGCGTCTACATCGACGGGCAGCGCACGGTTGAGGGTGACATGACGGGGCCCACCTCGGCGCGCATCGTACTCAGCGATCCGGCGGTCGAAGTGGCGGTGCTCGAGACCGCACGCGGTGGTTTGCTGCGCGCCGGCATGGCCATGCGACATGTTGACGTGGGTGCGGTGCTCAACATTCAGCCCGATCATCTCGGACAGAAAGGCATTGAGACGCTGGAGCAGCTCGCCGAAGTGAAGCGTACTGTCGTGGAAGTGGCCACCGACACGGCGGTGCTCAATGCCGATGATCCGCTCACCCTGCGCATGGGCGCGTACACGAAAGCCAAGCACGTGTGCTACGTGACGATGGACCCGGCGCACGATCTCGTGCGCGAACACATTCGCGCCGGTGGCCGTGCGTGCGCGATCGAGGCGGGCGTGAACGGGCAGATGATCACCATCTACGATCACGGCGCGCATATCCCGCTTCTCTGGACGCATCTCATTCCGGCCACGCTCGAGGGGCGCGCGACGTTCAACGTACAGAACGCCATGTTCGCCGCCGCGATGGCGTTCTCGATGGGTGTGAAGCTCGAAGACATCCGACACGGCCTTCGGACATTTGACACGACGTTCTTTCAGGCGCCGGGCCGTTTGAACGTGTACGACGAGCATCCATTCAAAGTGCTGTTCGACTACGGGCACAACGCGCACGCCGTTGCCGCATTGTGTCAATTGGTCAATCGGTTGGATGTGAAGGGGCGACGCATCTGTGTCCTGTCGGCGCCGGGCGATCGGCGCGACGAAGATATTGTCGCCATCGCCAACGCAGCGGCCGCGGCGCGCTTCGACTATTACATCTGCCGACGGGACGACGGGCGACGTGGTCGCGGTGACCACGACGTCCCCACCATGCTCGCTGCGGCGTTGCGCGCGGCCGGTATAGCGGATGCTGCTATCACCTGCATTGTTGACGAACAGCAGGCGATCGATGCGGCGCTTCGCATGGGACGCGCGGGCGACCTGGTGCTGGTGTTCGCCGACGCGTTGGCGCGCGGATGGAAGCAGATCGTCAACTTTCGCGCCGATGAGAGCGAGTCGGTGACCGCGGTGCCGCGCGCGGCACGTTCTGTCCCACGGGCATGGGTCGTCGAGGAGGCGCCAGCCGATGATATGC
>JANMKU010000401.1:0-6644 GCA_031372205.1 Gemmatimonadaceae bacterium | reverse complement strand
GATGAACGGCAGGTACGTGAGCTTCTGTTCCGTTTGTGCTTCGAACTCCTTGCGCATCGCGCTTCGGATGCGCGCCACACGGGTCAGATCAACCTCGAACAGGGTTGTGACGTGCGCAGCCGTGCGAACCGCGAGCGACATGTGCTCCGAGGTCAGCCGGCGAATCTTGGACATCGGTTCGACGGTATCGCCCGGCCAAGGTGTGGGAACTGGGCCGTGCGTACCCACACCCGCCGGCGCATACATGGAAGCCGACGCCACGGGACTATTGGCCAGGTGCGCGGCCAAATCTCTGCGAGTTACGCGACCCGCTATCCCGGTGCCAGTGAGGCCTGCGATCTCCACGCCGTGTTCAGCGGCCATCTTGCGAACAAGCGGTGATGACTTGCTGCGCACCCGCTCTTCAAACGAACCCGGCACCGCTGTGGATGCGACCGACGTCGCGACTGTGACCGCGGCATCACGGACGACGGGCACCGGCGGCTTCGCCGCGACCTCGGTCGCCACTGTCACGACCGTTTCCGGGCGACTCTTTGGCGCGGACAACGCGGCCGCAGCATCGGTCTCCAGGCGCGCGACCACCGTCTGGATTTCGACCGTCACGCCTTCGGCGACCACGATCTCCACCAGCACTCCCGCGGAGGGAGACGGGATCTCCGCGTCAACCTTGTCCGTGGAGATCTCAAAGAGCGGTTCATCGCGCTTGACAGCGTCACCGACGCGCTTGAGCCATCGCGAGACGGTCCCCTCGGCAATGGACTCGCCCATCTGGGGCATGATGACATCTACCAGTGCCACGCGTTCATCCTCGAGTCGAAGTCTGTGTGGTGGAACGATCGCTTCGTCGATCAGACCGACGCAGCCGAGAGAGTGCCAGAATGGGAAGGGAGACGGCGCCGAGCACGGCACCAGCGAGTGCAAACCACCACCAGTCGCACGCTGGAAGACCGGGTTGCGGTTCGCATCGGGAAAAGAAGCCTACGCCTTTGCCCACAAAGACGCCGGTCATGGCCCCACTGACGCCGCCGATCACGAAAGTGAAGCATCCGACGCCAATGTTCCGTCCGACGCGATCGTCTGACACTGGGTCCACTGACGCGTCGTCGCTATTGCGCACGCGTTCCCAACTCGAGATGGTTGATCGCCGCCATTCAGTATCCAGCCTCGATCAGATGGCGCGGATCGGCCGCACGATGCAATGCGACGAAGTACTTCTTAACGTTCTTGTCCAAACGACTCTCGCCGATCTGGTCAGTGCGCAGTTCAACTACGCTGGCGTGTCCTCCATCCGTTTTCACGGTAAGTCGGAGCACACCCAATTCGCCCGAAAAACCACGAGTACGCGAATCGGACGCGGTGCGACTGAGCCCAATCGTCGCGAAAAACCGATCGGCCACTTCGAGCACGTGCTCCGGATGTAAGGTGGTACGATGCGAGTGTCGCACACTCAAGGACCCTTCTTGCGCGTCGAGTCGGCAACAACCGGTTTGGGCGGCTCAACCACGCGCGATGAAGCTGGCGTACTGAAGTCCCCCGGCTCATCGGCAGACACGATGTCCTGCGTCCAAGTCTGCGTTGTTTGCAGCGGCTTGGTCGAGTCGGTGCGAAATTGCATCGCCATCGCCCACATCCCGGCCGTCACGAACATCAGGTTCGTGCGGTAGGTCCCCAGCTCTCCCGTCTCGGCGAGACCGTTCGCTACGGTCTTGCGATCGCGGTTCGTGGCATACACGCGACCCTGACCGCCTTGAATAGGCTTTCCGGTACGCGCATCGTTGACAATCACCCGCCAGTAGGTCGGTTCCAGCGCGCGCGTGGGCGTCGACTCCACCATGACCCGAATGACGAAACTGTCCGTCGCGAATCGGAGTTCGTTCTGCGGTTTGGTGCCCGTGCCGCAGCCGGTTGACATCGTTCCGGCCACGACCGCCAGCATCACCGACGTGCCCACGCGCGCGAGCCTCATTGATAGTACTCGAGTCCGAGATGAGTGATCTGCTCCTCACCCATGAGGTGTCGGAGCGTATTCTTCAGCTTCGTCTGCTGAATGAAAAGATCATGCTCAGGCTGCAATCCTGGAGCCGTTTGCGGCGATTTGTAATAGAAGCTTAACCACTCCTGAATCCCCTTCATCCCAGCGCGCATCGCGAAGTCGCTGAACAGGGCAAGGTCCAGTACAATCGGCGCCGCAAGGATGGAGTCGCGACAAAGAAAATTGACCTTGATCTGCATCGGGTAGCCCAGCCACCCTTTGATGTCGATGCTGTCCCACCCCTCTTTGTTGTCGCCACGCGGTGGGTAGTAGTTGATGCGCACGACGTGCGAAAAGTCCTTGTACAGCTCGGGATAGAGCTCGGGCTGCAAGATGGTGTGCAGCACGGAGAGCTTCGACTCCTCCTTGGTTTTGAACGACGCGGGATCGTCCAGCACTTCGCCGTCGCGGTTGCCCAGAATGTTGGTCGAGTACCAGCCCTCGAGTCCAAGCATGCGTGCTTTGAGCCCGGGCGCGATGATGGTCTTCATCCACGTCTGCCCAGTCTTGAAGTCCTTGCCAGACACGGGAACACCTTTCTTCACCGCAAGGTCGAGCAGGGCGGGAAAGTCGGCCGACAGGTTTGGTGCGCCATTGCAATACGGGACGCCTTCCATGATCGCGGCCCACGCGTAAAGCATGCTGGGGGCGATGGCGTCATCGCTCTCCTCCATCGCCTGTTCAAACGCCTCGATCGTTTGATGCTGCGGGCCCGCCTTGATGTAGGTCTCGGTTGAACCACACCACACCATCGCCGCCCGTGACGCGCCGCTGTCCTTCATAAATCCACGAATGTCGGCGCGGATTTGTTCGGCGAGATCCCGCTTGTTCTTGCCCGTCTTGACGTTTGTCGCCCCGGTGATTCGCGTCACGTAGCGCAGCTCAAACGCGGCCGGCATCGGCTTGATGCTCTTCAGAAAATCGGCGATCGGCTCGATGTCGGACTTCTCGAGCACGCCGGCCTTCATCGCCGCCGTATACGCATCGTCTGGAATGGGATCCCAGGCGCCGAACACGATGTCGTCGAGCGACGCCAACGGCACCAGATCCTTGATCAGCGGGCTGCGGTGTTCTGTACGTTTGCCGAGTCGAATTGTCGCCATCTGTGACAGGGATCCGATCGGAATGGAGAGACCCCGGCGCACACGCTCGACACCCGCGATGAATGTCGTGGACACCGCACCAAGTCCGGGCGTGAAGATGGCGAGCTTGCCGTTGGCCGGGGCGATGGGTGCGGTCGCGCCGCGAGACGTATCAGTCACTTGGATAATTCTCCTTGAGTGGTCGTGCGATACACAAAAAGGATGCGCTGGACTGCCGTGATCCAGGCGGTTACCGACAGCAACGTCACGATTGCGGCAAGTACCCACCCGTTCAGGGCCAGACCAAACAACGCCTGCGGTGCGCACAGCAGCGTGATGCGTTCGGGTCGCTGCAGCATACCGACTTTGGCATCGAGTCCCAGTGCCTCGGCGCGGGCGCGCGTGTACGACGTCAGAAACGTGCCAATGAGTCCGAGCAGTGTAATGGTGAGCATGACGTCGCTCTCGTGGACCTTGCTGGTGGCGTAGAATACCACGAGGCCGCCAAGAAGCACGCCGTCCGACACGCGATCAAGCGTGGAGTCGTAAAAGGCACCGAAGACCGAAGTCCTGCCGGTGCGCCGCGCCACCGTGCCATCCAGCACGTCGAATAGCGCCGTGGCACTCAAGAACCAGCCAGCGGTCATGATGTGACCACTCGCAAAGATGGCGCCTGCGATGACCGTACAGATGGTGCCAACCGTCGTGATCGTGTTGGGATTCACTCGACGCCGTACGAGCCAATCCGCCACCGGTTCGATCACCCGGAGATAGCCACGCTGTATCGCGCCCCACAGAGATTGCATCTCGACCAACGGTTGGAAAGTTGAACCCGGAAGCGCGACGGGACGAGGAAACCCTCGTCCCATCGAGCGGCCGGACAGAACTGCCCAACCGCGGAAACGGCCTATCTGGATAAAGTTAGGAGCGTCCGCTCATCAACGGTAGAGATGATAGCGTCGTACATCGCGCTCGAACGCGACAATCGCCGACAGCTGACGGTCCATCGCCGCGTCAGGGTCAGCCCCGCCGAGAATGGCTTCGCGCAGGCGGCTTGATCCCATACGGAGGTCGAAGCCACGGTCGTCGATGCGCAGCGAATCACGATTCAACCGCGCGATGCCCCAGAGAAGCGCCGCCCCGACTCGGCCAGGCTGCACCAGCGCGCGGTCGGTCACCTCGATACGAAGTCCCGGAATGGTCTGTCCACCATACTTGCCATCGCCCGGCTGGGATGGTGAAAAACGCTCGGCGCGAAAGCGAACGCCCGTGAGCGACAGATCTTCGAGCAAGCGCGCCAGCGTGTCGGCACGCAGCCACGGTGCGCCAATTCGCTGGAAAGGGTCCGCGGTGCCGCGTCCGACTGAGAGATTGGTCGATTCGAACGGGACGAGCGCGGGGTAGAGCAGCGCACTCGTCAGGTTGGGCAGATTCGGAGACGGTCGAACCCACGGCAGCTGCGTTTGATCAAACCACATGGCGCGCCGCCAATACTGCATGGGCACCACAGTCAGACGCGTGGTGAGCTTGAGCTGCGCCTGGAACAGGCGTGCCATTTCGCCCATCGTCAGCCCGTGTCGCAACGGCACAGGAAAGAGAGCGAAGCCGTTCGACGACTTCCCGGTCGATGGCTCCTCCGCGTTCGCGAGTGAGGAGTCGAGCAGCGCTCCTTCCGTACGCGCGCCACTGAGGGGATTCGGTCGGTCGAGCACGAGCACGGGGATCCCGCGCCGTGCACCGGCCTTCATTGCGTAGAGCATGACACCCACGTACGTCCACGTTCGTGTCCCGATGTCCTGCAGATCGACGACCAGCACGTCGACGTCTAATAGCAGGCTGTCCGGTGGCGCGATCGTTGTCTGCTGATACAGGGAGTACACGTTGAGTCCCGTCTTTTCGTCTTTCTCGTCTGCCAGATTCGGTCGATCCGCCGTACCCCGGACGCCATGTTCCGGCGAGAAAAGGCGGACCAGCTTGACGCCTGCCCGCACCGCGCGCGGATCGTTGAACAGCAAGTCGATGGTCCGTCGTCCCCTGTCATCAATGCCCGTCTGATTCGTGATCAGCGCAACGCGCTTGCCAGCGACCAGCTTGATGCTATCGTCCATCAAGACGGAAATGCCGGGCCGAACCTTGCGATTGAATCGCAGCGGCATTCCGTCTGGACCGTCTTCCGGTTCGGCGCGAGTGTCGGGAGGGTTGTTTCCCGCACATGCGAAGGCTCCGCAGACGAGTACCGCCAACAGTCCACGCGACAGCACGCGTGACGCTGCCTTCCAACGCGCACTGCGCGCGCTCATGCCCCGACTCACTCCGAGATGCGTCACGTACCCCTCCAGTTATTGCCAACGCGCCTGAGTGGAGCGCCGATCGGTACTCCCGGCCAACACGTGACCCCGTCACGCCCCTACCTGCGGACGACCCTCGCGGCCTTTTTGAACGCAGCGCTCCTGGGCTGCGCATCGTTCCACCCGACCGCCACGCGTACGGCGCGCGCCACACCCACCGCGACGCAGTCCGCGACGTCGGATCGTACACCAAATCGCACCAAGTCGACACCTCCCGGCGCACTCAGCCTCGATCCGACGGTGGCCCTGCCAGCAGCGCATCGGCGGTGGATCGACAGCACACTGGCGTCGCTCCCGTTGCGCGACCGCGTCGCGCAGATGGTCATGATCTGGGTGCTCGGCGACTTCACCAATGCACGGAATCCAGTGTTCGCGAAGATCGTGGACCAGGTGCAGCGAGAGGGCGTTGGCGGTTTGGTCATGTCGCTCGGGTCGCCCATTGAAGTGGCGGAGAAAGTCAACTTTCTGCAACGCCATGCGCGCATTCCGCTCCTCGTTGCGAGTGATGTGGAACCGGGACTCGGGCGTTTGGAAGGCGGTGTCTTTAGCCCGGCCAGCTATGGAGGCGGTTCTGCGACCGTGCTCCCCACCAACATGGCGATCGGCGCGTCGGGCCGCACCGCGGACGCCGAAGCCGCCGGGCGCATCACCGGTATCGAGTCGAGGGCGATTGGCATCCATATGGCCTTCGCACCCGTGGTCGACGTCAATAACAATCCTTCGAATCCCGTAATCAACGTGCGGTCGTTTGGTGAAGACCCGCGCGCCGTCTCAGCGCTCGCGAGTGCGTTTGTGCGCGGCGTGCAAGCCGCGGGCGTCGCGGCCACGGCCAAGCATTTTCCGGGGCACGGTGACACTGGCACCGATTCCCATTTGGGGCTGCCCGTTATCATGGTCGACCGCGCGCGACTCGATTCGGTGGAGTTGGTGCCGTTCGCTGCGACCATCAGTGCTGGCGCGGCGGGCATGATGACGGCGCATATCGCACTCCCCGTCGCGTACGGCGACAGCGTGCCAGCCACGCTCTCACCGCGAATCATGCAAGCCTTGCTGCGTGACTCGCTCGCCTTTCGCGGCCTCACGGTCACGGACGCGATGACGATGGAGGGGCTGGCCAAAGGGTTCGGCGTCGAAGAAAGTGTGCTGCGGGCCGTTGATGCCGGCGACGATATCCTGCTCATG
>JANMKU010000389.1:0-8159 GCA_031372205.1 Gemmatimonadaceae bacterium | reverse complement strand
GGCGGCGCGACGATCGGCGCCTACACCTGGCCGCTCAACGTGCTGGTGACCACCGTCGCCGTGCTGCTCATTTCGTTCATCGTCCAGCAACTTGCCGCAGTCGACCCGCGAGCGACGCGGGCCCTGGCGTTCGTACTCGGTGGCGCGATCGGGAACATGGCCAGCATGCTGTTTGGTCCCGACGGCGTGGCCGATTTCCTGGCCGTTCGACTGAGTGACGAGACAACCATCGTCATGAATGTCGCCGATGCGGCGCTGTGGATTGGCGCACTGCTCCTGCTGCCGGTGGTGGTGCGATTGGCGCGCGCGGTCCGGGCGGAACGCCGGGCTGCGTCGCCGACGACCGCCTAGAATCCCATGTAGGCGCGCACGCGCGGTTCAATGCGGTCTGGGGTCCATGGTGGCGACCAAATCAAGTTCATGACCACGTCCGTTACCCCAGGGATCGTCCGCAACTGCTGTTCGGCCTCGCCCATAATCTCCGGGCCAGACGGGCATCCGGGTGACGTGAGGCTCATGTCGACTCGCACCACACTGCCGTCGACGGTGATGTCGTAGACCAGGCCGAGGTCCACAATGTTCAGATTCAACTCGGGATCTTTGACGCGCCGCAACACCAACCGCGCCTGATCCGGAGAGATTGTGCCGTCGGCAGAGGCTGCGAGTTCGTTCGGGGCAGCCGCCGCGTCGTCGTCCGGCGCGTACTCACCGGTGTGCTGCACGTCGGGTGTGGTCGAATCGTCCATACCCGGAAAGATAGCAGCCTTACGACTTCCGGCGCTTTTTCTTTGATGCCGTACTGCTGACGTTCCGCGTGACGCTGCTTTTCGCGGCACTGGCGACCGAATTTTTCTTGCCACTCTTTGCCGCGGCCGCAGAGCTCGCGGTCGCGAGACTGCTCTTGGGCGTCGAGGTGCCGTTTTTCGACGGCGTGCGCACGGTGATGAGGGCACCTCCGGTGCTCTTGCTTCGCGTGACCGAGCTCTTCGTGGAGGTGCTGCGGGCAGCGGACTTGGCTGCAGCCGCGCGTCGGCGCGCACTGGCGCTCTTCGACCGGCTGGGGCGATCGGGGCGATTCCAGTCGACGGCGTTGTCCGCCCGGAAGCTGGCGGGCATGGCCAATACGCCGCCCGGATCGTCAATCACGGCCAGAGCGGCCGCATCAGACAGATCGCTCCGCACGTCGGCGATGACCTTCGACGGTCGCCGGGCACGGGCCGCATGCACGCGATTCGTCAGCAGGATGACAAAGGTCTGCCGGTCAGGGTCGATCCAGATTGACGTGCCGGTAAACCCCGTGTGTCCGAAGGCCCGCTCGGACATATGCTGGCCGCAGCCGTACTGACCCTCGCACGTGTCCCATCCCAGCGCCCGATGTCCCGCCGCGCGTCGCGTAAACAGGGCGACAGTTGAGTCGGCGATGATCCGGGTGCCGCCGTACGTACCGCCGTCGAGCAGCATCTGGGCGAAGACGGCAAGGTCGGACGCGGTACTGAACAGCCCCGCGTGTCCAGCCACACCACCCAGCGCCCAGGCGTTCTCGTCATGGACCTCACCGCGCAACGGATAGCCGCGAGGGGGCGCGATCTCGGTTGGGGCGGTCCGTCCGATATCGTCGGCGTCGAGGCGGTAGTGCGTATCCGTCATGCCAAGCTTGGCAAAAACTTCACGCTCCAGAAACGTGTCGAGCGACTGACCACTCACCGTTTCGGCGATGAATCCAAGAATGTCGGCACCGAGGTCGGAATACTCGTAGCATACGCCCGGTGTGCACTGGATCGGGGTCGCCAGGACGGCCGCGCGTGCGGCGGCGGGTGTGGTGAAGTTCCGCCAGAGTTGACGACCGGCGGGCAGTCCGGCGCGATGCGTCAGCAGGTGACGCACTGTCACCAGGTCCTTGAATCCGCCGCTAAACGTGCTCAGATAGCGCGAGACGGGCGCGTCGAGGTCAATGCGTCCCTGGTCGTACAGCAGCATGATCGCCGTAGTCGTCCCAATCACCTTGGTGAGTGACGCTAGATCGTAGATGCTTTCCTTCGCGGTAACGGCGGTTTTCCCGGACCAATCGAGCGAGCCGTAGCCCTTGGACCACACCGCGTAGCCTTTCCGTCCGACCACGACCGACGCGCCGGGATAGCCGCCCGCATCAAGGCCGCGCTGCACCACGCGGTCAATGGTGGCCAGTCTGGCGGCGGACATGCCAACGGCAGACGGTTCTCTGGCGGGCAAGCCCGGAGACGTCGCGTTGGACACCAGCAGCAGAAAGGCCGTGACGATGCGCAGGGCTGCGTACCGATGGAGGGAATTGTAAAGAAACGAGGTCCGGGGGCGCGAAGTCCCCCTAGGCAATTAAGACTGCCCGCCGAACGAGTCAAGCGATCGGGCGAGGATCGTCTACTCACTTTGGCTGACATGACGACCAATTCGCTCCTCTTTTCACGATTTCCTCGCGGGAAGGCAACCCGACCCGGCGTTCCGGTGACAAATTCGATGGAACCCATGGAAACTGACGCCGCTATAGTCCGACGAGCCATCGAGGGTGACGAGCGCGCCATGCGGCTGCTGTGGCATCAGCATTCGCCGCATGTGGACGCCGTGGTGCGGCGCTTGGCTGGCGATCCCGATCTGGCCGAGGACATCGCGCAAGAGGTATGGATCCAGATATTCCGCGCGCTGCCGTCATGGCGCGGTGATGCGAAGTTCAGCACCTGGGTGCATCGAGTGGCCGTGAACCGGGCCTTGAACGCGCTGCGCAGTACGCGACGCAGTGCAGCCGTGGAGACGGTGATCGAAGAGGATTCGGCGTTCGTGGAACAAGACAGTGATCGTCGCATGCTGGCGCAGACGATCGACGACGCGGCTCGGCAGCTGTCGCCCGGCGCTCGCACAGTATTTCTGATGCACGATGTGGAAGGCTTCACCCATGAGGAGATCGCGACGGAGCTCGGCATCACCTCCGGGGGGTCCAAGTCCCAGCTCTTCAAGGCACGAGCGAAGCTCCGTCGGCTGCTCGCGCCACTTATCGAAACGACCGCAACAGATGCGATGGAACGAGGCTATGTCAAAGGGTATGCCGCAGGGTATGCAACACCTTGATCCGGAGCGGCTTGCCGCTCTCGACCATGAGGCGCCATCGTCCGACGAGCTCGGACACTTAGCGGTCTGTGCCGCGTGCCGTGCAGAACGCGCGGCGTTCGCCGCGTTGTCGGAGCTGGCTATGCAATCCGCGCACGATCACGTGGTGTCAGACGAGCCGCGGCTGACGCACTGGGATGTCTTGTCCACTCGGCTTCGCGCCGAAGGATTGCTCACGTCGCCGGTGGCGCCCCCGTTTCGGGCACGCACCAGCGAGCGGTCCGCCGATCGGTCCGCACGTGTTGGTCCGGCCATGCTTCGCGTGGCGGCGGCGTTGGTGCTGTTCCTTGGTGGCGTGCTCGGCGGACGAGTGTCGGTCGGCTCGTCGTCGCTCCCATTTGCGGCGGGTCCCAGCACGCCGCTGACGGCGATTGCTGACGGCGGTGCGTCGTTTCAGTCGATAGGACAGGCCACCCACGTACTCGACCAGGCGCAACGCGACTATGAGCGCGCGTCGCTGTGGCTGGCCGCGAACGACACGACCGTGCGCGGCTCTGATGTGTATCGGGCGCGATTGGCGGCGCTCGACCAGATGATGGCGGCGTCGCGTGCCGGTTTGCGCGATGCCCCGCAGGACCCGCTGTTGAGTCAGTACTATCGCGCGGCCTACGCGGCACGCGAAGCGACATTGCAGCAGCTCGGTAGTGCGCTGCCGGTCGACAAAACCATCGAAGGCTACTAGCAAGGCGATCACACCATGGAACACACGCTCCCGATCCGTCGGCTTCCACTGTCCGTCGCGCTCATGACGGCGTTAGTGCCGGCACTGCTTGGCGCGCAGGAGATAGGCCGCGCGCGCGCTGCGGCGACAACTGTTAACCGTGCGTGTTCGCAGCTGGCATCGTCGCCCTCGTTGCTTGGCCAGTCGCCGGAAGGACGCGCACTGTTGCGCTTTAACAGAGAACTCGGCGGCGCGGCCGAAGTCATCGAACTGCGCGGTGATTCCAATCGGCGGCTGGACATCAAGCGCGTCGCGGAAATGCAGCGCGGTGTGGATTCGCTGATGCAGATGGTGGTGACCTACAAGCGCCCGGATGGGTCGGATGCGGAAACCGTCACGATCCGCCGCGGCGATTCGTTACCCCGCATGGTGTACGGCAAACTGCTGGCGCCGAATGCTGCCATGTTCGAGGAGATGGAAGTACGACTTCGCGCGACATCGATGTTTCCGAACGCGACCTTCCTAAGCATCGATACCGTGTCCCGCCGATCGCATGCAGCGGTCGTTGAGGCGGCGATCCGATCAATGCAGCCCCAGATCGCGGCGTTTTCCGGGTCACCGAACGCGCGCGTATCGCTGCGGACGGTTGCGCCCACCGGTTATCTCGGTGTGCATCTGCTTGAGTCGAAGATTACGATGGCCTCAGCCGCAGGTCCGATCACCAACTATTGCGATTACCCGGTGATTGAGGCTGTGGACCCTGACTCGCCCGCCGCACGAGCCGGACTCAGTGCCGGCGATACGGTGCTCGCGTACAACGGTCGTGATGTGCAGAAGATTCCGGTGAATTACAGCGAACTCGTCGTCCCCGGACAACTCCTGCGCGTGCGTGTCACGCGTGCGGGCAAGACGCGCGAGTCCGCGATCACCGTTGGCGCGCGAAAGGAAGAGCGGAACATCTTCGTCATGCAGGCGCCCTGTCCGGCTGGCGCGACGTGCAGATCATCTTCGCTGCCCTCGCTCGCCTTTGAATCGATGTTCTCCGGCAGCGGCATCGCCATCATCGCGGGTGCGCAGCTCTCCGCGCTCGACGGCGAACTGGCGCAGAGCCTCGGCGTCGAGCCGGGTATTCTCGTGATGCGTGCACCTGCGGGTTCTCCGGCCGCTGATGCAGGCCTGCGCAGTGGTGATGTGATTCGGACGGTCAACGGCACGCCGGTTCGCGATCTGGAGTTGCTGAGCAGGGTCTACAACACACCCAGCACGCGCGAAGTCAGGCTGTCGGTGAGTACGCGGAATGTCGGCACACGTACCGTGCTGCTTCGGCCTGTCGAACGCGAGTAGCCCAATCGCGAGTAGACGCCAACGCGATCCGGTGCCCGACTATCGTAGCGAGCCGGCGGGCACCGAGTAGATTAGACGCGCCGTTAAACGGTCGGCGTCGGAGAGTTCTCGCACATGGACGCGTTCGGCCATGATGTCACCGGAATCGCTCGAGTGATCGAGGCCAAGCAGGTGCCCGACTTCATGCATGGCGATGGCGCGCAACTGCGGGATGGTGATCAGCACCCCGTTGGAACGTGTGACCGCAAGTTCGATCTCTGTCGCCACCAGCCACCAATCGTGGTCGCGACTCCACACGGTCTTGCCGCTGATGCCGTTGGGAAAACTGGCGCTAAAGCGCACGTGCACATCCGCCGAGAGCGAGTCTGATACAAAGTCGAATCGGACCGGCACACCGACGTCCACCCACGCCTGAAACGCATCGAACACGGCCACCGTGAAGTCTGGTGTCCAGCCGACGAGTTGCTCCGGCGTCGCGACCCAAATGCGAAGCGGGCGGCGCACCCGATCGGGCCATCGCGTGATCGCCGAATCGCGCGCCGCGAGCACGTCATCGATGTATGTGCCGCTGGCGCCCTGCAGGATGCGCATGCGCAGTTCGGACGCATTCATGTGAACGAGCGTTTCATCGCGGGACGGTGCACTGTACGCCGATGACGCGAGCCGTTCTGGCGGTACTGGCTCCTCCACCGGCGTCGACCCGCGCGGCCCTGCCGTGCCGATTGCCCCGTCAGAGACCGTGTCCACTGTGCGCAGTGGCACGCCGAACGATTCTTTCGCGAGCACGAGCGCGAGCATCGCGACGGATGTGACCAGCAGAGATCGAGCACCCTTCATTGCAACCCGACGGAAGCGGTGGCGGCTTCCGTCGGAAGTCGTCCTGCGCAGCAGCAGCGCTGCACGGTGAGGACGCCTTGCGGGGCCGGACCGTCACGGTGACGGTCCGCGGTGTGCCTACGTGATAACGGTGGGCGACATCCTGCCGGTGCGCGATTCCAGCTCGGCTAACGCCAGCGCGGCGTCAATCAGCGGCTGGAGTGCGTCCTGCGCCTCGCGATCAATGTGCGTCAGTTCGTACGCTTCGATGTAAATGCGCAGCGTTGCCCCCGCCGTGCCCGTGCCCGACAAGCGGAAGATGATGCGCGATCCATCACCGAAGAGCACGCGGAGCCCCTGCCTGGTGCTCGTCGAACCGTCAATCGGATCGTGATACGCGAAGTCGTCGGCACTCGCCACGGTGCGACCGGCAATCGAACGCTGTGCGAGTGTTGGGAGCTGCGCCCGCAGATGCGCCATCAACGCAGTCGCGGCCTCGGACGGAATTTCTTCGTAGTCGTAGCGCGTGTAGTAGTTGCGACCATACTGCGCCCAATGCTCGCGCACGATCGTCTCCACGGATTGCTTGCGGACTGCCACCACGTTTAGCCAGAACAGCACCGCCCACAGTCCGTCCTTTTCGCGCACGTGGTCGGAGCCGGTGCCGAAGCTCTCCTCGCCGCACAGCGTGATGCGGCCCGCGTCGAGCAAGTTGCCGAAGAATTTCCAGCCGGTTGGCGTTTCAAAACATGGGACGCCGAGTGCGCGCGCCACATGGTCGACGGCCTGACTGGTGGGCATGGAGCGTGCAACACCCGCGATGCCTCGCGCGTAGCCGGGCGCGAGGGTCGCATTCGCTGCGAGCACGGCGAGACTGTCGGACGGCGTGACGAAGAATCGTCGACCGAGAATCATGTTGCGATCGCCGTCGCCATCAGACGCGGCGCCGAAGTCCGGTGCGTGTGCGCCGAAGAGTTCGTCGACCAAGTCATGCGCATACGTGAGATTCGGGTCGGGGTGCCCGCCGCCAAAGTCGGTGAGCGGCGTGCCGTTGATCACCGTGCCCGCGGGTGCGCCGAGGCGATGTTCCAGGATCTCGTGCGCGTAGGGGCCGGTGATGGCGTGCATGGCGTCGAAGCGCATGCGGAAGCCACCGGCACACAGGGTGCGAATGGCGGCGAAGTCGAACAGCGACTCCATCAGGTCTGCGTACGCTGCCACTGGATCGACCACGTCGATTCGGAGCGCGCCCAGGGTCACCGTGCCCAGTGTGTCGAGCGAAACCATGGGTAGATCGGCGATGCGATAGTGCGTGAGCGATGCGGCACGTTCGGCGACGGCGTTGGTGAACGATTCCGGCGCTGGTCCGCCATTGCCGGCGTTGTACTTGATGCCGAAATCGCCATTGGGTCCGCCCGGATTGTGGCTCGCCGACAGGATAATGCCACCACTGCCTTCGCGCCGAATGAGATGCGACGCGGCCGGAGTGGAAAGCCAACCGTGTTGGCCAACGATCACGCGGGCGATGCCGTTGGCCGCGGCCATACGCAGGATCGTTTGCACCGCGTCGAGATTCAGAAATCGCCCATCGCCACCCACGACGAGACATGCCGTCGCGGGAAGCGCCGCAACGTCGAGCAGCGCTTGTACGAAGTTTTCGAGATAGTGCGGCTGCTGAAATACCGACGAGCGTTTGCGCAATCCGGACGTGCCCGGACGCTGATCGCTGAACGGCGTCGTTGCAATGGTGTGTATGGCGATGGATGTCATACCGGGGAATTGCACGGGAGCGGAGAATTGGCGCAAGAGCAAGCGCCGAGATGGCAGAAAAACTCTCCGCCCGGCCGGTGGTGGCGAATACGCATGCGGAGCATAGGTTCCTCGCGCCAGCCGTATTTCGCGTTCCCTCAGCCGACGACCGCCCCTCCCATGACGCACGACGCGACTCCTCCCTGGCCGTGCGTGGCTCTGGTGTACGCCGTGCTCATCGTGTTGCACGGATCACCGGTGGGCGCACAGTCGTCGCCGGTACCGGACGCGCCACCGGCCCCGGTCGCACCGGCCGTCATCTCCCGCAACGCCGCAGGGCAGGCCACAGTGCGGGCCATCAAGCTTGCCGCGCCGCTCAAGCTCGACGGCGTCCTCGACGAAGATGTGTACGCGCGCGAAGCACCCTTTGGTGGGCTCATCCAGGTAGCCCCTG
>JANMKU010000347.1:0-1675 GCA_031372205.1 Gemmatimonadaceae bacterium | reverse complement strand
AGCAGGCGCCCAGCGCCGCTATCTCACCCTCGACGATCCCGCGGTACTGGCCGCGGCACTGGCCGATCCCATCAGCTTTGTGCGACGCAGCGAGTCGATGATCATCGACGAAATCCAGCGCGCTCCCGATCTCATGCTGGCGATCAAGCACGCCGTGGACGAAGACCGCCGGCCCGGACGGTTCTTGCTGACAGGATCTGCAAACATCATCACGGCGCCGCGCATGCGGGACTCCATGGCGGGCCGAATCGAAAACCTCACACTCTGGCCGCTGTCGCAAGCGGAAATCGGGCGCCAGGGACCGGTGAGCTTTCTGGATCGGATGTTTGCTGAGGGCGTGGACTCGGTGCTGCGCAATAGTGCGTCGAGCGTTCGTCTTGGCGACGCGCTCACGCGAATCGTGCTGACCGGTGGCTATCCCGAAGCGCTGGCACGCGACGGCGAGCGACGACGACGCGACTGGTTCCGTGCCTACGTTCAGGCCATCATCGAACGTGACCTCCCCGAGGTGGCCCCCGTACAACGCGGCGAACAGCTTCCCCGGTTCGCGGAGTCCGTCATGCTCTCAAACGGACACCTGATCAACAGCAGCGCGCTTGGTGTCCAGAACGGTATGGATCGCAAGACCGCCGACCGATACCTCGCGCTGCTCGAACAGTTGTTCATCGTGCACCGATTGCCGGCGTGGTCGCACTCCGATCTCAAGCGACTGGTGAAGGCTCCGAAATTGTATGCCGTCGACAGCGGCCTGGCGGCAGCGATTGCTGGCGTGACCGACGCGCGCGTCGCGAAAGACCGCACACTGCTCGGACCGCTGTTGGAGACGTTCGTGATCGGAGAGCTGCGCACGCAGGCGGCGTGGTCTCAGGGACAGTACCGCTTTTCGCACTACCGCGACAAAGACGGCGTGGAAGTAGACCTGATCGTCGAAGACGAACAACGACAGCTGCTCGCCATCGAAGTGAAAGCGTCGGCGACAGTCTCGGCGAACGACATGTCAGGACTCGCGCGCCTGCGAAGCAACAGTCGAGAATGTGTCGGGGGAATACTGTTGTACGATGGCGAACATGCGCTCGCCTTCGGAGACCGTCTCCTGGCGCTGCCACTTGCAACGGTGTGGCAGCGCTAAGCCAAATGCCACGGCGCACTCTTCGAACTCCCCAATGACGCTGCCGCGCGGGCTCTACGATCAACTGGTCACCGACTCACTGGCCAGACGGCTGGCACAGCTATCAGATGCCGACGCCGTGCTCGAAGCGCTCTCCAGCGCCGACGCCGCGCCGCTGCTGGCCGATCTCATCGCGCAGTCGCTGTCACGCGTGCTCGAAGACGCACACGGCGACCCAACACAGCACGCCGCAGGGCAACTGGCACTGGTCAACGCGCTGCTGGTCGACCTGCGCGCACGACTGCCCCGCGACCACGATCGCATCGAGCCCTCGCTCCCCGCACCAGCTCGGCGACTGCGCGCCGTCCATGCGCGTGGCAGCACGGTACCAGTGTCGCCACAAACCGGACTGGCCCAGCCTTGGTTGTTTACCGCCGCGAAATCGTCGCCGTCGCTGTTGCACGAACTGCGCACAGAAGCGGCCACCTGCGATCAGCTCGATATCCTGGTCAGCTTCATCACAGTGGCCGGCGTGCGTCGGCTGATCGATGTGCTGCAATCCGCTAC
>JANMKU010000333.1:0-3541 GCA_031372205.1 Gemmatimonadaceae bacterium | reverse complement strand
GTTGCGCTCGTGCCTGTTAGTATTGTCGCATGGCCACTCCTTCTCCCTACCGATCCCTGCCTGCGCCGCGCCGCGTGGCGCTCCTCACGCATGCACTCACGGCGCACCGCGAATCGCGCGCGACCTATGTGCAGCGGCTCGTCGCGCGCGGCGGTGGGTTTCGCGCCGCAACCTTGCAGACGTGGTCTGCTGACCGCCTCGCGCGCGAAGTGATTCGGCTCAACGCGGAAACGGCGCATGACGAGTTGGAACTGCTGCAGCTCTTGTACGTGGACCTCGAGCCGGCCATCCAAATCACCTTTCTCGACGCGGCCGGCGTCGCGCACCAGGTGGGCCGCATCGCGGACGACGCCGAACCACCCTATGCCAGCGCCGCCGCGGTGGAACGCGCAGCCGGCACCGTACACAGTGTGCACGGTGCCGACGGTGTGCTGTATCTCCGCACGCTCGTGCGCTACAACCTTGCCGCGTGGCCCGGACTCGACAGCGTGGTGCACGCGATCGAGCTTGGCGAGCACAGCTAAGTCATCGCGAATACGCTACCATTCCACGTATCCGACGATCTTGTCCTTGATCATGATCGCGCGGTCAGGAACTATCGTTCCCGGTGCCAGGTGGGACCCGTCGACGTAGGCGCGGACGCCAATGACGCTCCCTTGGCCGATCTTCGAGCGAAACACAACCGCCCAGTCGCGCACGGTCACATCGTCCCCAATTACTGTCACGGCGTGCGGTTGACTGGCGTCGTCGGGCCCGCCGTGCACGACGACGTGATAGCCGAACGTATTATTGTCGCCGATGTCGATGTCCGAATGCTCGAGCGCATGAAACGTGACACGGTCCTGCAGCCGGCCGACGATGCCAAAGCGGAAATGCTCCCCTTCGTCGGCGCGGATGGCAATGTTCTGTCCCATCTTCTTTGCCAGCGCCGCGTATCCGTCCGCCATCTGCACACCGCCGATAATGCGGTTGCGGAATTCCGCGTGTGATTCAGCCTTGCCGGCAAAGGTCGGCAGATCGGCGTCAAGATTGAAGTCGGAGTGTCCGGGGTCACGACCCGCCCCGCTCAGCTGCGAGGGTGCGGAGTGAAACAGCTCAGAGTAGCCGTCAGCAAACGCGATGTTCACGTGCAGCACACCCGCCATGAACTCACGATCTGCCTCGGTCATCTTCACACTCTTGCCGAGTGCCGGATCATCGGCCTCCGCTTGCGTACGAATCCATTTGCCCGGCAGAATCTTCATGCCGGCGTGGATCGTGATGCCCGGCGACACTTTCACGAGATGCGTGACCATCGCATCGGGTTCGACGGTGGCACCGTCCACATGCGAGTTGAAGCCCACGAACGCCGGCTTGCCGTTCGTCGCGCCAATGGCCACCGGACCCACAATGGTTGCGCCGTGGGCGATGATCACGTTGTCGCCCAACACCACCATGCGACCGGAGATCAGCACGTTGTCCTGAATGTTCGTTCCGTCGCCGATGGCAATCGGTCCAATCGAACCATCGAGTGACGCGAACGGTGCGACGAACGACCGGCAGCCGATCATCACCCGCTGACCACCCTCGACTCGCACGGTCGGATCAATGAACGAACCGAATCCCGGTCCGGCCGTCTCCGGCAGGACAAAGTGTGCGCTCCCCACTGGTGAGAGCGATGTACACGACGACCCGGTGTCGCGAGACGAACGCACTGCAATCGTCGGGCCTGCCTTGGAGTCGTGACGCTCTGGCGGATGTTGCGCAAGGAGCGACAGCGGCAACACCGCGGCGCTCCAGACCAGCGTCAGAAGTTTGGGCATACGTTGCATGGCGTCGTTGAACGAAAGGTGAGGTGACACTTGCGTTCGTTATGTATCGGCGAGCGCTCCCAGTCCCAGCGGTGCGATGCGGGCAACAGGTCGCGCGATGTGCGCCACCGTACTGCCCGTGAAACGGTGGACGCGCATGTCGGACCAGCTCGTCGCACCCACGGGCTCCGGTTTTGGCGCATATTGTGCCAAGCGACGACCAAGCGACCCGTCATGCGACGACCCTCTGCCCTCCCCAGCGCTCCCATGTCCACGACCCTTCGATTGCGTCAGACCGTGCGTGCCGCGCTCATTGGCGCGTTCATCACCATGTCTCCCGTTGGTGCGCCGCTCGAGGCACAACGTGCGGCCGCTGTGGTCCCGGGCATTGAAGTCCTGCTCACCGACTCCATGCACCTGATCCGCGGAAAACGTGTCGGTTTGCTCACCAACCACTCGGGCCGCGACCGCAAGGGCGTGAGCTCCATCGATCTGTTGTTCAAGGCAGCCGGCGTCAAACTCACCGCACTGTATGGACCGGAACATGGCATTCGCGGCATCGCCAAAGCCGGGGAGAAAATCAGTTCCAGCGTCGACTCCGCGACGGGCGTCCACGTGTACTCACTGTACGGCGAGGTGGAATCGCCTACCGCCGACATGTTCAAAGACATCGATGTGTTGCTCTACGACATTCAGGACGTCGGCGCACGCGTGTACACCTTTGAATGGACGTTGGCGCGCGTGGCCGCGTCGGCGAAGAAGCCGATCATCGTGCTGGATCGCCCTGATCCAATCCGCGCCGATCGCTATGAAGGAAACATCCTCGATCCGAAATTTGCGTCGCTGGTGGGGCAACATCCGGTGGCGTTGCGCTACGGACTCACGCCGGGCGAACTCCTTCGCTTCCTCGTGGGCACCAAGCTGATCGACGCGAATGTGACCGTGGTGCCGATGAAGAACTACCGGCGCTCCATGTGGTTCGACGAAACGAAACTTCCGCGCGTCAATCCGTCACCGAACCTTCGCAACCTCAACGCTGAGCTGCTCTATCCGGGCACCGTCTTCTTCGAGGGAACCAACGCCACAGAAGGCCGCGGTACGGAGGATCCGTTTGCACTCATCGGCGCATCGTATCTGAAGGATTTCATCGCCGTTGCCGCAGAACTCAACACCCTCAAGCTGCCGGGCGTCCGTTTCGACACGGCCACGCGCACGATCGAACCGGGATACAAGTTTGCGGGGCAGACCATTCCGATGATCAGGATTCGCGTCACAGACCGCGACGCGGTACGACCGGTCGAGTTGGGGATTCGCATGCTGCGCACGTTCTACGCGCGTCACCCCACCGAGTTCACGTGGCGCGAACCGTCGGTGAACGCGGCCGGACGGACGCGCGCGATCGACCGTCTGGCCGGCACTGATGCGCTCACCAAGGCCGTGGAGCAAAACACCGTCGATGCACTCATCACGCAGTGGAATGCAGACGCGCTCCGGTTTTCGGCGCTGGTCAAGCCTTACCTTCTCTATCGATAGGTCGCTCGCATGCCTCTCGTTATCCGGCTCGTGTCGCCGCTGATCGCGTGCGTCGTCGCCGCGCAGTGCGTGGCGGTGGAGCTCCTCGCTGCGCAAACCGCGACCCGGGCCGCCGCCGCGCCAGGCGCGCGAGTACTGGCACCCGGCGTTCGCTATCAGCAACTGCGCGATCCACGCGGCCCGTGGATGGTGCATGTGGTCCGCATCGACTTGCGGCG
>JANMKU010000324.1:0-6711 GCA_031372205.1 Gemmatimonadaceae bacterium | reverse complement strand
TCGTACGATCCGGCACCGTTGTTGAACACGCGGTACTTGTCTTGCTGCTCCTTGGCGCCGTCCATCGACACGGTCACGCCGACATCGTTGTCCACCAACCAGTCAATGATCTCTGGGCGAAGCAGCGTGCCGTTCGTCGTCAAGCTCACATCCACGGCTTTCCCCAACTCGGCGCCGCGTTGGCGTGCGTACGTGAGTGCGCTCTTGAGCACCTTGAAGTTGAGCAGCGTCTCGCCGCCAAAGAACGTGAGATGGACGACCTTCTGATCACCGGATTCGGCGAACAGAAAATCCACACTCTGTCGCGCCGTGGTCTCGTCCATGAACCGCGGCTTGGTGGACGCTTCGGTGATTTTGTCCTCGCCGTATTCATAGCAGTAGGTGCACGAGAGATTGCACTTGCTGGTCACGTTGACGACAAGCGTTGTGAGTGGCACGCGTTTGCGCGGCGCCGGCGCAACCGGTGCGACTGCTGGCTGTGCGGCCGGAGGAGTCTCGCGCCGTTCAAAGGCGTTGATGGCGCGCACACGAACCAACTCCTCAACGGCTTCCTTCACCTCAGGGAGCGGGAATCGCGGCGCCAGTGCCTGCGCCAGCTCAGCTGGTTCGTAGTCGCGCTCACCGAGCGCATCAAGGACAGAGACGGACACGTCGTCGAGCCGAAACACGGCGGCGGAGGGCACCAGATACACATACGGTGCGCCATCGCCGGCGAAGCGATGATACTCGCCGCGTCGGAATACCGTTGTGGTCATGGTGCGGTCCGGCTGGGGACAAAGCGTACGTACAACGGCACGGTCACGATGAGTTGCGCGCGGGCACGCATGGGGCGAGCATCTGCCTCGGGTGGCTGCCACGTCGCGACCACCCACACGTCGCCGATGTTATTGCGATTGCCGCTCCGCGACGGGTTGGGTCCATCGACCGACGGGGTGAAGAATCCCTTCGCATCGATCTTGCCAACAAACTTCACATCGTCGTCCGCATACGTGACGCCGTACTCCTCAAGACTCCATGTGGCGTCCACGAGACCGATTTCGAAATCGTCACTCGTGTCTGGCTTGTTGTCGGCGCCGAAACTGTACGCGAAAGCATCGAACTGTTGAAACTGTTTCGGGAATCCGACACCACCCGTTCGCGCCAACCCCGCCAGCGGTGTCACCTTGATACGGCTCACTTTGTCGTATACGGCGACTGCGGCGCGACGTGATGCACCCGCGACAAATACGTCACGTGGTCCGATCGCGGCACCGGAATCCACATCGACCCTCACCACAATCGAGTCTGGTGTGGCTTTCACTACACGCGCGACGTGCACACCAGGACCCAGGTCGATCGTCGCCGTGGATACCTGCGACGGGAGACTGGCGCCGAAGATCGTGAGCGCTTGATCCTTCAGGTTGGATTTGAGTCCACGCTGCGACACGCCGCCGACCATCACTCCGCCAGTCACACGCGAGAACGACACATCCATCCCAATTTCGTCGTAGCCACCTTTGTACCACCGTCCCGACATGCCCTGCCACCCCGGCTCGATGAACATGACTTCGCGCATCCCGCTGTCGGCGGCGCTCTCCGTCGATCGACCGCGCCATTGAAAGCCCGTGTACACGATGCTCTTGCCGGTGCGTGTGACCACCGCACCGTCCTTCGCATACCGGTACGTGGTGCGCGTCGCGAACTCGTCATCCCGGCCGAGCACTTTCGTCACCACTCGGCGCCCGAAGAACGCGCCGCGACCGGCCTCGGTGCCGCTCATGAACCAGGCGCCTTCGATGTTCGGCGCACGCATCGTTGCCGCCCACGCCGTCCATTCGGGCGTTCGGAGCGGAAAGGTGCGCGCCAGATGGCCGATGGCCACGTCCATCGGTTGTGGTGCGCCCGCACTATCTGGGGGCGGTGGACTACCGCGACGAAACGCCTGAAAGTCGGAGTTGGGATAGAGGCCGCGATGCGTCGCCACCAGCAACTCCCATTCGCCGCGCGTCCGCCGCTGCAGCACGGCGCGTCCCATCGAGTGACACGATCGACAGACACGATCTGTGGTCGCGTCGCCCGTGTAGCTATAGCTGATCATGCGCCGCTCAGCATCGAACCGTCCTGGTACCACTTCGGCTGGGGCCAATCCCTGATTGTTGCTGAGATAGCGCACGATAGCGCGCGCGTCATCCGGCTTGAGATTCACCTTGTTGAGGGACGCCATGCGGCGCACAGACATCTCCCACCCTTCCGGCGTCTTCCGCAGATAGGACAGGCGCTGGATGATGCCGCTGGCATCCCGGGCGTGGCACTCGGTGCAGCTCGCAATGAGCGTCGGATCGTTGATGACGAATCCGCGGGTGGTGTCGCGTGGCGCCCCGCCCGTGCGTCCACCCTGCGCGAGCGCGCTCGAACCAGCGAGAGTCACACAGAGTGTCGCAGCGAGCACAGCACAGCGCACATCGTGCCAAACGGTCATCGACGGGAGCGGATAGGGCGTGGGCCTGCAAGGGAGCACCAAATGGCTGCGCGAACTCATGGCCACGCTATGGCCAAGCCCGGCGAGTGTCAACCAGTGTCCAGTACGCCCTTCGCTACAAGCACAGCGAGCGCGGCCAGTACATCGGGCAGCGGCGCCTGTCCTGCCGCTTCACAGTAGGCTGCAAACAGCTCGGGTACCTGTATATGCTGGGGGGCAAGCTCCGTCAGGGCCAGCAGGTTCACGTTGCGCAGGTATCGGATGCCATTCGGAAACGTCGCTGACACGAGATGGGTGCTCAGCACGACCTGATTCCCGATGACGAGGGGCAGTTGCCTGTGGCGGACACCGGCCGCGTGACGCAAACTGAGCGAGGGTGCGCGACGCATCGCGTCAAATGCCACGCGTACGCCGTCGTCCGTTCGCAACGCGGCAATGTCCGGCTCAATGCCGATCGCGTGCACCTCGTCTTCAGCGCGGTCATGCCAGAACCCTGCCGCACGCGCATCCGCCGCATGCGCGTCCGCGGCCTCGCGCGTGAGTGCGCCGAGTTGACGCCGCAGACTGGCTACCATCGCCTGCTCGCGGGCCGCGAAGAGCGTCATCGCCTGCGCCTCAACTGATGCGTCGCCGAGGCAACTATGCACGACGACAGCGCCAAGCCAGGCCGACGCCAGCGCTTTCTTCACACCGTACGACGAGAGTGGATCGACGAACGACGACGCATCGCCAACGATCAGGAGCCGCGGGCGAGCCGGCGCATTGCACGTGTACGATGATGCATCGCGTCCCCACGGCGCGCCTATCAGCTGCGCGCGCATCGTCATGTCGCGAATCATTGACGTCCGCGCGAGTTCCTCGCGGTACGTCGTGGCGAGCCGGCGTCCGTCGGCCACTGCGGTGCGCGTCGGATCCAGCATGACCGTAACCTGGCGGCGCGTCGTGGACACCGGCACCGACCAGGCCCACCCGCCGGCATAGCTCTCGACGAAGGTGTGCGACTCGTCGTCGAGCGCCCACGTGGGTCGACGTTGCCAGAGTCCGACAATCGCGGTGGTGCGCGCACCGGACGGTACGCGACCGGAGGCTACACGACCAGATGCGACACGACCTAACGTCGCGCGCGACATCAACCCCGATCGGCCGGTGCAGTCCATCACCCATCGTGACGATACGTGTCGGAGCGTCCCGCGCTCTTCGTATGAAACATGCCAGAGGCCGTCGTCATCGTGCACCACCCGACGCACGTTGGCCGATCGGTGTACGCGCACACCTGCCGCGCGGGCCTCGCGCAGCAGCACGCGATCAAGATCGCTACTGAGCACTTGCCAACCGCACACGCCGTGCGCGAATCGCTCAACGCGTGCATCGTCGGCGCCCCACTGCACGGTGTGCCCCGTGGAGCGAATGAAGCCCTTGCCATTGATTGCGTCGAGCACACCGATCTGTTGCAGCAGTTTGCCGCAACTCGGGCTCAGTGACTCCGCCAGCGACGGACCGCGCGGCGGCCGAGTCAGCAACAGCACGCGATGCCCCCAGTGCGCAAGCAGGCGTGCGCATGCGGCGCCCGCCGGTCCACCACCGAGCACCGTCACATCGTACGGGACCGCGTAAATCGTCACGATCGCCGCATCACGTTACCGGCGCGTGAGTCGGCCGTCCAACAGCAGCCGGACGTTCGGGTCGAGCTCAACAGACGCAGGCGCTTGATCCACGCTCAAGGTGAAGTGTCCAGATCGGCCAGTGAGTTCAATGCGATCCACACGCGTGCGACCACCAGCGATCGTGATCCCAAGCTCCACGGGCAATCGGAACGGTTCGCCAGGCTGGGTTTGAGCGAGATCGACGACGATCTGTTTCGCGTTCGCATCCCATGCCCACGTGCCTTCGATTTTCGGCACGCCACCGCGGTACAGCCATTGCTGGAAGAACGCCGACAGGTCGAGACCGGAGGCGCGTTCCATGGCCGCGCGGAAGTCGGCCGTTGAGGCAGAGCGGTTCTGATGCCGCGCGTAATAGTCGCGAATGCCCGCCCAGAAACGATCGTCTCCCATAAGCTGACGCAGCATGTGCAGCGTCCAGCTGCCCTTCTGATAGGTCATACCGGTTGTCACTTGCGACATATCCGCCAAATTCTCATGCACCACGCGATAGTTCGGCGTCTTTGCATCGAAGGCGACGACGCTGTTGCGTGAGTCGCGCAGCCCAGCGACAAATTCATCGCGTCCGTATGCGTGCTCGATGAACAACAAGGTGAAGTACGTCGCGAATCCTTCGCTCAACCACACATCATTCCAATCGCTTTCGGTCACGGCATTGCCAAACCACTGATGCGCAATTTCGTGAATGACCACATTGCGCCAGCGCAAGGATCGCGTCCCCGACACGCTGCCCGACGAATAGAAGATGGCCGATGCCGCTTCCATGCCGCCGCTCACGGAATTGGACTGCACATTGGCCAGCTTCTCGTACGAATACGGGCCGATCCACTCACTGTAGAATGCCAACGCGTCCTTTACCGGCACTGCAAAATCATGAAAGCCCGCGTCGCGGTCCTGCGCAAACACCCACGTCTCCAGCGGCACGCCATTGTAGTCACCAACGTGCTGCACGGCGAATCGCGCCACGCCCAGTGCGTACAACCACGGTGCAATGGGCACTGATTCGCGCCACACGGTACGACGCACGCCAGCGGGCATATCGGTCACTTCCACACGACGTCCGTTTGACACCACCTGGTAGTGCGCCGGTGCGACCACATCCATCTCCATGGTCGCTTTGTCGGAGATGTGGTCAATCATCGGCAACCACTGATGCGCCTTGTCGGGCCAATCGTCGGAGAAGAACGTGCGATCGCCGTACTTGTTCGGCTTGATCTGCAGCCCGTCGGCGGGGATCCCAGCGTAGCGCACAACGAACTCGGCCAGCTCACCGACGCTTGACGCCCGTTCTAGCGTCATCGTCAGCCGGTCGTTCGCGTGCACGTAGGGAAGGGGCTTCCCGTTTCGCGTCACGCCACTGACGACCATACCGCGTCCAGCACGCGCAGCGTTCACCGACGCGAGATCGAGCGATACCGTGTTCAGGTTTGCGGCGAGCAATCGCATGCGAATGGTGGCGTCACCGACGAGCCGATCGGTACTGTCCGCGAGCGTCAACGCAAAACGATAGTGTTCGACGTCGATCGGTTGGCGTGGGTACGTGTCCAGCAGTGGTGCGAAACGCATGGCACACAACAACACGAATGAAACGAGATCAAGAGTCACGGAGACGCACCAGTTCTTCGAGGAGCTGGATATCGGCGAGGTCCTGCGTGCGACCGGTGCGCTTCGATGCAATGAGATTGGCGATCGAGACCGTGGGCACCGGCACACCGTCCACGGAGAACACGGCGATGTCCCGTTCCGCGTCGGCCCATTGCAGGTTCCATGCTCGCGTCAGAATGTCGACGTTTGGTGTGTCGCCGATCATGGTAACGATCCGCGACACGACGTCAGTTGGCGTGTACTCATTCGCGACTCCGAATGGGAGACTGCTCAACGCGCGCAAGACCCGCTCCGCGTTGGCGGTGGTTGGTTCGATCAGGATGTCGATGTCGCGCGTCGCGCGCGTGGTTCCCCAGAGTTGCATGGCGGTGGCGCCAACCACCAGGTAGCGCGCGTCTTCGTCGTTGAGCAAGCGACAGACCAGCGCCACCCGGCTGATCGGCTGCGTCACCGCGATGGGATGCTCGCGCGGCGCCAACGCAGGAAGTGGTCAAACGTGGCGAATCGCTGTGGGTCCGTCAGCCGCTCCGAGAGGCGCTGGGTTTCCTCCGCCTCTCGCACGCGCGCCTCGGCGGTCAACGCGAGATCACGCCGGAGCTGGGTGCGTCTCGACATGCCGAGGTTGTCAGGCACGTGGTCCCGCTCGGCCGCAGCCGCGTAGTGTCTGATCGCTTCGGCAACGATCCAGCTTCGCGACCGATCCTGTGCTTTTGCCAGGCGATCGGCCGAGGCTAAGTCGGCCTCGGGCAAGGTGATGGCGATACGAGCGAACGGGGTACGTTGTGCCATACGCAATGTTACTCAGTATGAGTGCCACACGCAATGACTGGTGTTGCTGTTCGCCGATGGACGCCTGCGACTGCCGTTGTCCACGAGCCCGGAGATTTCGACAACAGCAAGCGCGCCTGGTTGCCGAGCATGTCGAATTTCGACTTGAGTTTGCTGCACTGGGTGTACAGCGCGATGTTGGCCCGTGCCGGTCGCACC
>JANMKU010000306.1:0-2563 GCA_031372205.1 Gemmatimonadaceae bacterium | reverse complement strand
GGCGGGTTTCCCGAAAGGGTTCGTCATCAGCGACCGCGCCTCACTGGCCTGGAGTGACGATGGCAAACGCGTGTTCCTTGGCATAATTCCACAGCGTGCCGCGACTGATACGGCGCGACGTCGGAGCACGGACTCGATCGCTGACGTGGATGTGTGGCGCTCGCAGGACGAGCGCATTCAGTCGGTGCAGATGACGCGCATTGAAGCGGACCGGAATTTCACCTTTCGCGAGTCGTTCGAGATCGCGTCCGGCAAGTACGTCACGCTCACCGATTCGGCGATGCGCGACGTTGAACTGTCGCAATCCGGACAGTGGGCCGTGGGGCGCGACACGCGGGCCTACATCTCGGACTACAAGCGACCGGCCGCCGACATCTATCGCGTCAACACCGCCACCGGTGAACGCACACTCATGCTCAAAGGCCAGCCCACGAGCGGCGGTGTCTTTGGCATCTCGCCGGACGGTCACAAGTACCTCTACTGGAAAGACGACAAATATCAGGCCTACGATCTTGACGTCGGCACATCGAAGTCACTGGGCGCCGGCAGCGCGGTGAGTTTCGTCGACATGGAATACGATCATCCGGGGCCCAAGCCATCGTATGGTGTAGCCGGCTACACGCCGGATGGCAGCGGTGTCGTGGTGCAGCACCGCTACGACTTGTGGCTCTTCCCTATGGACGGCACGTCCGCTGCGCGAAACCTGACCAACGGTGTGGGCAGCAAGAACGACATCGAGTTCCGCTATGTGCGAAGCGAACCGATTGACTCGTCGGTGCGTCGCGCCGCGCGTGTTGCACGCGAGATCGACTTGTCTAAGCCGGTCAGGTTGTCCGCCTACGGTGAGTACACCAAGAAAGCCGGCTTCTATCAGCTGGCCGATGGACAGTTGAAAGAGTTGCTGTATACCGACGCGTCGTACAGCACGCCGGTGAAAGCGGCGAAGGCCGACAAGTTTCTGTTCACGCGACAGACGTTTGTCGAGTTTCCCGATCTGGTCGTGTCTGGTGCGAGCTTGACCGACATGAAGAAGATCTCCAACGCCAATCCGCAGCAAGCCGAGTATGCGTGGGGACGACGCGTGCTGTTCGACTTCAAGAACAAAGACGGGAAGCGACTGCAGGGCATTCTCGCGTTGCCCGATGACTACAAGCCGGGTGAGAAGCGTCCGATGATTGTCAATTTCTACGAGAAAAACTCGCAGAATCTTCATCGCTATTCGTCGCCATCATACCTGACCGGCATGGGCGCGTCTCCCATTGAAGCCGTCAGTCGTGGCTACATCACCATGCTGCCCGATATTCACTTTCGCACCGGCTCGTCGCACAGTGATATGCTCGAGTGCGTAGAAGCCGCGACGCGCAAAGTGATCGAGATGGGGTACGCCGATCCAAAGCGTATTGGTCTCAACGGACACAGCTACGGAGGAGAGGGTGCGGCGTTCATCGGCACGCGATCGCGACTCTTCGCGGCGGTCGGCATGGGCGCTGGTGTGACTGATCTCTATACCGACTTCAGTCAGAGCTGGGGATGGTCGTATCAGGTGAGCGGTGGCAGTGGGGCCAACGGCAACGACTACTATCTGTATGGGCAGGGTCGCTGGGGCGTGTCACCGTGGGACGCTCCTGAGCTGTATCACTTTGAATCCGCACTCACGCACGTGCGCGAAACCACGTCGCCGTTCCTCATCATGCACGGCACGGCCGATCCCACGGTGGGGTTCCCGGAGGGAATGAACTTCTACAACGCGCTGCGCTACAACGGGAAGAGCGCCATCATGCTGGCGTATCCGGGTGAAGGGCATGGACTCCGCGGTCTTGCCAATCGCAAGGATCTCACCATCCGCTACTTCCAGTTCTTCGATCACTACCTCAAGAGCGCGCCAGCACCAAAGTGGATGACGGATGGCGTGCCGTTTATCGCCAAGGACACCATGCGCGACCCGGGGTAATCCGGGCGTGCGCGTTAGGGCGCGGTGACGTCAGGAGAGCTGTTTCGCGACCGCGAGCAGCATCTCGTCGTTGCCGCGCGCCGCAATCATCGAGAGTCCGAGTGGGCAGCCATGCAACGTGGCGAACGGCAGACTCACCTGCGGCAATCCACCCAGTCCCGCTATGCACAACAAGCCGAGCGCGCGCGTGCGGAACGCGGCGGTGTCGTCTGGTGAACTGTTGAGGAGTGGGGCAATATCGGGCGCCGTGGGCAGCAACAGGATGGCGTTATCGGCGAGCAAATTATCCAACTGTGCCATGATGTCGCGCCGCCGCGCGGTCATCAGCGTCACTTCATCGCCAGTGATCTTCGCGGTGGCATCGAAGCGTTGCTGAATGATTGGACCAAACGTCGGTCGCACGCGCGTCACCCACTCGCCGTGCGTCGCCCAAATGTTGCCAAACTGCAGCACGCGAAACACCTCGTACCAGTCGGCCAGTCCGTCAGCGCTGACCACAACGCGCTCCGCTGCTCCGAGCATGTCGGTCACACGGGCAAGTGCCGGTTGCAACGCGTGCGCCGCCTCCGGCAGTGCATAGTCGAACGCGTCCTGCGCGATGAGCACACGTCC
>JANMKU010000296.1:0-23060 GCA_031372205.1 Gemmatimonadaceae bacterium | reverse complement strand
GTGCACAATACGCCAACCGCCGAACAACGTCCCAAGTGAGATACAGCCGTACGCCGATACCTCAACCCACAGCGGGATGGTGTCCATGTTGGGGAGATAGAACTGGTGCAGCCACCCCGTCTGCGCAGCGAACAAGGACTGTGACGCCACCAACAATGCGACAATGATGCCCATCGTTTTTTGCGCGTCATTTCCACCGTGGGCCAGCGACAATAGCGCGGAACTCGTGAGCTGCGCCACGCGAAAGAATTTGTCGACGCGCGCGTTGGACGCGTTCCGGAACAGGTTGAACACCAGCACCATCAACAGGAAGCCCGCGATCATGCCGAACGTCGGCGAGAGCACGATAAACGAAAGCGTCTGGATCCACTTGGTGCCCCACAACAGTGCACCAAATCCCGCCTTCGCTACCGCCGCCCCCGCATACCCGCCAATGAGCGCGTGTGATGAACTGGACGGAATGCCAAACCACCACGTGAACAGATTCCAGATGATCGCGCCGAGTAGTCCGCCAAGGATCACGTTGGAATCGACGATGCCCATATCGATGAACCCACCACCAAACGCCTTCGCCACCTTGGTGCCGATGAAGAACAGTGCCGCAAAGTTGAACACGGCCGCCCAGATCACGGCCGCCAGCGGACTGAGGACACGCGTACCAACTATCGTCGCGATGGAGTTGGCCGAATCGTGAAAGCCGTTGATGAAATCAAACGCCAGCGCAACAACGACGATGAAGAGTACGAAGTAGATCACAGGTCCGATCAGCTGTTCTTGAGCGCGATACTCTCGAGCACATTACAGACATCTTCGCACTCATCAATCGCGTGCTCGAGGGCGTCAAAGATTTCCTTCCACTTCATCACCTCGATGGCCGGCATCTCCACGGCGAACAATGCGCCCACGTGCTCCGCGTAACGGGCATCGCCCTCTTCCTCGAGCAATTTCATCTCGCGTCCGTGCTCCATCATTTCGTGTCGCTTCATGACGTCGCCCACGGACTCCAACACTGTCTTGCTGGCCCGCACCAAAATATCCGCCATCTCAACACCACCCGCCCGCGCCTCCGTGACGCGAAACATCACCACCCGACGCGCCGCGCCGTTGACCAGATCAATCACGTTGTCAAGACGTTTCGCCAACAAGTGAATGTCTTCCCGGTCGAGCGGCGTCACGAAACTGGTATCGATGCGCATGTTGACCAGATGCACGATCGCATCCCCTTCGGTCTCCACGCGTTTGATCTCCTTCGCAATGCGCGCCGCATCGGCCGGATTCTCGAATAACTGCTTGAGCAATTCTGTGGCGCTGCCGATGTGCACGGCCAGCTGCCGGAAGTGATCGAAGAAAGTCTCGTCTTTGGAAAAAAGTTTCACGGCAGCGGGTGACTGGAGTCGGGCGCGTCTCTCCCGCGCGCGGCGCGGCGCGAGTGACTGCGCTAAAGAAACGAGGGGCGGGGACCGGCGAAACCGGCGCGCAGTAACGATTGCGTCACCGACAGCGTTCGCGCCATGGCTCAAACAAACCACCCGCGCAGACAGAATGGTTCAGGACCAAACCACCTGCGTGCCCAACGCCGCATCGGCGATCGCGCGCCGTTCCATGAGCGAGGGATTGAGAAATCGCCGCACCAGCAGCGCGCCGACGATAAATCCCCCAATGTGCGCCCACACGGCGACACCGCCGGTCACCTCGGGCCGGAGCGGCGAGAGTTGCGGCAGGCCGGTCAGGAGCTGACTGCCAAACCAAAGGAGGAGTACCGCCCAAGCCGGAAAGTGAAAGAGAAAAAAAGGCGGCACAAAGGTGCGGACCCGGATACGGGGGAAGAGCACCAGGTAGGCACCCATGATGCCGGAGATCGCGCCAGAGGCGCCAACCGTCGGCACGGGAGAACTCGGATCGATCGCGATGTGCGAGAGTCCGGCCACGAGTCCGGTGAGCAGGTAAAAGGCGAGAAAGCGCCCGCGCCCCATGCTGTCTTCGACATTATTTCCAAAGACCCACAAGTACAGCGAGTTCCCGATCAGGTGCGACCAGCTCCCGTGCAGGAATATCGCAATGATCGGCGTGGCCAGGTTGATCGACTGATTGTCCACGGCGCAATACATGCCGCCGCCCAGCGGCAGCTGAAATCCGAGCGGCGCCATGTGTGTCAGTTCGCCCGGCACCATGCCCAGGTTGCAGACACTCGTCGCCAACGGCAGTGGACTGCCGGCACCCTGCACCACGAGCCACACCGCCCACGTGACCACTAGGAGCGCGATGGTCATCATCGGTGTTCGGATCGTCGGGTGTTCGTCACTGATGGGAAACACGTGTCGTGATCTCCAAGAGCGTGAATGTTTCCTCAAGACTGGGCGGCGCAGTCGCGCCGAACCGGCAGTCTGCCACGGTGGCAGAGAAAGTGCGAGTCACTTCGGCCAACTTCCGCCGCGGCGGCAGCAGAAATGCGGCCTATCCCTTGCCTATGTGCAGCGCGAGGGACGGCCATCCGGTCGTCTTCGTCAGTTTACTGCGCCAGCGAGGAAGCAATGGCAGAGAAAGTTATCGGTATCGACCTCGGCACCACCAACTCCGTCGTCAGTGTGCTCGAAGGTGGTGACCCGGTGGTGATTCCGAACGCCGAGGGCGGACGCACCACCCCGTCCGTCGTTGGCTTTACAAAGGACGGCGAACGACTGGTCGGCCAGATCGCCAAGCGCCAGGCGGTCACCAATCCCCAAAATACGATTTTTTCGATCAAGCGGTTTATGGGTCAGCGCACCACGGAAGCCCAGAAAGAGCAGTCGCGCGTGCCGTACCGCATCGTCGCCGGTCCGAACGATGTCGCCTCAGTCGAAGTCGGCGGCAAGCGATACACCCCGCCCGAAATCTCGGCCATGATCCTGCAGAAGATGAAGCAGACCGCCGAAGACTATCTCGGACACCCGGTGACCAAGGCCGTCATTACCGTGCCAGCATATTTCAATGATGCCCAGCGGCAGGCCACGAAAGATGCCGGTAAGATCGCCGGGCTCGACGTACTGCGCATCATCAATGAACCGACCGCGGCCGCGCTCGCGTACGGACTCGACAAGAACAAGAAGACCGACGAGAAGGTTGCCGTGTTCGACCTCGGCGGCGGCACGTACGATATCTCGGTGCTCGAACTGTATGACGTGGACGGCACTCGCCAGTTCGAGGTCAAGTCCACCAATGGCGACACGCATTTGGGTGGCGACGATTTCGACCAGCGCGTGATGGACTGGCTGGTGGCGGAATTCAAGCGCGATCAAGCCATCGACTTATCGAAAGATCCAATGGCCCTGCAGCGTCTCAAGGAAGCCGCAGAGAAGGCCAAGATGGAATTGTCGAGCGCCAACAGCACTGACATTAATCTGCCGTTCATTACGGCCGACCAGTCGGGGCCCAAGCACCTCAACTATTCGCTCACGCGTGCCAAGTTCGAACAGCTCGTGGACGACTTGATCACGCGCACGCTGGAGCCGATGAAGAAGGCGCTCAAGGACGCCGGCATGCAGCCGTCGGAGATTGACGAGATCATTCTTGTCGGCGGTTCAACGCGCATTCCAAAGATCCAGCAGATCGTGAAAGAGTTCTTCGGCAAGGAACCCAACAAGGGTGTCAACCCGGACGAAGTCGTCGCCGTTGGCGCGGCGATTCAGGGTGCCGTGCTTACCGGCGAGCAGAAGGACGTGCTGTTGCTCGACGTGACGCCGCTCTCGCTCGGCATTGAGACACTTGGTGGCGTGATGACGGTGCTCATTCCGCGCAACACAACCATCCCCACGAAGAAAGCCGAGACGTTTTCCACCGCCGACGACAATCAGACCACGGTCGAAATCCACGTGCTGCAAGGCGAACGCGATCTGGCGACCTACAATCGCACGATTGGCAAGTTCCAGCTCACGGGTATTCCGCCCGCACCACGTGGCATGCCGCAAGTTGAGGTCACATTCGATACCGACGCGAATGGCATCCTGCACGTGACAGCGCGCGACAAGGCGAGTGGCAAGGAGCAGAAGATCCGCATCGAAGCGTCAAGCGGTCTCTCCGACAACGACATCGACAAGATGGTCAAGGACGCGGAAAAGAACGCGACCGAAGACAAAAAGCGGCGGGAGGAGATTGAGATTCGCAATCGTCTCGACTCGCAAACATACGAAGTGGAAAAGAACGTCAAGGAGTGGGGCGACAAGGTGGCACCCGCACTCAAGGAGCGCATCGATGGCTCCATCGAGCGCGCGCGCAAGGCGCTCCGCGGCGATGACATGGCCGAGATCCGAAGCGCGCAGGAAGAACTGAGCAAGGCGTATAGCGAGGCTGGGCAGGCCTTCTATCAGCAGACCGCCGATTCGGCGCCAACCGCGGATGGGTCCGGTCCGACAGGCAGTCCGTCGGGAACGCCCGCCGACGCAAAGGCCGAAGAAGTCGTCGAGGCCGATTACGAAATCGTCGACGACAAGAAGTAAGCGCCGTCCCAAAACGGTCGCAGGAAACACTGCGACCTGTTTCGGTGTCCTATCATTGCGGTGGCCGACTCGACACTCTTCGAGTCGGCCTCCGGTGCACTGAACGCGAACCTGACCTCGAACGGTAGACTCACATGGCTCCTCGATTCACACGCTTTCGTTTCGCCACGGCGGCGTCGCTCGGCTTCGTCGGTGGCGTGCTCTTCGCCTCGAGCATGGACTTCACCCGATTTGGCTGGGCGCAGAGCACACAGCCGACCCGTGCAATGACAGTCAGCAGTCCCGCCGCCCCAATGGCGATGGGCTCCTTCGCCGATATCGCGGAACGCGTCACGCCAGCGGTTGTGGCGGTGAACACGACCCGCAATGCACGGCCAGTGCAGAACCGGCTCCGCGGCCGAGCGCCGCAGGGCATGGAAGAGTTTCTCGACCAATTCGGACAACAGCAGCGACAGCCGCAGGATCAGCGCGGCGAGGGCTCTGGCTTTCTCGTATCGACCGACGGCTACATCATCACCAACAACCACGTCGTCGCCGACGCCGATCAGGTCTCCATCACGCTCAGTGACGGGCGCACGTTTAAGGCGAAGGTCGTGGGTGCGGACGCGACCACCGATGTGGCCGTCGTCAAAATCGACGCGAAGGGCCTTCCCACCCTCACGGTGGGCAACGACGAAACGCTGCGCATTGGCGACTGGGTGCTCGCCGTTGGCAATCCGCTCGGACTCGATTTCACGGTCACCGCTGGCATCATTTCCGCCAAGGGTCGCGGCAAGGAAATTCGCCTGCCTGGTACGACCAGCTTCAACATCTCGGACTTCATCCAGACGGACGCCGCCATCAACCCGGGCAATTCTGGCGGCCCGCTCATCAACCTGCGCGGGGAAGTGATCGGGTTGAACAGCGCCATCGCCAGCGAGACCGGATTCTACTCCGGCTACGGCTTTGCCATACCGATCACGCTTGTCAAGTCGGTGGCCGACATGCTGATCAAGGATGGGCGCGTTCGCCTGCCGATCATGGGCGTCGCGGTCCAGCCGCTGGAGCCGGAGGACGCAGGCATCAACGGCCTCACCAAGGTCGCCGGCGTCAAAGTGGGCGGCTTCAATCCGGCGAATGGTGGACCGGCAAAGATGGCTGGTATCGAAGTTGGTGACGTCATCGTGGCGATCGACGGACGGCCCGTAGACCGGGTGAGCTCGCTCCAGCGCATTGTGCGCTCGCACAAAATTGGCGAAACGGTGCCCGTTGAGGTGCTTCGTTTCGGCAACAAGAAGTCGTTCAAGGTCAAGCTCACGGAAGCCGACTCCACCGCCCAGGTTGCCGTTGCGCCCACTGTACCCGGCTCGGCCGGCAGTGCGGTCGGGAAGCTCGGCGTCTCGTTGGACGTTGTCCCCGCCGAAATGGTCAAGGTGTTCAAGCTCGAGTCGGGAAAAGGTGTGTTGGTCACCGAGGTCTCCAAGTCGGGACCGGCTCGCGACAAGCTATCTGCGGGAACGGACATCGTGCTGGAGGTGCTCTACCCTGCACCGAAGCACGCCGTCAAAAGTGTGGCCGACCTGCAGTCTGTGATTGCCGGGCTCAAGGACGGCGACTACATCAGCCTGCTAGTGATGTCCGTTGCCCAAGGTGGCGCCACCAACGTGGTCAATATCCGCGTCGGCAATTGAAGCCAGGGCGCAACTAGGCGCGCCGCATCGAGAGCCCTTCAGGGGCGCTGACACGATGAGTCGTGTCGGCGCCCCTGATCGTTTACGACATCCGTGCGGGCGCCCGAGGCGTAGCCAGATGGCAATGTCTCAGACGCGTGGGATCCGCTACTATTTGGCACCATCGCTGGACCGGGCGCGCGCGGACGTGGCGAAATTGGTAGACGCACCAGCCTTAGGAGCTGGCGGGGCAACCCATCCCGGTTCGAGTCCGGGCGTTCGCATCGAGAATCAACTGCAACTGAAGGTTGACAGTTTCCGTGGGAAAGCGTCAACTTTAGTTGACAGTTGTGGGGTATGGGGACACTCTTTCCAGGTCGCTTCACTCCGTTCATGGAACCGTCGGCCGGCGGTCGCGTTGAGATCACAGGACGTCGCACCGATCAACGTGGTGCTCGTCAGCAACGCCCCTGAACTCTCTACCCAGCGGAATCCCATCCGTGGTTCCGTCCGCCCAAAACCAGTGCTCCTTTTGGACGTTTCAACGCTGACGCGCGACTCCGACGTCGCATGATTGACCGCATCCGGACTGACCGCAGTGAAGACGCGCTGCAGTGCGAACAGATCACGCGGGCCCATGCGCGCACGTTCTCACTCGCCAGCCGTCTGCTTCCACAGCAGAAGCGACGGGCAGCGTACGCCTTGTACGCCTTCTGCCGCATCGCCGACGACTTGGTCGACCAGGCCGAACACGGCAACGTGACGGCGCTCGCGCAGCATCTGCGCGAGTACGAACAGCAGTTGCAGGCCGCGCTTGACGGGCGCCCAAGCGGCGCCGTGTTTCGGGAGGTTGCCTGGGTGACGCGTACGTACCGCGTGCCCGCCGCGCCACTGTTCGAGCTGCTGCATGGCGTGGCGCGTGATCTGGAACCAGCCGCGTATGACACGTGGGCCTCACTCGAAGCGTATTGCGAGGGCGTCGCAAGTTCTGTTGGTGAAATGTGCACGCACGTCTTTGGTGTGCCCGGCGGGCCGGCGATGCGCGAACGCGCCGTACGGTACGCGCGCACCTTGGGCGTGGCGATGCAGCTGACGAACATTTTGCGTGATGTCGGCGAAGATGCGAAACGCGGTCGGTGTTACTTGCCGGCCGACGACCTGCGTCGATTTGGCCTGGAACAGATCGACGTGTTTGAGAATCGCCACCTCGCCAGTGATCCGCGCTGGATGCAGATGATGGCATATGAGGTGGGTCGCGCGCGCGCGCGCTGTACGATGCGGCGCGCCCGGGTATCGCCATGCTCGAGGTGGACGCACAGCGATGCGCCACGGCATGTGCGACGGGTTACGCGGCCATCCTGTCGGCCATTGAGGCCCAGCACTATGACACCATCGGGTCGCGCGCACGACTCGGACGCATGGCACGCGTCGGCATCCTCTGGGACGCGTGGCGCCATCGGGCGCTGCCCGTCGATCCTGCGACGCTGGCCGACGATCCGCGCATCGTCTGGGAGCCCGACGCGGTCGCGCGCGAAACAATCGTGCGTTTGGCCTGAGTGCGACGTATGCCTGCTGCACACACCGTCGGCAACGCATCACCCGGCTCCGCATCCATTTTACGCGTTGCAACGCTGGCGCTGTTGGTGCACGCCGGACTTTCGCTCTTTTCGGCATTCGCGTTCGCGACGTTTCTCGCGCCGCCACCGCCCGCGTGGCTACAGACGCCGCGTAATCAGGAAGTCCTGGCGTTCATGTTCACCTACGGTGGACAAACGACCGTGGTACTGGGGGCGATTGCTGGACTCGGTTTCCTTGCCTACTGCGTTGGCGTTCGGCGCGCGCTCGTGGTGTTTGCCATCAGCTTCGGTCTCTCGCTTTCCGCGGAGTTGACCGGTACAAGCACGGGCTATCCATTCGGCGTGTACGGGTACACCGATCAACTCGGGTACAAGATTGCGGGGCTGGTACCGTTCAATATCCCGACCTCGTGGTTTTACATGCTGGTCGCATCGCTCGCGATCTGCGGACGACTGCTACCCGCACGCGACGACAACAGGTCGCGTTGGTGGTGGGCATTGGTCGGCGGGCTCGTGCTGACCGCGTGGGACGTGTCGATGGATCCGGCGATGGTCAAAACTCGTCACTGGCTGTGGAACGTACCGGATCTCACCAGCCACTCGCCGATCGCGCGGTTCATCGGCACGCCGTTCTTCTTCGGCATGCCGCTGACGAATTGGCTAGGCTGGCTGCTCACCGGTGTGCTGGTTGCGCGTGCCATGCTGGCCATCGTACCGCCATCCGAATGGGCCTCGCGCGTCTCGCGGTACCGCTTTCCACTGCTGCTCTACGCCGTGAACGGGTTCCTGCCCATCGGGATTTGTCTTGGACAGGATATGGTCGTGGCGGGCGTGCTGGGAACCGTCGCGATGGCGCTGCCCCTCGCCCTCGCACTGCGCGCTGAACCACGGCGTGTCGTGCGTCCTGATCGTGATACGGCATTAAGAGATGTCGCCACAGCGGGTCGTCTACGCTAGACAGTGCCCGACATCAACGCGCCGTTCTTCTCGACGCGGCGTCTCATTAGTTTTCCCCCATGAACATTTCGATCGCCCCTTCTGCGCAGACGGGCATTTCGCGCCGACTGCAGATTTCTGTGCCGCCGGAAACGGTTGCCGTCTACGAAGACAAGGCCGCGCGCAAGTACGCGACGCAGGTCCGTCTCCCAGGATTTCGCCCAGGCAAAGCGCCACCGTCCATGGTCCGTAAGCGCTTCGCGGATGCGATCCGGCAGGAAGCCATTGAGCTGGTCATTAACGAGGCGTTCAAGGAAGCCATTGAGCGCGAACAGCTCAAACTGGCCTCACAACCACACGTGCACGATGTCAAGTACGAGCCGGGTCAGGCGCTCGAGTTCGAGTTGCATTGTGAGCTGCGTCCGGATCTCGCGCTGTCGACCGTCAGCGGATTCACGGTCATCCGGCGCAGTGCAAGCGTGACCGACGCGCTGGTGGACGAACAGCTGGAGCGGATGCGGGAACAAAAGGCCAACTGGTCGCCCATCGCCGACAAGCCCGCACCCGGGGACATGGTCACCGTGATGTTGTCCACCGCAGACGCATCTGGCGTGTTGCCCGAGTCCAAGGAATACCGATTGGTGCTCGGTGGTGGTCAGGCAATTCCTGGCATCGAAGAGCTCATCATGGAAGCCAACGAGGGCGACACCATCGAGCGCCCGGTGCGTTGGCCGGACGATTTTCCTGACGAATCGCAGCGTGGGACCACCAAACTTGCGCGCGTCACCGTCAATGATGTGAAGCGCAAATCGCTGCCCGCGCTTGACGATGGTTTCGCGCGTGAAATGGGCGACTTCGATACGGTTGATGCGCTGCGCACGGCCGTGCGTACGGACATGCTCGATCAGGCAACTCGCGAAGGCGATGCGGATTTGCGTGCGCAGTTGGTTGACAAGATCGGCGAGGCCAATCCGTTCGATGTCCCGGCCAGCTGGGTCACACAGCTGGTGGACGGGTATATGAAAATGTACGGCGTGCCGGATGGAGAAAAAGCGCGCTTCGGTGAAGAGTTTCGACCGATGGCGGAACGGCAGGTGCGACGCGATCTGATTGTCGACACGCTGGCCGAGCGCGAGTCGTTGACGGCGAGCGCGTCGGATGTTGATGCACGGGTTGAAGAGATGGCGAAGTCCAGGAACGCCGACCCCGGCCAGGTGTACGCGCAGCTGCAGAAGGCTGGGCGACTGCAGGAAATCGAGCGTGAGCTCACTGAGAATCGCGTCTTCGCGTGGTTGCTCGAACGCAACACGGTTAGCGCGTCCTAGTTCGACACCATTCCGTTTCACCGCCCTAGCAAGGAGTCCCATGGCGCTGTACATGCCCTACATCATCGAGCGGTCGAGCCGCGGCGAGCGCACCTACGATATTTTCTCGCGCTTGTTGATGGACCGCATCGTGTTCCTCGGAACACCGATCAACGATGACGTGGCGAACGTCATCATCGCACAGATGCTGTTCCTCGATGCGGACAATCCGGAGAAACCCATTCATCTCTACATCAACTCGCCGGGCGGTAGCGTGTCCGCTGGTTTGGCGATGTACGACACCATGCAATTCATCAAGGCACCGGTGCATACGACGTGCATGGGCATGGCGGCCAGCATGGGCGCGTTCCTGCTCTGCGCTGGTGAGGCCGGGAAGCGGAGTGCGTTGCCGCATTCGCGCATCATGATTCACCAGCCGTCGCAAAACGGTGGTGGTGGCTCGGCCTCCGACATCGAAATTCAGGCGCGTGAGATTCTGTATCTCCGGTCGAAGATGAATGAGCTTATGGCCAAGCACACCGGCCGTCCGGTGGAGCAAGTCGAGCGCGACACGGACCGCGACCGGTTCATGTCCGCCGAAGACGCCAAAGTCTACGGGCTGGTTGACATCGTCATTTCGCACCAGGCAGAGCTGGTCGCCGCTCGCTAGTCGCTATTCGATGGCCGGTGGTGTAACAGAGCGTGGCGGCGGAGTCGGGTCGTGATTCCGCCGCTCGTCTTACGCTGGCAGCCGCCGATACTTTATCCTCGGGTGGCCGAGTCCACTCAGAAGCCCGTTGGCGTTCGCAGTTGCTTGACCCTGCCCGGCTACGTGGCTTAACTCTACGGAGTGACGGACGTCGTCACCGCCTCGTCGCTCCGCCCGTTGCCTCTCGATACGGTCTGACATGTCCCACGACAAGCACCTTCGCTGCTCCTTCTGTGGCAAGTCCAAGGACGCGGTCCGAAAGTTCATTTCGGGTCCGTCGGTCTACATTTGCAATGAGTGCATCGCGCTCTGCAATGAGATCCTGGCCGAGGACGAAGAGCGCGAAGTTGCCGAAGCCATCACGCAGGTTCCAACACCGCGTGAGATCAAGAGCATCCTTGATCAGTACGTGATTGGTCAGGAGCTGGCGAAGAAAGCGCTGTCAGTAGCTGTGTACAATCACTACAAGCGCATCAACGCGGCGAGTTCAGCGCGCGAAGATGACGTCGAGCTGGACAAGTCGAATATCCTGTTGATCGGGCCCACCGGCGTCGGCAAGACGCTCCTGGCGCAGACACTGGCGCGCATCCTCGACGTGCCGTTCACCATTGCCGATGCCACCACGTTAACGGAAGCCGGTTACGTCGGCGAAGACGTCGAAAACATTTTGGTGCGGTTGCTGCAGGCCGGCGATTTCAACGTCGCCGAGTGTGAGCGCGGCATTGTGTACCTCGATGAGATCGACAAGATCGCGCGCAAGTCAGAGAACCCAAGCATTACGCGTGATGTGTCCGGTGAGGGCGTGCAGCAGGCGCTCCTTAAGATCCTCGAAGGCACCATCGCCTCGGTGCCGCCGCAGGGTGGACGCAAACATCCGCAACAGGAATACATCCAGATCAACACCAAGGACATCCTGTTCATTTGCGGCGGTGCCTTTGATGGTCTCGAAAAAATCATCGAAGCGCGCACGGGCCGTCGGCAGATTGGCTACAGCGGCGAGAAGGGTGACCAGTCCAAGGTCACAGCGATCCACAAGACCACCGTCAAGACGCCCTTCGCCGAAGTCGAGCCGGATGACCTACTCCGCTTCGGCATCATCCCCGAGTTGGTGGGCCGCCTGCCCGTCTGCGTCCCGCTCGAAGCGCTCGATGAAGATTCGCTCGTGCAGATCCTCAAGGAGCCGAAGAACGCGTTGACCAAGCAGTATCAGCGGCTATTCGATCTGGAAGAGGTCAAGATCACGTTCGAAGAGTCGGCGTTGCGCGCCATCGCCGCAAAGGCGCTCAAGCGCGGGACCGGTGCACGCGGACTTCGTGCCATCCTCGAAGAAACGCTGCTCGATACCATGTTCGACCTTCCGACACGCGATGACGTGGTTGAGGTGAAGGTCACGGAAGCGTCGGTGAACACCGGCGGGCCACCGCTTCTCGAAATCGCGCCGAAGCGCCAGAAGAAGGAAGCCTGAGCGAGCGACTCGCGGTTCTTCCGCTGCGTGATGTGGTGCTCTTCCCCCACGTCGCGATGCCCCTGCTGGTTGGCCGTGCAGGTTCGCTCGCGGCCGTGGCCGAAGCAGCGGAGGGAGCGTCAAAAGAGCTGCTCCTGATCACGCAGCGCAGTGCCGATGTCCACACGCCGGGTGCCTCGCACTTGCACCGGATCGGCGTGCTGGCCCGGCTGCAGCAGGTGACGCGTCTCAGCAGCGGCACCACAAAGATTTTGGTGGAAGGTCTGTCGCGCGTGCGCGTGCAGCGGTTTTCCTCCACCAAGCGCAGCCCGTTGATTGAGGCACGCGTGCTGCCCTTTCCCTTGGCGCACGATGAAGGTGGCGTGCGGGAGCGGGTGAACGACACACACGCCAGCGTGCGCTACGCGTTGACCCTGTTCGAAGAGTACGCCGGTTTGCAGCGACGACTCCCGCCAGAAGTCGTCGGATTGCTGCAGGGATTGGACGACGACGAACGGTTGGCCTTCGGAATTGCCGCCCATCTGCACGTCACCATTGAGCAACGACAACGCCTGCTGGAGTCGCCTACGCTGCGTGAACTCGCTGGCGGACTGGTTGAACTCCTGGGCAGCGAACTCGAACTGCTCAAGCTCGAGCGAAAGATCGACGAACAAGTGCGCGGGTCCCTCTTTCAGAATCAGCGCGAGTTTTTTCTGCAAGAGCAATTGCGGGCGATTCACAAGGAGCTGGGCCAAGACGACGGCGATGACGTCGAAGACATGGCCAAGCAGATCGTCGACCGGGAACTTCCGCCCGCGATCGCGCTGCGAGCCAATCGTGAACTACGCAAGCTGCGGCGTAGTGCGCCCACCTCGCCCGACGCGGCGGTCGCGCGTGGGTGGCTGGACTGGGTCCTCGCCTTGCCGTGGACGACGCGCAGCGACGACTCGGTCGACCTCGAGCATGGTCGCGCCATACTTGACGGCGATCACTATGGCCTCGACGACGTCAAGGAACGCATCCTCGACCACATCGCGGTGCTGGGGCGTGTTGGGAAATTGCCGGGGCCAATCCTCTGCCTGGTCGGCCCTCCTGGCGTTGGAAAAACGTCGCTTGGGCGCTCGATCGCCCACGCCTTGGGGCGCCGCTTTGTACGGATGGCGCTCGGTGGTGTGCGCGACGAAGCCGAGATCCGCGGCCATCGCCGCACCTACATTGGTGCGTTGCCGGGGCGCATCATCCAGGCCATGCGCCGTGCGGAGACCGTCAATCCCGTGATCCTGCTGGATGAAGTGGACAAACTGGGTAACGACTGGCGTGGTGATCCGGCCGCTGCACTCCTCGAGGTGCTCGACCCCGAGCAGCATCACGCCTTCAATGATCACTTCCTCGAAGTCGACTACGACTTGTCGCAAGTGCTCTTCATCACCACTGCCAATTCGCTCGCGTCGATCCCCGAAGCGTTGCGCGATCGCATGGAGATTATTCGCCTGCCGGGCTATCTCGAGCCGGAGAAACTCGCGATCGCCCGTCGCTTCCTTGTGCCGCGCCAGTTCGCAGCGCACGGTATCAACGCCGAACATGTGCAGCTCGCTCCCGATCTGCTCACGGGCGTGATACGCGGATGGACACGCGAAGCAGGAGTGCGTGACCTCGATCGTCGCATCGCCCGATTAGCGCGCAAGTTGGCCCGTCGTGATATCGCGGTTGATGCGCTGGTCACGGTTGACAGCACGGAGCTGACCGACATGCTCGGGCCCGCGCCTCATGACGCCGACGACGAGGGGCTGCTCGATCGGGTTGGCGTGGCGTCGGGACTGGCCTACACCAGCGTGGGCGGTGACTTGCTCGAGATCGAAGTGAGTGTGGTGCCTGGTCGGGGCCGTTTGCAGCTCACCGGTACGTTGGGCGAGGTCATCAAGGAGTCCGCTGCGGCGGCGTTGAGCTATGTGCGATCACGCGCAAATGCGCTCGGACTCCCGCCGGATTTCTATCGCACGCGCGACATTCATGTGCACCTGCCGGCTGGTGCGACGCCAAAGGATGGGCCATCGGCCGGCATCGCGCTTGCCACAGCACTCGTCAGTGCGCTCACGGGCATTCCGGTACGTGGCGATGTGGCGATGACTGGTGAAGTCACGCTGCGCGGTCGCGTGCTCCCGATTGGCGGCATTCGCGAAAAGGGCGTCGCCGCCCATCGGCATCACGTCGCGCATGTGATTGTGCCGTTCGGCAATGCCAAGGACCTTGCCGAACTGCCGGATGACGCGAGAACGCAGGTCGCATGGCACCCCGTGAAAACGATGGATGAAGTCTTGACGCTCGCACTGCGCACCGCGTTGCCTGCCCCATTCCTTGACTCAGTCACACGCGCCGATCTCGTGGAGCGTCCCACGTGACCGCGGTTGATCCGCTGGTCATCAAAGACATCGAGTTCATTGGACCGATGGCCATGAAAGGCGGTTGGCGCCCACCGGCAGAATTTCCGGAAGTGGCATTCGCCGGTCGTTCCAATGTTGGAAAATCGTCGCTGCTCAATCGTCTGATGCGCCGCAAAGCGTTCGCGCGCGTGAGCAACACGCCCGGTCGCACGCGGGAGATCAATTTCTTTCGCGTCAACGACGCGTTCGTGCTGGCAGACCTTCCCGGCTACGGGTACGCACGCATTTCGAAGACGCGGAAAGCGGAGTGGAAGCCGCTCATCGAAGGGTATCTCGCCGACAGTCCCATGTTGCGCGGTGTCGTATTGCTCCTCGACGTCCGGCATGACCCCACCGACGACGATCGCTTGATGCTCGACTTTCTGGCCGACGTGGGTGCACCGACGATTGTCGCCGCCACGAAGGTCGACAAAGTAAAAGCGCTCGAGGCCAAGACCCTGGTCAAGTCCCTCGCGGAGCAACTCGGCCTCGACGCCGATCAGATCGTCCCCTTCAGCGCGCGAACCGGTGAGGGACGTGACGACCTGGCCTCCGCGCTCGTTGCCCTGTTGGCGCTGCCCGACTGGAGGGTGCCGTGATGCACCGCATCGCTCTGGTCTTGGCGTTCGGCGCCGTCAATGCGTGCGCGTCGGCGCCGCCCTTGCCCGCGCAGCTGCCGCCGTCCACCCAGACATCCGCGGCGGTTGACAGTCTGGATCCGAATATGGTGCCCGTTGGTTTCGGTTCGTTGCGGCAGAACGAGGTGGCGCTCGAGATTGCGCCGTCGGGAGGGCTTCAGGTCCGCGCGATACCACTCGACGAACGCGTCATTCGTCTCCTCAGTTCAGACTCCTACCGATCGTTGCACGACATTCTGCGCAGCCGAGAGAAGGAGCTGGCGCGCGTGCGCGACCGCGGGCGGCTGACCTCTTACTCGATTTGGTATGTCAACTTTTTCGCGCTGGAACAAGGCGAGACCCGCTTCTCGCCACAGGAGTTCATCATCAGCAATGTCGGTCGGGATTTTCGGCCGATAGATGTGCTCCCACTCTCGCCGGGATTTGGCGAGTACCGCCTGAAGCAGCGTGAAGTGCAGTCCGCCTTGATCGTCTTCGACGGGCAGTTGGACGTTAACCAGCCGCTCACTGCACAAATGGAAGGTCGGATGTCCACCACGAACTGGACGGACGTGACGCAGCGTCTTGAACGGGAGCGCGCCGCCGTGCGATCCCGCGCGTCGGCCGCATCAAAGAAGGGCAGCTAGCCGACGCTCACGCTACTGCGGGATACGCAGCACGTCTTCAAGCGGTCCCGCGTCGCCGTCAGCAAGCAGATGCAGCGCGTACGCGACCGCTTGGTGCTCGCGTGGCCACGCCAAGGCCTTGAGCGCGGCGGCCGGTGTGCGCCACCGATACTGATCATGCTCCGATCCCAGGATAAGAGCTGACGATGCGACGATAGCGGCGAACACAATCGCCAGTTGCACGGTATCGCTCTGATGCAGAAAGAACGGATTGACGGCGACGCTGTACAGCCGCAGCGGCGGCAGCCCCGTCTCCTCACGCACTTCGCGGGCTGCGGCCTTGGTTGGCGTTTCACCGGCTTCGATTCGGCCGTGCACAATCTCCCACGCGCCCGTGCAGCGCGTGCCTGCGGCGCGCCGCATGGTGAGCACACGCCATCGTTCGCGCCGACCGGCGGGAGCCGCCGTCAGCACCACCACGTCGACAACACCGACAGTGATGCGCGTGCCAGCAGAATCGAGTGAATCCATTCCGAATGCTACCGGTTCGCTTGCCACGGTGCGAGCGTCGCGGCGAACTTGCAGCATGTCTTCCTTTGTCGACTTCCGCGCGCGCGCTGCTCAGGCAATCGCGCATGGCGGTGTGGTACCCATCTGGCGTGACTGCTTGCTCGATCAGTGTACGCCGGTCGCTGCCTTTGCCAAGCTGCGGCGCGGACCGTTTGCGTTTCTCCTTGAGTCAGCGCCGGCCGGCGGCGAAACGTGGGCGCGCTACACCTACCTCGGCACCGAGCCCCGTGGCGCCTGGCGGTTGCGTGATGGCCTCGTGGAGGATTGGTCCGACGCTGCGGGCTGGCACGGTGCGCGCACACCGTCGGACCCCATCGGCGATCTTCGGAACATCATTCGCGACATGCGCCCGGTCCACGTCCCCGAACTGGGTCCGTTCTGGAGTGGCGCGGTGGGATTTTTTGCGTACGACGTGGTGCGGCACATCGAACATCTGCCGCATGCGCCACCGCGCACGCTCAACTATCCCGACGCGGTCTTTGTGTTCACGCGCGCCCTGGTCGTGATTGATAACTGGCGTGGGCAGGCGCGCGTCATTGTGTCGGTGTCTGTGCCGGCGAACGCGAGCGATGACACGTTGCAGGCATTGTACGATGACGCCGAGCGCACGCTCAACGCGACCATCGCCCGACTGCACGGTCCTGACGTGCTGGCGCCGCTGGCTTTGGCTGCCGACGCGCCACCGGCCGTTGGTGTGTCCACGTTCACGCGCGACGCCTACCTGCAGGCGGTCGCGCGCATCAAGGAATACATCGTGGCTGGTGACGCGTTTCAGGTCCTGCTCGCCCGTCGCATGGCCCTGCCACTCGACTTCGATACGACGTCATTGTATCGGGCCCTGCGCGCATTGAATCCGTCGCCGTACATGTACCATTTGTTGCTCGACGGGTTGGAGCTTGTTGGCAGTTCACCGGAGTTGCTCGTGCGCGTCGCCGACGGGCGCATCACCGTGCGCCCAATCGCGGGCACGCGTCCGCGTGGCAAAACACCCGAGCAAGACGAGGCGATGGCCGCCGAACTCCTGAGCGACGAGAAAGAGCGCGCCGAACACGTGATGCTGGTCGATCTCGGGCGCAATGACGTCGGACGTCTGGCGACGTACGGCTCGGTTAAGGTGACGGACTTGATGACGGTCGAACGGTATTCCCATGTCTTCCACATTGTCAGTCAGGTGGAAGGGGACCTCGCCGACGGGTCCAGTGCACTCGACGCATTTCGCGCTGTCTTTCCGGCCGGAACGATGTCTGGCGCGCCCAAGGTGCGAGCGATGGAGATCATCGATGAGCTGGAGCCAGAACGTCGTGGCGCGTACGCTGGGGCGATCGGATTTATTGGCGCCGGCGACACGCGCATGGATCTGGCGATCACGATTCGCACGTGTGTGATTGCCGACGGGGTTGCATCCGTGCAAGCAGGCGGCGGCATCGTCTACGACTCCGATCCCGTCATGGAATGGGAGGAGTCGGAGAACAAAGCCCGCGCCATGCTCACCGCGATTGGTCGCGTGCGCGCAGCGGCAGCACCGATTTCCTCGTCTCTGACCTGAGCATGCCGCTCGTGCTCGTCTCAGCAGCGGGGGATAGGCGATTCCCGATCGATGACAGCACCGTGATGACGGTTGGACGCGACTTGACGTGCGACATTCCCATCCTCGACCACATCGTCTCGCGCCGTCATGCCGAGTTGCAGAGTGTCCCCGAGGGCGTCGCGGTTGAAGACAAGGGATCGCGCAACGGCACATGGATCAACGGCCGCCGTGTGCGGAAAGGCTTCGCCGGCCCAGGTGACACGCTCGCGTTCGGGTCCATCGCCTTTCAGGTCCTCCTCGCTGGCGTAACACCGGCCGATCCCCCATCCCCGCGGCCCACGCCGCTCGACAACGCGACGTCCGTTCGGCACGAGCGAGTGGTCCCGTCCCGCGAGCAAGCCGTCGCCGCGATTGCCGGTGATCGACTGGCAAAGTTGGTCACCATTGCGCAGCGACTCGGCGGCCTCGAGTCGGTGGAAGCGTTGCTCCATGTGATCGTCAGCGATCTGTTGGCAACCTTTGACGTGGACCGAGTGGCGGTGATGTTGCCCGACGCCACAGGCACGTTGGTGACGCGACTCGCTCGCGATCAACATGGCGATGAAGACTTCCGGCCGGTGCCGCGCGCAATTGCCGATGGTGTGGCGCACCGACAGGTCGCGCTGCTGACACACGATGCGACCTCGGATCTGCGCACCATCGGCGCATCGGTCGTACGCCAGTCTGTTCGGTCGGCCATGGCGGCGCCAATGCTGGGAGAGGGACGCGTCACGCTCGGCATGCTCTACATAGACAACCTGCGCGACGCACACGCGTTTAGCGAAGACGACTTGGGGTTTCTGGTGGCGATCGCCGGCATTGCCGCGGCAGCGGTCGAGCGAGAGGCGGCGAGTGCACGTCTCCGCACGGCGGCTCGGGTGCGTGACAACTTCGAGCGCTACTTCACACCGCGCCTGGCCGAACGTATCGCGGCCGAAACGGGTGCGGTATCGCCGGGTGGCGAGCGCCGCCACGTGGTGGTGCTCTTCAGCGATATTCGCGGATTCACGGCCATCGCGGAATCATTGCCGGCGATGATGATGGCGGCGCAGCTGAATGAATACTTCGGCGTCATGGTGGAGTGCGTGTTCCGACACCACGGGGCGCTGGACAAGTTCATCGGCGACGCACTGATGGCCTATTGGGGTGCGCCGGAGTCCGCAGTTGACGATAGTGATCGCGCGCTCACGGCCGCGCGCGACATGCAAGGCGAATTGGCGCACCTCAATACGCGGTGGGCAGCGGAAGGTCGACCAACGCTGAACGTCGGAATCGGCATCCATAGCGGCGACGCGTTCGTTGGCAACATTGGATCGCCCCGTCGCCTGGAGTACACGCTCATCGGTGACACCGTGAATCTGGCAAGTCGACTGTGCGCATTGGCACAGGGAGGTGACATCCTGATAAGCCGGGCGGTTCGCGAGTCCCTCACGCACGCGCAGGCCTTGCGCGAGCGTCCAGAACTGATTCCCGTGCGACACTCTGGGATTCACGAGTCCGTGTGGTCTCTCGAGCAGCCCACGTGACAGTGTTGAGCGCGGTGCCGAATGTCCGCACGTATCCAATTGGCGACGGCGACGTGACGGCGATCGGTTCCGTGGCCACGGCCTTGGCCGACCTCGTCACGCGACATGGTTCTCTCTACCAGTGGGCGTCGGCGCTGCCGCAGCCGCGTGCGCTGCGTGGACGCGCGCCGGTGTACGTCGCACAGCTTCCAGCGTCGAACGATACCGTTGTCATTCGCCATGCATGGCATGGTGGATTGCTTGCGCCGTTAACCGGTGACCGGTTCCGCATGCCCACGCGAGCGCCGCGTGAACTGGCGAGGTCGCACGCGCTTCGGGCGCAGGGTATCCCCACGACGGAGGTACTGGGATTTGCGCGGTACGCGTCCACATTCGGGTTTCGCACCGTGGACGTCGTCTCGCGCTACATCCCTGATGCGGTCGACCTGGGCATCATCGCTGCCGGTCTTGCACCGGAAATTGAACTGCCGGTGGCGCTCGACTCGACCATCGCGCTACTGGTCACCCTCGCCGCGCACGGCGTCATTCACCCCGACCTGAATGTGAAGAACGTACTTTTGCGCCGTACACCGACGGAGTCACTGGAAGCGATGATCATTGACGTCGACGTGGTGCTCTGGGACCACGCGCGTTCGCCACGCGCGGTGATGCAGGCCAACGTGGCGCGTCTCACACGTTCCATGCGAAAGTGGCGCTCCCACTTCGGTTGCAGCGTATCTGACGAACAACTCGCCGCGTTCGAGCAACGCGCATTTGACGCGATGCATGCCGCGACCACAATGCCAGACACACCGACCCGCTCGCGGTGACGCGCGTGACGACAACGCCGCCGCTCCCGCCCCTGCAGCTCAATCACATCGCGATCGTCATGATGAGTGCTGTCGGCGATGCCGTGCACGTGATGCCGATCATTCACGCACTCAAAGCGCGCGTGCCGTCGGTGCGGGTGACGTGGGTGTTGCAGCCCGGACCGGCGACATTAGTGCGTGGCCATCCCCTCGTCGATGAGGTCATAGTATTCGATCGGGCACAGGGATGGCGCGCGTTCGCGCACGTGCGGCATGCCCTCGCAGGTCGTCGATTCGATGTCGTGCTGGCGCTGCAGGTGTACTTCAAGGCCGGGATCGTGACGCGGCTCGCGAATGCCCCGGTGCGACTCGGCTTCGACCGCGCACGCGCGCGCGATGCGAACTGGCTGTTCACCACGCATCGCATCGCGCCGCACGTCGGGCAACACGTGCAGGATCAATACTTCGAATTTCTCGACGCGCTCCAGATCCCGCGTGGTCCCATCCAATGGAGTCTGGGACCGTGGAATGCAGAGGAACGCGAGTGGCAGCGCACCTTTCTGGCGCAATTTGATCGACCGATTGCACCGATTGTGGTCGCGACGAGTAAAACAGAAAAGGATTGGATGCCCGAACGCTGGGCGCAGGTGTGTCGGATGCTCTGGGACGAATTCGGGCTGCAGCCGGTATTGGTGGGCGGGCGCTCCGAGCGCGAGCAACGCGCCGAACAGATCATCCGTCGTGACGCACCGATGGCGGTGTCGGCCCTCGGCAGTGGGCTGCGACGACTGTCGGCGATACTGGATGGTGCGGCGGTGGCGCTGTCTCCCGATACTGGCCCTTTGCATCTCGCGGTTGCGCTACGCACGCCAGTGATCTCGTTGTTGGGCTACACCAATCCCAAACGGGTCGGACCGTACGATTTTTCTCGCGACTTGATGATCGATGCCTATGGGGACGCGGGCGAAGACTATCCGCTCGATATGCGGTACCGCGAGGACCGCATGCAGCGCATCACGGTTGATCAGGTACGGCAAATGCTTGAACGATGGCGCGAACGCTATGAGCGAACCCGACTTGATGCCCTGGCGCAGCATCTCACTCCGTGATGGCGCCGTACATGTAGGTGAGGCCGTGCTCTGTGAGCAGGCCGACCATGCGGCCGAGCGGGAGCCCCATGACCGCGAAATAGTCACCGTCAATGCGCTCGATATTTGTCGCACCGTAGCCTTGGATGCCGTAGGCACCCGCTTTGTCCATCGGTTCGCCTGTCGCGACGTAGGCCGCGATCCGCCCGTCGTCGAGATCCCGGAACGTCACCGACACCGCTTCCACGCCGGAGCGTACCTGCCCACGGTAGCACACCGCCACCGCCGTGAAGACCGTGTGCGTTCGACCGCGCAGCCGTTGGAGCATCGCCACCGCGTCCGTCGCGTCGCGTGGCTTGCCGAGAATATCCCCCTCAATTACCACGATCGTGTCAGATCCAATGACGATCGCGTCGTGATGCAGGTGCGCAAGCGTCTGCGCTTTCGCCCGCGCGAGCCGCTCGCAATGAGGAACGGGGGTTTCGCCTGGAAGTACTGACTCATCGACGTTCGCTGGCAGCACCTCGTGCGGAATGCCGATGAGCGTCAGTAGGTCGCGACGCCGCGGTGACTGTGAAGCGAGGATGACGCGCGGAAGATGGACATGGGGCGTATCGACGTTGGACATGAACGCAACCTATCCCGGCGACCGAGAGGACGGACCCATTTAGCGCCGATCTGACGTCACTTTGACGCCCATTGGCTCGCAGTCATTGCCAGGTTTCGAGGCAGGCGCCCAGGCACGATGCACAAGGGCAGCAGCCTCTATCCGTCGGCCTCGCGCTCTAGCCAAAGCGTTACGGGACCGTCGTTTACGAGCTCGACGTCCATCATGGCACCGAACTCTCCGCACTGTACCTCAACCCCACCGTCGCGGAGCTGGCGCACGAAGCTGTCATAGAGAGGTGTGGCCAGCGCGGCCGGTGCGGCTCGGAGGAAACTCGGGCGCTTGCCCTTCCGCAGATCAGCGTAAAGCGTAAACTGGGAGACGACGAGAATGGCGCCGCCATGTTGCGTCAGGTCGCAATTCAGTCGATCTTTCTCATCTGGAAATACCCGCAGTCCGATGATCTTGTCAACCATCCATCGCACCTCCGACGCAGTGTCCGAGTGCGTGAATCCGACGAGAGCAACGTATCCTGAACTAATGCGACCGGACACACGAGCGACTCCGCTCGCCGTGGCCGGACGGATTCGAACCTCGGCCCGACTCACGCGCTGGAGAAGTGTTCGCATAGCGCAGTAGTTTCACTCCCTGCCGTCGACGACGGAAGCTCAGGGTTCAAATGTCAATCAACATACCCGTGCAACAAAGGCTCGCACTTCAATTCAATCTTGTCCCGCGTCATGATTCAACTGATTCAGACGCTGAATTCCTCGAAGCATGCATCGTCTGGCTTGGCCTCGATCATGGACAGGAACTCACGTGGGGCGCGCCGGCAAACTTAACGCTTGACGGTGGACGAATCCTCCGCTGGGCACCGTTTCGCGGTGACAGCGCGGCTCTTGCAGACATCGTCGTGCATGCGCCGGATCCGCTGGATCGGGCGCTGCAGTGGTCGACACACGTCACCTACGTGTCGACGACCTCGCCGAGTGGCTCCGTGCAACACCAGCTGAATATTCGCGTCGGCACGGATGGCGGTTCGGCAACTGGCGCGGCGCCCCCAGTCCGGGCGCCGCGCCTCCTGCACGAGCTCGACGCGCAGTTTACGCTCGTCTCGAACGACGGCCCACTGCAGCGCGTGCCCACGCAGCTCGAAGCAG
>JANMKU010000373.1:0-18554 GCA_031372205.1 Gemmatimonadaceae bacterium | reverse complement strand
AGCCGCTGCAACTCGTCGAGAATATCAGCCTTCCGCGGGTTTGCCAGCATCTTCACGTCGTTGGCCGCGAAACGGTAGCGTGCAATCAGGATGTCTCGTAGGCTCCTCGCGTCCTCCACCGGCTTGGACAACTTCGCAAACCCAGCGTCGGCGTACCGCGATACGCCAATCAACAGCGCGTGGTATCGGCTGACGCGCAGTCCGGTGTCTGCCGCGGCGCCAACGCCAATGCCCTGCGCCGAAACGGCGTGCATTGGCGCGAGTACCAACCACATCGTCGCGACAACACGTACCGGTCCGATCAGTGCGCGCAGCAACGGCATCATCAGGACGCTCGGCTAGGGTTGTTTGGCGGGCAGAATATGTACAATCCGCGACACCGTAGTCCAGCCGGCCACGGCGTCTGCACCTGAACGAGCCGAGCGCATCGGTTCGGGCAGGCTCTTGTCACACAACTTGGCAGAGCTGATCAAGGACGACAAATCGTACTGGTTGGAACTGACCGTGAATTTGATGATCTCGCGGCCTGCGGGCGGGGATATTGTCAACGGCTTGGACACGAGAATCCAGGCATTGACGGGGAACGGAGCATCAACTGGTCTGTCGGTCAGAATTGCTGCGTTGGAGACGAAACCCGTGGCAGCCACGGAAACGTACAGCCTGGTTTTTGCCGCGGCCTCGTCCGGCACACGCACCAGCGCATACACAATGGCTTGGTCGCCGGTCCGTACGCTGTCGGCCGTGCTGGAAAAGTCGAAGGGCGGTCGCGCGGTAGTTGGCACCACACGGACAAACGCCTGCAACGCTTCGGGAGCGGCGGGGTTGTTGAGCGCCGCGAACTTGGCGATGGTGAACGCTCGTGTCAGCGCATCACACACCGCACCGTCCCGATATCCCAGCACGCTCTCGCCGCGAAACACCGTGCGCAGCGTCGACTGATTCGCCGACTCCAATGGAGGCAGCACGGTGCCATCGGCGATCACCTCCAGCACCCCACGATCCCGAGTCATTGTCGCATGCGCGCGCGTAGAGTCGCGCACCACCTCAACCCGGCTGGCGTCCAAACCAGAGATGCGTGCATAAGACGCTTGCGCAGATGGAGCGACGAACAGTCGCAGCTTTGGCACGTCTGTCGCGCCGAGTGGCACGAGCGCCAGCACGGCGCGAGCGTTCGTCGGCAGCTGCATCCCCTCGAGCGGGGCATCCCCCGATTCGCCGATCATCGTGGCCGTCGATACCGTGTCCGCGACCGCCGTCACGAGCACCTGCGCCACACGTCCCGTGGAAAAGCGCGTTTCCGCCGCGCCGAAGATGTCGTAGATCGCTCCGGTGCGCACGCCGTGCGCAGCACCAACGCCGAGCGTGACCACGTTGCCGCGCTGTGCATACACCACTGAGAACGCGCGACTGGCCACCCCGACCCGCGAACGAAACAGCGGCGATGTCGAATCGCCTTCAATTTGCGGAATCTGCGAAACGCTCTCACCGGCTACGGCTTGTCGCAACGCACCCATCAGCTCGTCGTACCGCAACCCACGCGTTGCCGACGCACCATCGAACAGTCGCGTGAGGTGATACGTGAGGACGCCGTTGTAGTGCGTGCTGCTCCTGGGAAAGGGCAGCTCTTGAGCAACCTCGAAGCTACGGGACGCCGAGATGACCGTGTGTCCAAGCCCGCGTACCCCACCTTCCCGCAGCCCATCTCGCGGCCCGTCGTTCACGGATAGCGCGCGCGATGTCTGAAGTCCCTTCGCGTGACCGCGCGGCTCCCCGCGGGTGATCGAGCCTGAGAAACACGCATCCACGATGAATGTCACGTTGCGCGTGGTGAGCGCGCCAAGCCATACACCAAGCGAGTCGTCGATCACCACCTGGGCGGGCTGTGAAAAGTCCACTGCGTCATACGGGACAATGGCTTCGTCTTCGCCGTCCGCTTCTTCGTGATTTTCGTCCGGGACATGCGTGCCATGGCCTGAGTAGTAGACCATCACCACATCCGACGAATCGGAGGCACGCTGCTGCAGCCAGCGAAACGAGCGGGCGATGCCGTCACGTGTCGCAGCGCTATTGGTTAGCACCTTCACGTCCGCCGTGTCGGTAAAACCCCATTGCAGCAGACTCGCCTGCATGCGACGAATGTCGTTTTCTGGTCCCGACAGATCGGTGAGGCCACCGTTGACAGCGAAGTTCGGCACGTCGGTCAGCACTTTGTAGTCGCCAATCCCGATGAACAGCGCGACGTGACGTGGCGCCCGCTGTATCGCCCGTGTGCGACCGGTCGCACGGGCATGTGATGCGACGGGCTCGCCGAGCATGAGGCCGACCCCCACCGTGAGCGCCAGCAGCGCGAATCGAGTCAGCGTGAGCACCGGCACCGTTTGGCTCTCTGCACGGCGTCAGCCCGGTGTCGCGTGATGGTCTGCATGTGTGGCATCACCATACAACTGCTCGATCCAGAACCCGACGACGATGAGGACATAGTTGATCCAGAAACCGGTGCGCTCGAAGACGATCAGCCCGCCCCATACAACGCACCCCGTCAGCACGATCATGGCTGCGGCCGCTGCCTGACGCGGCAGCCGGAAGTGGACGAAACCGACCAGCAGCGATAGCACGATTTTACTCAGCCAGTCGGCCCAATCCGGCAGTCGTCTGATCGGCGGTCTGTCGTCGAGCAGTGTTTCCACCGCGTCCGCCACCACAACGGGGCCGGCGCGCACACCGCGTGCCGTCAGCACCTGATCAGAACCGTCAATGAAACCGAGGACAAGCACGCGGTTGGACAATGCGCCTAGCGCCGCACCGGTGGCAGCCGCAGTCAATACATCATCGAGCAGATACAGCGGCGGATTGCGATCGTACTCGCGCAACCCGATCGATGCAGTGTCCGAAGGAATCGACTGCGGCACGGGCGTGTCGCCGTGGGGATGCTCTATGAAGGCGCGTGCCGCAGCGAGGGGCAAGGACGCCATGCCCTCCGCCGGACCCTGTCCGGTAGCGGCGTACATGGGACGGAATCGTCGTACCAAGTGGTCTTCATCCGCCAGAATCACAGCGAGTCCTGAGCGCCCGGGAGGACTGTCCAGGCCGCTCAGGATCGGCAGTGCCTCGGCGGTGGTTGTATCCAATGCCCGTGCCCACACGACCGCGTCCTGATTCGCGCCAAATGTGGAGTCAGCGAACAGCGCCGTGCTGTACCCCGGTCCATCGGTAAACACGTCCACCACCAGCACGCTGGGATTCAACCGCAGCAGCTGCGTGACCACGCTCGCCAGCGCATCGGGTGGGACGGGCCGCTTACCCTTGAAGTACTTCGCCGTCTCCTGCGCACTGATGGCGATAACTGCTGTTTTCCCTGCATCGAGCGTACGGGTCTGGAGATTCGCGGTGTCGAAGCCGCCAAGCGTCGCCCGTTGTGCCACGGTCGTGTGTTCAAGCCACCGGTCCAGCGCGAGCAGCCCCACCAGCGTCAGCAGGAATCGCCGAGACGTAACATGCGCTAAAAAACTCGTTCCGCTGTCACTCATGGCGAACGAGCCCGCGCGACGTCGAGCGAGGCGGCCGCCGATAGAGCGCGGAGCTCTTCATCTGACAAATGGTCGCGCACGGCGCGTAGATCACGCCAATAGTGCGCAACCTCGGCGGCGATGGCGTCATACTCACCACGCCCACTCACCACCCCGACGGCCGTTGCCATGGGTTGGCTGGCGCCGTTCGCCCCACGGCGCGCGAGGATCGTTATGGAGACGGCGGTCGGTGAGATAGCACTCAGCGCGATAGCGGGCGACGTCGCGTCAAGCGCGTAGGGGCACGGTGTGCTGCGGTCGAGTTCGCAGTCAGCCGCGCGAGTCTGCGTCGTGTTCTGGCACGGATCGTTGTCGCGCCCGCTACTCGCACTCAGGGCACATAGCCGTAGCGTCAGCCCCGTCCGATCGTTGCCAAGTCGCGCGATGAGGTCATCAACGCCGACTACGCCGGAGTCGACGGCCAGCGTCATCATACCCCAGTCTACGGCCCTTCCGCGTGCGCCAACCTGTCGGACACTGGCGCGTGATTCCATCCCGTCGCCGATGCGCGCGAACAGTGCTCTACTGTGCGCACTTATGGGTGGCGCGGCCGTAGCAAACGTGAGCTGGTCGACGTGGCGTGGTACCCGACATAGGGAAATCGGTTTGCATCGTAGCGTCGCGATCCGAAGGGATATCGGATCGCGCAGTACGAGCATGGCCGACGGGTCGATACGTTGAGTTGATCGCAGCCCGATGCGCGCGCTCAAGGCTACGTGGGTGAGCGGAGCCAGAGACGCCCCCATGACCTGCGGAACTACGACCCAGTCGCCGACTGCCTTCACCACGTACATGTATTTCCCGGCGTGCGACTGCGCCGATGACGAACGGGGCACCGAAACGCCAACGAGAGCACTGAGCGTAAGTCGGCGCGCGGAGTTTCGCAGAAAGCGGCCCACCGCGCCTCGCATTTGTTTCGTCGTTGTCGCGCGCGGAATGGTATCCGTCGCAGGGCGTCTCGGAGGTACGATCATTTGGGGAAGCTGCGGCGCGGCAGTGACTCGCGTCAACTGGTGGGTGACCGGATTCATCGTCCTAGCGCGCGACGTCATGATGGATGTACGATGTCGCCATGCCCGAACATCGCGTTCTCCGTCTACTCGCCGTTCCGTTCGTCGTCGTCCTGCTCGGCGCTGCGCACGCTCGCCCCATCGACGACCTGCCGCTCATCCGCCGCACCGAGCACGGCGTCGTGCATATTCTCGCCGCCGACTTCCGTGGCGTCGGCCTCGGCCTCGGCTACACACAGGTCGAAGACTACGGCGACCGCGTGATTCTGGGTCTGCTCCGCGCCAAAGGCAACATGGGCACCACGTTCGGGCGCGATAGCATGCAATCAGATTTCGCTGCGCGGCTCGACGCGATGCGCGTGGAAGAAACGTTCCCGCTGCTCGACGCGGACACACGTTCCGTGTATGAGGGATTCGCCGAGGGGGTGAACATCTTCATCCGCACCCATGCGGAGCGCGTACCCGCGTGGGCCAGGCCGATCTTCTCTGCCTACGATGTCGCGGCGGGAGACATCGGCAACGCCAGCATCGCGACGGCACAACGCATGGTGCTGCGACAACTGCAACGGGATTCAGCGCGCGCCGCGGGCAGTGCGAAAGAGGAACGTGACGCACCGACGTACTCGGACGACGGATCCAACGCGTGGGCGTTTGCGCCGAGCCGCAGCAAAACTGGCAACGCGATCCTCCTCCGCAATCCGCATCTGCAGTGGACCGCCGGCTACTGGGAAGCGCACGTCACGGTGCCGGGCAAACTGGATTTCTACGGCGACTTCCGGATCGGGTCCCCGTTCGCCGTCGTCGCCGGTTTCAATAACAACCTTGGCTGGGCCACGACCAACAATGCGCCGGATCTCGACGAGGTGTATGCGCTCGACGTCGATCCAGCCGTTGCAGATCACTATCTATTTGACGGGGTCTCAATCGCGTTGCGCAGCATCAGTACCACGGTAGACTACACCACCGCCGATGGCGTGCGGCAGGAGACACGCACGTCGTTCACCACCGCAATTGGGCCTGTCGTGCACCGGACGGCAGCCAAGATCTACGCTGTACGCGCTGGTCCCGACGGCGAGTACCGCTCGGGCGCTCAGTTTCTGCGCATGATGCGCGCGCGCAATCTTGGCCAGTGGAAGCAAGCGCTGGCCATGCGCGCGCGAGCAACGTCCAACCTCACGTACGCCGATCGCGCGGGAAATATCATGCTCATCTGGATGGCCAGCATTCCACGACGGCCGGGCATGTCGGGTGGAGACTCCGTCGCCATTCCGGCGCATACGTCGGCGGACATCTGGACGTCACTGGTCGCGCTCGATTCGCTGCCACAGGTACTCAATCCAAAGGGCGGCTACGTCCAGAATTCCAACGATGCGCCGTACTATACCAACCTCCACGCCATTCTTGATACGCTCAAGTACCCGTCATACTTTGAACGTCCGGACCTCGGACTGCGCACGCAGTTGGCACTGCAGTTAATCGACAATACGCGCAAGGTGTCGTTGGCCGATGTGATGGCGCTCAAGCACAATCTGCGCATGCTGCTCGCCGATCGCATAAAAACAGATCTCATCGCTGCGGCGCGCGCCTCGTTGCCCGACAGCGCGATGACCAACGCACTCAGCGTGCTGCAGCGCTGGGATAACACGGTCGCACCGGAGAGTCGCGGCAGTACCCTGTTCGATGCATGGTTCCGGCGCTACACGGCGCTCGCCAAAGACTCAACGTACGCTGAGCCGTGGACGCCGTCGAAACTCACCACCACGCCACGCGGCATCGGTAAGCCCGCGCTTGCAGTGGATGCGCTCACGTGGGCGATTGCTGATACCAAACGGCGCTATGGTGCGAGCGACGTCACGTGGGGCGATGTGCATCGCGTGCGGCGCGGCAGTGTCGACGTGCCGGTCGGTGGATGCAGTGGCCTGCTCGGATGCTTTCGCGTGCTCACGTACACGCAGGCCGCCGACGGCAAGCAGATCGCGAGTTCTGGCGACGGTTGGATTCTGGGCATTGAGTTCGCGAAAAGTGGCCCACGCGCGGTGTCCGTGCTGGCGTACGGACAAAGTCCCGACCCAACGTCGCCCCACCACGACGATCAGGCAGCGATGTTTGCGCGCGGCCAGACGAAAGTTGTGCGCTTCACTGAGGCCGACATCAAACGGGCCACGGTGCGCGAATACAGACCAGGACAGCCGTAGTGGTCGCGCCCTACTTCATCGCGTTGAATGCGCTGAGGATGTCGAGCAGACTGTTGCTGGTGAATGTGAAGGCACCGGCTCCGGTACGTTGTGCGCCCGGATAGAGTGCGCGCTCGGTTGTCACTTTCAGCACCATCGTGTACGGCCCCGCCATCGTGAATCGCTTCGCGCTCGCCCGATTGCGCAGCGCGGCGTCCACCCCGCGGCGAATCTCCTCAGTCGCGCGTTTGGGCGACAACCCCAGCGACGCGTCATTGATCTCCTCTTTCACCGCGACACCGCCGATCGGGCCAAGCAATTCCCTGATCTGTGCAACAACCGCGCGATCTCCGGCGACGAACACGACGGGCACGCCATAGAGGCCGGCCACAAGCGCATTGTATCCCCCTTCCGGCAGTGATACGCCGTTGATCGCCACATCAATCACATTGCCCGTAGACGTGTGCTCGAGAATGGCATTGGCCGTGCCGGCTTTGGCGTGATAGCCAACAAAGACGACGGCGTCAAACGTCGAATCGATCCCTTCCATCATGTTCTTCGGGCCGGTGCTCAACCCGCGCAACAGTCGCGCGCGCGGATCCACGTCGATCGGACGCAAGTTGTTCTTGTTGCCATGCCCGTCACGCACAAGCACTTCGGTGGCACCGGCCAGGAACGCGCCCTCGATCGCCGCGTTGGTTTCCCCAGCCATGATGGTGCGAAACATTTGATAGTCCGGGCCGGTCGAGTTCACGTCGGGTGCATTGACGACGCCGGCGAGCCCCTCCATGTCCACGGAGATAAACACTTTCAGTCGACGTGCCTTTGGTGATTGCGCGCTGAGCGGCAGGGCGAGCGCAAGAGAGGCAGCAAGGATCACCACATGACGGGTGCTGATGTGCAGAAGCATTCTACGGCCCAGTGTGAGCGGGGACACGATCGCCTGGCGGAGTGGCGCCGCTTAACTTACCGGCCATGACAACGACTCGCATTGCGCTCGCCAACATTCGTGTGCCGTCCACGCGGGACGAGTCGATCGCACTGGCCACTACGGCCGTCGCAGACGCAGGCCTTGCGGGCGTCGACGTCGTCTGTTTTTCCGAGTGTTTTGTGCCGGGCTACCGGTGGCCGGACGTCGCGGCACCGCTCCCCGACCCCGTGTTTCTCGAACACGCGTGGGCGGCCGTCACCGATGCCGCACGGATGGCGCAGGTCGGCGTCGTGCTCGGCACTGAACGTGTCACCGATCGCGGATTGATGATTAGCGCGCTCGTCATTGATGCGGACGGTACGCGGTTGGGATGGCAGGACAAAGTGCAAAACGACCCAGGCGAAGAAGTCACGTACAGCGCGGCGGGTCTCGATCGACACGTGTTCCGTATCGGTGCGCTGACGTTTGGCGTGGTGATCTGTCACGAAGGGTGGCGGTACCCTGAAACCGTGCGCTGGGCTGCCCGGCGTGGTGCGCAGGTCGTATTTCATCCGCACGCCCATGTCGCCGAGCCCGGGAGCTATCGGCCAACGACCTTTCTCGACCCGGCAAACACCTTTCATGAAAAGGCGATGCTCTGTCGCGCCGCCGAGAATACGTGCTACTTCGCGTCGGTGAATGCCGCGAGCGTTGGTTCAGGGACCACGTCCGCCGTCATTCGGCCTGACGGATCGGTGCAGTGTTACCAACCCTACGGCGTGGAGGGACTGCTGATCGCCGATCTCGATCTCGGCCAAGCCACCGGACTGTTGGCGACGAGGTGCAAGACGTCGGCGATGTAAATGTTGGGGTAGTCGTGAGGTAAAATGTTGGCGGAAAATGACAAACGGCTACACGTTCATCGCGGCCACGGCACAATCATGCCTCGCACCGAGATCTTGCGTGAACACGACTGCTTCTCACCGATCCGCTCCGCGGGCGCTGCGCACATTCGGCGCACTCATGCCGCTTTGTCTCCTGCTCGTCGCAGGCGCATGTGACCGCGCGCTCGACGTGCTGCCCGACATTGCGAGCTGCGGAACGGAACTCGACGCGCGCCCCTTTGCGACCACGCGCAGCCAACGATTCTTGGGCAAGGTGACGAGCGCGACCGCGCGCTGTCGAGGCGGAAGTAAGGCGGTCAACGCGCGCACAGTGCCGTGGACCGATTGGCCCAACTACTGGGCGGCCGGCGACGCACCAACAAAGGCGTGGTTGCCGACCAAGAATCTGCGCGGCATCAACGGCGCACTCATCGACCTGGAATACGAACGCGTCGAACTCATACGATTCAACCTCTTTGACAACAGCGGCACATTTCCGGCGTACACGCAAGGTGTTGGTGCCGCGGAAGGCGGCGCGCTGAACGTGTGGCAAGCGATGCGACTGCCAGCGTCCAATCCAAACTTCAAGGATGTTGGCGGCACGGGCACGCAACTGTGTCGCGGTGACCTGGTCCGTGCACGTAACATCACCGGCATCTGCAATGACATCCGCAATCCGCTCATGGGATCGAGCGGTACGTTGTTCGCGCGCAACGTGGAGTTCGAAAGCACGTTCCCCGATTTGTCGGCCGACTCGCTGGTGCGCAATCGACATGGTGGCCGCATTTCGCTGCTGAGCCCTGATCCGCAAGTCGTCAGTCGACGGTTGCTCACGCGCGCCCAGTCAGATAGTGCGTCGTGCGCCGATGGGATGGGGCAACCCGGTTTCGCCAAAACGGCGAACTGCGACTACCAGAAGGCGCCGTTCATGAATGTGCTGGCGGCGTTCTGGATTCAGTTCATGACGCATGACTGGTTCAGCCACTTGGAGGAAGGGCAGAACGCGCCGACATACGCGTCCATGGGCTGCGCCACACAGCATACCAATGCTGGCGAGCGTGCGCTCACCGGTGACGAAGTGCGCGCGCTGGGTTGCCGTCCCGATGACATGATTGATCGCGCGCTGGTGGCCAACTCGTCGTCGCCGCGACTGTTCGCCGATGGCGCACGTGAACGCTTGTCCCGAGCGCCCCGCGTGTTCAAGAACGGCAACACCGCGTGGTGGGACGCCTCGCAACTCTACGGCTATGACAACACCTCACGACGCCGCGTGAAGCGCGACCCCACCGATCCGGCGCGCCTGCAAATGGTTGCTATTGCCGTACCGTCATCCGGTGCATCGGCGACGCCTAGCTCGGCGTCGGCGGGCGATGCGCAAGGCTATCTCCCGCTGCTCGGGGACAAAGACCCGATGCTCCCGGACTGGCGCGGACAGGAAGCGGCGGCCTTTGCCGACAACTGGAACATCGGGCTGAGCTTCTTTCACAACGTGTTCGCGCGCGAGCACAACCAATTCGTGAACGCCTTTCGCGCACGACAGAAACAAACACCCGACGCTGACTGCGGTCTGCGCAATCCCGCCCGACCAACGCAAGTGGTTCGCTACCGCGATGTCACGCCAGACGAACTGTTCGACATGGCGCGCTTGGTGGTGGCCGCGGAGATTGCCAAGATCCACACCATTGAGTGGACGACGCAATTGCTCTACGACGAACCGCTCTTTCGCGGCATGAACGCCAATTGGGGCGGACTACTGCACGGCGACAACATCGTCACCGATGCGCTGGCCTCGGTGGTGCGCAACCTCGGCAATTCGCTCCAGACCACCAAAGCGAATACCTGGTATTCGGTACTGGCGTCGGGCCCCGGCATCTTCGGCCTCGGGAGTCACAAGGACAACTGGAATGCGGCCAATGCCGATGATCTGAACGGCGGCACCAATCACTTCGGCTCACCGTTCAACTTTCCCGAAGAGTTTGTGTCCGTGTACCGTCTGCACTCGCTCGTTCCCGACCTACTGGAATACCGGCAACTCACGCAGCCGGACGCGATCGCCAACAAGATTCCAGCAGCGGCGACCTTCCGCGCTGGCGCGACCGCGATCATGCGCGAGCGAGGGCTGGCCAATTGGGCGCTGAGCATGGGACGCCAGCGATTGGGACTCCTCACGCTGCAGAACAGTCCGCGCTTTCTGCAAAACCTGCCCATGCCGCGATTGGCGGGCGCGACAAAAACACTCGACGTTGTCGCGCTCGATTTGTTGCGCGATCGTGAACACGGCGTGCCACGCTACAACGAGTTCCGGCGCCAGTTCGGCCTGCGGCAAGTCACATCCTTCGATGACTTTGTGGATCCGCACCTCGCGCGCGGGTCCGCCGCACGCGTGGCGCAGGAGCGCGTAGTCACCACCATGCGCGAGGTGTACGGGCAGCACGTCTGCGACGCGCGCAAAACGATCACCACCTCGCAAGTCAACGATGACAACTCGCCCATCACCGATTGCCTCGGCCACGCCGACCACTCGACGGTCGACAATGTTGAGGATCTCGACAACATCGTCGGATATCTGGCGGAAAACACGCGTCCGCACGGCTACGCCATCTCGGAAACGCAGTTCGTCGTGTTTGTGCTCAACGCGTCGCGACGGTTGTTCAGCGATCGCTTCTTCACCTCCAGTTTCCGGCCGGAGTTCTACTCCACACTCGGCGTGGACTGGGTCACCAACAACGGCCCCACCGCGATCACGGAAGTCATCGCCAACAACGGGCACGACGGTCTGCCGGTATCACCACTGAAGCGCGTGCTGCTGCGCGTGATGCCCGAGTTGGCTACGGAGCTGGGACCGGCAGTGAACGCGTTCGATCCGTGGGCCCGCGATCGTGGTGCGTACTACTCGCTGCGGTGGGCGCCACGGAAAGGCGCCGAACGTGACGAGGCGTTCGGGGTCGCGCGCTAGTCGCGTAACAATCCTCGCACAACGCTCGTCGCACAACGACGATCACGAAGCGCGAGTCGTCGGCGGTGGTTCCTGATAGACCGTGAAGATGCTGAACACTTCGCGCGTTGCCGTCAGCGACCGGCGTTAGACTCGCCGCGCCGTGATGATCGTGGCCGGTGACTTTCACGATGAGGGGAAAGTCCGTGCCGACGGCGCGCTGGATAGCGTCAATCACCTCCATCAGAAGGCGCGACCGGTTCTCGAGCAATCGCCGCGGTATCCGGCGGATTGGCCTGTGCGGGTCTAGAAGTCGATGGCGTCGAAGTGATTCGCGATGTGCATCGCGTTGGCGCGATCGTACTGGGCACGCGACAGGGCGCCGTAGGCAAAATGCGGACTGAGCGGACCTTGATAGTCGAGAAACGCGCGGATACTGCGCTGCAGTCGGGCGATCGAAGTGTCGAGCGCGGGCGGGGGTGGCGTGAACACGTCGCCGGGAATCTCTTCCAGCAGATTGTGCTTCATGTAACCGCGTCGCTCGAACAGGTGAAGCACCGTGGCGCCAATCAGTTTCTGGAACAGCACATTCTTTTGCGTGGGGAACCCATGCATTGCGTGCTCGATACTTCGCGCGCAGTGGTCCAGCGTATGCGACAGGTCCCATCCGGGCGACAGCATCACGTCCGGTGCGCGCGCCAGTCGATCCAGTTCCACGAGCGCATCATCAAGGGTGTGCAGACGACAGTGGCGGGAGATGGGTGCAGGCGCGACGTGCAGGGTTGGCATCGGCGGGGGGCTGAGTGTTCAAGACGCCGTGACGGTGTGTGCGTGCAGTACGCCGAGAATATGCGGTCGCGTCGCTGGAAGTGGAGTGCGAAGCGGAGGTCAGCGCCGAATCGTCGCCACCTGTACTTTGACTCGTACTTATGCGCGCTGCCATCGTCGTTCTGGGCGTCACAATCCTGCTGCTGGTTGTCTGGGCGGCAGCGGGAGAGCGCATCGCCATCTTGCTCGACGCAATGTTCGCGACATCTGGTGAGTCCGTACAAATCGCGGAGCTCTCGGTGTCAGGCGGGCTGATGCACATTGGCGACAAGCATCTCACGCTCCCAGCCGACCTTACGTTTTCCCTCGACACTGCGCATCGACTTGTCGCCTCGCGCGAGGGTCAGACGTTCACAGTGGGTGCAGCCACTGGTGACGACGTGACGTCCGCGAAGCGGTTGGTGTCGGTTGTGCCCGAGTCAGGCGACATGGTCACCCTGGTGTCTCGGCGCGGTGGATTTGTCTGGCCGACGCCGCTTGAACGACTGAACTACATGGGGACGCGCCCCACGTTCTGGCGCCGCTTCCGCTACTATCGTCTGGCATGGCGGAAAGCGTCGGGTGCCACGTTGCACATAGAGTGGCGCAACGCCCTCAATCGCGCGCTCGGCTATCGCGATTGGGATGAGCAGTCGCTTGATCGCGCCCCATCTGTGGTCATCTCGGCACCTGCCAAAACGAGGCCTCCGCCATGAGCCGCTGGCGCCGCCATCGGAGGGAGTATGTCGGGTTGACTTGATCAATATGGTTTGATGACCTACTATATAGGTCATGACCATATATAAGATGGCTTACGCAAAGACCCAACTCGCGAGCCTCATCAAGGAGGCAATCGCCGGCCAGGATGTGGTCATCGCTCGCGATGAACAGCCGCTCGTTCGGCTCGTGCCGGTCGAGGCTGGGCCGACGTCCAGCGATCGCACTGGCGGCGATCTCGAAGGGCGCGTCTCGCTCCCGGACGCGTTCTTTGCGCCCATGACAGACGCGGCGGCTGACGATTGGGGGCTCTAGTGCACCTCTTGCTCGATACCCACGCCTATTTCTGGTGGCGAGCCGACCGGGCGCGGTTGTCAGCGCCTGCCGCCCAGGCGATCAGCGACCGCCGGAATACCGTGCATGTCAGCGCGGCCACCGTCTGGGAGTTGTCGATCAAGGCGCACGCGAAAGGGTGGGAAGGGGCGCGCCTGCTCTTGCTGGACCTCGAGACGCAGTTGCGCGACCAGGGGATGCTCTCGCTAGCAATTTCACTCCCGCACGCGCGTGAAGCCGGGAGTCTCCCCTTGGTACATCGCGACCCGTTCGACCGTATGCTGATCGCGCAGGCTCGACTCGAGCAACTGCAAATCGTCAGCAACGAAGCGTTGTTCGATGCGTACGGTGTGAGTCGACTCTGGTAGTTACCAGGGTCAAGCAGGTGGGGCATTGACGGTGCGACGTCGGCGCTGCAGATAGTCCCCAGTGCGTCGGTCAATACTTCACGAGGAATCGCCATGCTGCGTCTCAGTACACTCCGACTTCGCGCACACACCATGGCGGTCATGACGGTGTGCGCGCTGGCCGTGCACGCTCCTGTCGCGCTGCATGCGCAACGCGGGGCCAACAGTCCGTTCCCCGGCGGGGAGAACGCGGACGGTTCGCTCAAGCCTACGTCGCGACTCCAACGACTGTTTACGCAAGATGCGTATACGGAGTACGCGTTGCTCGAACCCGGGAGTGAGCAGTTTCGCATTCGATTCTTCACCGAGGAATCGCGGGCGGGCGCCACCGAACTGGTGAATGCGACGCGTGGCGGGAGCGAAGGCACGGACATTGAAGTGTACGATCCGCGAACCGGCAAACCGATGCCGTTTACCTACGAAGCGGAAGGAGATGGTCACGCCATTCATGCCAAGTTTTCGGCGCCGGTGCCGGCCGGTGGCGTTGGACGCGTGCTGATTTACAAGACGTACAAAGACGCGCGCACGTACCAGACGTACACCGAAGCGAACGCCGCGTACGGCATTCAACCCGGCGATATTTCCTGGGTGCGCAGCTTAAGCGGCTATCGCCTTGGGGTGATTCTGCCCAAGGGGTACGGTCTGCTGTCATCGAGTATTGCCGCGCAGATGAGCACGACGCCCGATGGCCGGCTGGCGCTGCACTTTGCGAATCCGAGCGGGTTGAGCAACCCGTTCACGATTCACGCGCGCAAGACCAACACCGCGTTCACCTCGACCACCTACACGGACATGTTTCTGGATGACGTGAAAACACTGTACGATCTGGGTGAGCCCGACACACACACCATGAAAGTCGAGCAGACGTACAGCGACGCCCGGAAGGGCACGTCGCTCTCAGTCGGCCTGTTGACCTATGCACCACTCACTGCCGTCACCGTGCTCGACCTCGACACGGCGCGCCCATTGTCGCAGTCAAAGAAGGGTACGACCACCATCGTCACCCTCGACGAACCCATCGTCAACGACAAGCAAAGCGCGCACCTCAAGGTGACCGGGACACTCACCGATGCCGCATTCACCGTCGTCAACGGCGAACTCCGCTTCGATCGCCCCATGAGGGGGTTGCGCAACACGGTATTGCTCCCCGCCGGATGGGAGGTGAGCGCGGTGTCGCAGTCGGGCACGGTGGGGATGTACCAGGGGCGCGCATTCGTCGCCCTGCTCAATCTCAACGCGGAAAACAGCTATCGCGTGGTCATTTCGGCCCGGAAGAAAGGCTAGCATTCGTTCCTACGCACTTCGCCACCCCTGCAGACCCTCTCGATGAAGAAACTCGGCCTCCTCCTCGCCGCGGCATTCTCCTATCACACGCCACCTGCGCCAACGCCCGCCGAACTCGCGCGATGGCAGGCGCAAGCCCAGAACGTCACGATCACCCGCGACGACTGGGGCGTGCCACACATCCACGGCAAGACGGACGCCGACGTCGTGTTCGGGGCGATGTACGCGCAAGCGGAAGACGACTTCAATCGCGTCGAAGCCAACTTCATCACCTCACTCGGTCGTACCGCCGAGATGGAAGGGGAAAGCGCGATTTACCGCGACCTGCGCATGAAACTCTTCATCGATCCGGACTCGATGAAAAAGATCTATGTGTCGAGCCCCGTATTCCTGAAAAAGCTGATGGTGGCCTGGGCAGATGGTCTCAACTTCTATCTCGTCAAGCATCCAGAGGTGAAGCCGCACGTGATTACGAAGTTCGAACCGTGGATGGCGTTGTCCTTCAGTGAAGGGAGTATCGGCAACGACATTGACGGCGTGAACGTGGATCAGTTGCAAGCGTTTTACGGCAACGGTCCGGTCAAGCTGTCGTCTGCAGGGTCAGGCGATGCGAAGGACGACGCGCTCGATGTCACGAGCGCAGGGGTGCTCGATCATGACGATCGCGAACCACGCGGTTCGAACGGGATGGCCGTCTCGCCCAAGAACACGAAGAACGGTCGTGCGCTGCTCCTTATCAATCCACACACCTCGTTCTTCTTCCGCGAAGAGCTGCAGATGACGAGCGACGAGGGGTTGAATGCGTACGGCGCGTCCACATGGGGACAGTTCTTCATCTATCAGGGCTTCAACAGCACCGCCGGATGGATGCACACCACCAGCGCTGCCGATCGTAGCGACTTCTTCACGGAAACCGTCACCGAGAAGGGCGGCAAGTTTTTCTATACCGTGGGCAACGCACAGCGCCCGCTCACGGTCAAGAGCATCACGGTGCCGTACAAGACGGCGACGGGCATGGGGCAAAAGACGTTTGTCGTCTACTACACACACTTCGGGCCCATTGTACGATCGGCCGCAGGCAAGTGGATAGCCATTCGCATCATGCAGGAGCCACTCAAGGCGCTGACCCAGAGTTACACTCGAACGAAGGCCAGGAATCTCGCCGAGTTTCGGAAGACGATGGACTTGCACACTAACTCGTCCAACAACACGCTGTTCGCTGATGCGGAAGGCAACATCGCATACCTGCATGCCAACTTCGTGCCGCGCCGTGACACAACGTTCGACTGGCGTCAGCCGGTAGATGGCAGCAATCCGGCCACCGAGTGGAAGGGACTGCTGCCATTCGAGGAAGAGCCGAATGTGCTCAATCCTGCAAGCGGCTGGGTGTACAACTCGAACGACTGGCCGTGGGCCTCGGCTGGTCCGAGTAGTCCCAAGCAGTCGGCGTTCCCCAAGTACGTCGACAATGGTGTCGAGTCGCATCGCGGTCGGCACGCGGTGCTGGTACTGCAAAACAAGAAAGATTTCACGATTCAGGGTTTGCGTGACGCGGCCTACGACACGTACCTGCCCGGTTTCGAACAGTCGATTCCCGCGTTGGTAAAAGCGTGGGATGATGCACCGGCGAGCAACGCACTCAAGGCCAAACTCGCTGAGCAGATCGCGTTGCTTCGCAAATGGGACATGCGCTGGAGTGCCACGTCGGTACCGACGTCGCTGGCCATCTTTTATACCACGGAAGTAGGGCGCATTGGTGGCCGTGGCGGTCGCGCTGGCCGCGGCGGTGCGCCTGCTGAGCCGAGTGGTGAACAGTTGCTGCAGTCGCTCGATGCCGCGTGCACGAAGCTCACCGCTGACTTTGGCAAGTGCAGCACACCGTGGGGTGACATCAATCGGTTTCAGCGTCTCAACGCAGACATCAATTCGTCATTTGACGATGCGGCGCCGAGTACGCCGGTTGGATTTCCATCGGCGGTGTACGGTTCGCTGGCGTCGTTCGGTGCGCGCGCGTATCCCAACACCAAGAAGTGGTACGGCACGAGCGGCAACAGTTTTGTGGCGGTGGTAGAATTTGGGAAGGACAGCGTGCGTGCGCGTGCGGTTACGGCGGGCGGTGTGAACAGTGTGATTGGCTCGAAGCACTTTAACGATCAGGGCGGCCGCTACGCGACGGGCGACTTGCGCGACGTGTACTACTATCCGAATCAGCTCAAAGGGCATACAGAGCGAGTGTACAAGCCCGGGAACTGATCAACCGTCCGACGCACGTTGCATTGTAGCCGTACGAACACAGAGCGCACGACCACGATCTTCCGGAGTATCCAATGTATAATCGACGCGAGTTTCTCCGCAGCAGCCTCACCGCACTCGGAGCGGCATCGGTGCTGGACCCCGCGGTGTTGTTCGCCGCGACGGCGCCGAAGAAGATTCTGATACTCGGCGGCACCGGATTCGTTGGTCCGCATCAGGTGCGCTATGCGCTCAAGCGCGGACACACGGTGACGATTTTCAATCGCGGGCAATCGGCGCCGGGTATGTTCGGCAAAGATGTCGAAGAGTTGAAGGGCGATCGCGCCAACAATCTCGAATCGCTCAAGGGGCGGAAATGGGATGCCGTGATTGACGAGTCGGCGTCGCTGAGTAGCGCCCCGGACTGGGTGAAGTTGTCGGCCGAAGTGCTCAAGGATTCCGTGGACCAGTACCTGTTCATCTCGACGCGATCGGTCTATTTCGACTTGAGCAGCGTGCCGATGACGTCGGCTGCGCCCGTGCTCACGCGCGAGAACTCACCCGTGGCTGAAGGGCGGCCGTTGCCGTACGGTCATGCCAAGGCGTATGCAGAAAAAGACGCGCACGCGATCATGCCGGGGCGTGTGACGGTGGTGCGCCCAGGGCTCATCGTGGGTCCGGAAGACGACACCGATCGTTTCACCAACTGGCCCGTGCGCATTGCGCGCGGCGGCGAAGTGCTGGCCCCTGGCGATGGCACCGATCATGTGCAGATCATTGATGTGCGCGACCTGGTCGAGTTCAATATCACGATGGTGGAGAATCGCACGTTTGGTGTGTTCAATGGTGTGGGGCCGCAGGGCGGCCGTCCATTCAAGGAGTTCCTGAGCCTCATTCAGAAAGGGGTCGGTGGCAACGCCACATTCACCTGGGTCGACGCCGATTTCCTCCGCGCCAACGGGGCGAATCCCTATGGCAAAGAGTTGCCCGTGTTTCAGGTGATGAAGGGGCGCACTGCGGGGTTCGCGCGTTTTGATATCACGCCGGAGCTTAAGGCAGGACTCAAGATTCGACCGATGGACGTCACGGCGCGCGAAACGCTGGCGTGGTTTCGCACGCAAACGCCGGAACGTCAGGCGGGGATCAAAACCGGATTCACGGAGCAACGTGAGCGCGATCTGCTGGCGCTCTGGAAGGCGCGAAAATAGTCACCGGCGCTGTTTCGGTATCCTGTCCATTCTGTTTTTTGGGATTCGCGCGACCACTCGTCGCGCGTGACGCGGGCGTTTCAACTC
>JANMKU010000247.1:0-7236 GCA_031372205.1 Gemmatimonadaceae bacterium | reverse complement strand
CTGTGGCAGCTGATGGCCTTTCGCACCATCCTCGGCATCGGGATGGGCGGTGAATGGGCGAGTGGGGGTGCGCTCGGAAGTGAGAGTTGGCCTGATGAACATGGCGGCTTGGCGGTGGGCTTCATGCAAAGTGCATGGGCGCTGGGGTATGCTCTGGCGGGGCTCGTAGCGGCGTTCGTGCTGCCAGCGTTTGGGTGGCGCGTGGTGTTCTTTGTTGGCGTGTTGCCGGCGCTGCTCACGGTGTGGGTGCGGCGACGTGTCGAAGAGCCGGAACTCTGGAAAGCCGCGCGCGCGGCGGCCGTTGCTGCACCGCGAGGATCGCGTCCGGGACTGTCGTTGGCGTTTCGCGGATCGCTCGCACGCGTGACGATCGCGGTGACGTTCATGAATGCCTGCACACTGTTCGGCTGGTGGGGGCTCAACACATGGATCCCGTCGTACTTGTCGTTGCCGGTCGCACAGGGCGGCAATGGATTCTCATCGCGTGTGATGTCCCTGCTCGTGATTGCAATGCAGGTGGGCATGTGGCTCGGCTATGTCACGTTCGGATTCATTAGTGACGCGGTGGGTCGGAAGCGCACGTACGTCACCTACCTGCTCTTCGCGAGTCTGTTGTTGCCGCTGTATGGGGTAACGCGGTCGCCGTGGTTGCTGCTGTTGCTCGGCCCGTTGGTGGCCTTTTTTGGCACGGGGTACTACAGCGGCTTTGGCGCACTCACCGCCGAGCTGTATCCGACAAGCATTCGCGGAACGGCCCAGGGGTTCACCTACAATCTTGGGCGCATTGCCAGTGCGGCGGCGCCGTTCACTGTGGGCACCTTAGCGGCGTCCCGTGGATTTTCTTGGGCATTTGCAGTGACGGGTGGTGCGTTCCTGCTCGCGGCGATGGCGTGGCGGTTCATTCCCGAGACACGCGGACGGCAATTGACGTAGCGGGCGCGCGAAATCGTGATCAAGTTGGCGCTGTCGCTCCGAATTGATTGGAGGTCGCTCCGGGATAGCAGCAGATACAGCAATTGGACAGGATATGAACTGAGAAGAACGGAAACAACACGATCAAACAACAGCAAACGATGGTGTTGTTTTGCTGTATCCGATTTGCTCCGTTCCTATCTGTTCATATCCTGTCCAAGTCTGTTTGTTTGCCGGACTACGTCAGCGTGCCTCAAGCAGCGACAGCACGGAAAACGTTTGCAGTGGGCCAATCTGCGTCACGGTGGTGCCGACCATTTTGCTGATTGATGCGCGATACACGCCAGGCGCGACACGCGTTGCAGCTGCGCCGCCCCGTCCACCGCCACCGCCACCGCCGCCAAGAGCCGCGACGGGCGGTTGACACAGCGCAATTGCTGGCGCTGCTGGTGGTGCAGCCGCAGTCGGCGGAACGGCTGGAGTGGCCGCACCCCCAGCGCGACCTGCACCCGCACCGGCACCACCGGCACGCCCGCCTCCCGCTCCACGCCCGCCCGTGTCCGACGACACCGTGGGATCGGCATTGAGATTCCACGTTATGCGACGCAGCCCGGCGGTTTTGTTCAACTCGCAGCGGCGCACCTGCTCGCCCGTGCTGTTCAACACCGTGAGGAGCAATTTCGTATCGGCGGAATAGTCTTGCTTCACGTGGTAGGTAAACACGGCACCAACGGCAGGATTGGGCGTGGTGTAGTTCCCGCTCAGTGAGCCAACACCGGCCGCACCAGCGGGCGCCACACCACCGGGCGTGAACGCATACGCATGTCGCAACGGGAAGAGTCGCGCTTCCTCGCTCAGTGTTTGTGCATTGATCTCGCGCAACGCGGTGTAATCATCCAGCACGTAGAAACCGCGTCCAAACGTCGCCATCACTACATCACTCTCGCGCCGTTGAATGGTGATATCGCGCACCTGTGTTGATGGGAGGCCCCCTTTGATCTTGACCCATTGCTGCCCGCCATCCGGCGTGAAGAAAAGGCCGAACTCCGTGCCGACGAACAGCAGGTCGCTGTTGACGTGGTCCTGCGTGATCGACCACACGTCGTGCTTGGCGGGCAGGTCGCCCGTGATGTTCGTCCACGTGCGGCCACGGTCGGAACTGCGCACCACGTAGGGTGTGTAGTTGCCGCGCTGCCAATCGTTGAACGTGACGAAAATCGTGTTCGCGTCGCGGGGTGACGCGATTACGTCGCTCACATAGGTGAACTTTGGCACGCCGGGGAAATCTTCAACGCGGCGCCACGTCTGGCTCGCGTCTTCGGAAATCTGCACTAACCCATCGTCGGTACCGACAACAAGCAGCCCCTCCAGCAACGGTGACTCATCCAGTGCGACGATATTGCTGAGCGCTGTCGTCGACCCGTTGAGGGCAACAGAACCCGCGGGCCAGACTTTGCCCATGATCGGCAACTCGCGCGCATTCAAATTGCGCGAGAGGTCGGGGCTGATGCGCGTCCAACTGTCGCCGCGATTGTCGCTGCGGTACAGATAATTGCTGGCGAAATAAATGCGCGTGGCACTGTGCGGACTGAGAATGAACGGCGCATCCCAGTTGGTACGGTCTGCTGCGCCGCGCCCGCCGCCACCACCGGCACCACCGGCACCACGTCCGCCCGCTGCACCACCGCCGCGCCCGGCAGCGCCGCCTCGTCCAGCGGCTGCACTGTCTGGCAGTGCCGCACCACTTTCGTCACCGCCACCACCACCACCACCTGCACCACCGACGCGTCCCGTTGGATTGAGCCCTTGCCCACGTCCACTGCGCATGTCGAAACGCGATAGGCCACCGGTCTGCGACTCGCCATAGAACGTGTACTGATCTTCACGGTCCCCGTGCGCCTGAAATCCATCGCCGCCCACAATGTTGAACCAATCGCTGGTGCGAATTCCCCAGCTATTGGTCGTGCGCGACGGACCGCATTGCGAGAAGTTGTCCTGCGTGCCGCCGCACACGTAGTAGAAGGGCTTCGCATTGTTGATACCGACGCGATAGTACTGCGTGATGGGCAGATTGGTGAAGAAGCGCCACGTCGCGCCGGCGTCGTATGTCTCATACAACCCGCCATCGTTGCCAACCAGAAAGTGATTCTTGTCGACCGGATCGAAGGTCACATCATGGTGATCGACATGAATCGCGGGTGGCGTCTGGCCCACGTCCCAGCCCGTGTTCGCCCACGTCACGCCACCGTCGGTGCTGCGCGACATGTTGGTCGACACCGCGTAGATGTGGCCGACGCGATGTGGATCAATGAACAGCTCCGAGTAGTACTGCCCCGTGCCCGCGGCGAACCAGGAGGAACCGGGTGCATTGCCGCGTGTCGAATCGGACGCACCCGCGCACCGTGCCGCCAACGCGAGGGCTGCGGTATCAGGAGCGGCAGCAACTGCGCCACGCCCACCGCCGCGGCCGCCGGTTGAATCAACGGCAGCGCCACGTCCACCAGCGCCTCCCGCCGCGCCGCCGCCGGCACCGCCCGCTCCACCGCGTCCGGCGGCGGGTGTGGTTCGTCCGTAGCGCGCCCATTTCGCGCCGCCGTCCGTCGAGCGATAGAAGCCGGAGGCACCGGCCTGCGCCTCAACCAGCGCATAGATCTCCGTGCTGCCGGTCCGCCCTTCAATGGCGAGGGCGACGCGGCCCATATCACACCGCGGGAGTCCGTTGGTAAGCTTCGTCCACGAGCGACCAGCATTGGACGACTTGAAGATGCCGGCCGCCATGCTGCCGCCGATCGCCTGCCCCACCTGTCGACGTCGTGCGTACGCGCTGGCGTACAGCACATCGGCGTTGCGGGGATCGAGCACGATGTCGCTCACCCCCGTGTTCTCGTCGATGGTCAGCGCCGCGCTCCACGTCGCGCCACCGTCACTCGTTTTGTAGAGCCCGCGCTCGCCGCCGGCTGAGAACAGCGGTCCCTGCGACGCCACGTACACCACATTCGAGTTGCGCGGGTCGATCACAATCTTTCCGATATGCTCCGACGTTTCGAGCCCGACCCGCTTCCACGTGACGCCGGCGTCCGTCGACTTGAAGAGGCCATCCCCGAAGTGCGCGCTGCGTTGGCTGTTGTTCTCGCCCGTGCCGAGCCAGAGCACGTTTGAGTTGCGCGGATCGACGACAATGCAGCAGAGATTGAACGCCGGGCCTTCGTCGAAGATTGGGGCGAATGTGATGCCGCGATTCACCGTCTTCCACAATCCGCCAAACGCCGTCGCCACATACCAGACGTTGGGATCCTTGGGGTCGATCTCAATGTCGGCGATGCGTCCCGTCACGAGGCCCGGACCAATCGACCGGACCGCGATGCCGGCAAGGACCTCCGCGGATAGAGTGCCGGACGGTAGCGCCGCTTGGGCCGACACGCCGCTCGACGCGCGGAACAGCGCTGTGAACAACGCGGCGAAGAATGCGATCCGCGATTTCATGATCTGGCGCTTCAGTAAGAGTGTCGAGCGTAGTGTCACGCCATCTTCGCCTGCAACCGACGGTCGATCGCGTCAAGGAACGCTTCCGTGTCGAGATACGGCGAGTCCTTGCTGATAAGCACCGCGAGATCTTTCGTCATCTCGCCCGACTCGACCGCTTCGATGCACACCGCTTCGAGCGCATGCGCGAACGCGATCAACGCCGGCGTGCCGTCCAACTTGCCGCGATGCGCGAGTCCGCGTGTCCAGGCAAAGATCGACGCGATCGGATTGGTGCTGGTCTTGTTGCCCTTCTGATGCTCGCGGTAGTGTCGCGTGACGGTGCCATGCGCCGCTTCGGCCTCCATGGTCTTGCCATCAGGCGTGAGCAGCACGCTGGTCATCAAGCCGAGTGAACCAAAGCCCTGCGCCACGATGTCCGATTGCACATCGCCGTCGTAGTTCTTGCACGCCCACACGTAGCCACCTTCCCACTTGAGCGCCGCGGCGACCATATCGTCAATCAGACGATGCTCGTAGGTGAGCCCCTTGGCGTCGAAGTCGGCCTTGAACTCGGTCTGGAAGACGTGCTCGAAGATGTCCTTGAACGCCCCGTCGTACGCTTTGAGGATGGTGTTCTTGGTACTCAGGTAGACGGGAAAATTGCGTTGCAGTCCGAACGTCAGACTGGCGCGCGCAAAATCGCGGATGGAATCATTGAAGTTGTACATCCCCATCGCTACACCACCATCCGCTCCAAACTTCGCGACTTCCATTTGCATCGGTGCACTGCCGTCCGCCGGTGTGTACGTGATCGTCACCGTGCCCGGGCCCGCTACCTTGAAATCCGTCGCCTTGTACTGATCTGCATGCGCATGGCGGCCGATGACGATGGGCTTCGTCCATCCCGGCACCAACCGCGGAATGTTCTTCATGATGATCGGTTCACGGAAAATCACGCCACCAAGGATGTTGCGAATCGTCCCGTTCGGACTCTTCCACATCTTCTTGAGACCGAATTCCTTCACGCGCCCTTCATCCGGCGTGATCGTCGCGCATTTCACCGCCACACCATGCTTCTTGGTCGCTTCGGCGGAATCGATCGTCACCTGATCGTTCGTCGCGTCGCGATGCTCCATCCCGAGATCGTAGTAGTCGAGTTGAATGTCGAGGTAGGGCAAGACCAGCTTGTCCTTGATGAACTGCCAGATGATGCGCGTCATTTCGTCGCCGTCCATTTCGACGACGGGGTTTACGACTTTGATCTTGGCCATGGTGAAATGGGAGTGTCTGGACTGGTGTAATACGTAGACGAAAATCGCCGAAACAACGGCGCGTCAGCGGGCGAGCACAGCGTCAGCAAAGTTGCGCCGCGGAACCGCCAACGGCCATAGTCTGCCGTTGTCGCGCCGCACTCTTTTCGCGTACGCGCGTGAGGCCGGACTAGTCGGGGACGGTGCCCTGCAGAATGGCCGCCAGGCGATGCGCGTCGATGTTGCCGCCACTGATCACACACACCACGCGTTGCCCACGGAACGCGCCCGACATCACCGCCGCCAGCGGTGCCGCTCCGGCACCCTCAGCGACCACCCGCACGCGCTCCACCAGCAGGCGTACCGCGGCCGCCACCTGCGTCACTGTCACGACAACCGTGCCCGCGAGCAGGGATTGCGCGAGTGGCCACATCTCGTCAACCACCGCACCACTGCCCATGCCATCAATGAACGTGCGGGTGTACACCACCGGCGTTGGCACGCCGGCCGCCAGTGATGCGGTGAGTGGCGCCGCCGTCTCCACTTCGACAGCGAATACCCGCGTGCTCGGGCTGACCTCGCGCACGATGGACGCGATCCCGCAGGCGAGCCCGCCGCCGCCGTACGGCACGAGGATCACGTCCACATCGGTCAGATCTTCGAGAATCTCCAGCGCGATGGTCCCGTTGCCGGCCATCACCCCCGCGTCAGCAAACGGATGAACGAACAGACCCGACATGCCGGGATATCCGTGCTGGAGCAGTGTCGACCACCAGACATCGAATGGAACGCGCACGACCTCTCCGCCGAGTCGCTCGATGGCGTCGGTCTTTGCACGCGGTGCATGGTCTGGGACGACGACCTGACAGCGAACGCCGAGAGAGCGCGCGCACCATGCCACGCCCTGCGCCATGTTGCCAGCACTCGCGGTATAGACGCCGTTAGCCAGGGCGTCCCGACCGGCAATGGCCATCGCATTGGCAGCGCCGCGGATCTTGAACGCACCGATCGGTTGCAGGTTTTCGAGCTTGAGATAGATCGCGTTGTCATCGTCGACTGGCAGTCGCACCAGTGGCGTGCGCAGCGCGGTACCGACGATGCGTTCGGCAGCGGCACGTGCTTCACGCAGGGTGACCGGTGCGAGCGTTACCGACATCGCAACCGCTCCATCGCGCGCGGCGGCCTTGTCATCGCCACAGCGCATCTGCGGGATCTTCGGCTCCTCGATCCGCCTGATGCCTGACGGCGTCCTGCCGCTCGGCGTCGAGCTGGTCCGCGTGCATCTGGCGACGCACCATCCGGTAGTACACACCGTGCGCCTCCATCAGCGATTCATGGGTTCCGCGTTCGGTGACCCGACCGTCGTCCAGCAGTAAAATCATGGTAGCCTTGCGAATGGTCGAGAGGCGATGCGCGACGACAAACGTGGTGCGACCGGCCAACAGAGTGGTCATCGCCGCCTGAATGAGCTGCTCGCTTTCCGTGTCGAGGTTGCTCGTGGCTTCATCGAGAATCAGGATCTGTGGCGACGCGAGCATGGCCCGCGCGATCGCCAGTCGTTGCTGCTGTCCACCGGAGAGTTTCACACCGCGTTCGCCAACGAACGTCT
>JANMKU010000224.1:0-25183 GCA_031372205.1 Gemmatimonadaceae bacterium | reverse complement strand
CGACGTTGATCGGGCGGTCGACGCCGCGCATCGGGCGTTCACCACTGGGCCCTGGTCACAACTGACCGCCAGTCAGCGTGGCGCGTTGATGCGCACGCTCGGCGACTTGATTGCGCGTGACGCGCGGAAACTGGCCGAAATTGAAGTCCGCGACAATGGCAAGCTGATCGCCGAGATGGCCGGACAACTGCAGTATGTGCCGCAGTGGTTTTATTACTTTGGCGGATTGGCCGACAAGATGCAGGGCGCGGTCATTCCGCTCGACAAGAAAGGCTATTTCAACTTTACACGCCTTGAGGCGCTTGGCGTCGTGGTCGCCATTACGCCGTGGAACTCACCGCTGCTGTTGAGTGCGTGGAAGATCGCCCCAGCTTTGGCCGCCGGTTGTACCATTGTCCTCAAGCCGTCGGAGTTCACGTCAGCCTCCACGCTGGAGTTCGTGAAGCTGGTGGAAGAAGCGGGTTTTCCGCCGGGCGTTGTGAATGTCGTGACGGGGTTCGGCGCCGATGTCGGTGCGCCGCTCGTCGAACATCCGTTGGTGCGGAAGATCGCGTTTACCGGATCCGACACCACAGGACGCGCAATCAGTCAGCTCGCGGCCAAGCACCTCAAGCATGTCAGTCTCGAACTGGGTGGCAAGTCGGCCAACATTGTGTTCGACGACGCCAATCTGGACGACGCCGTGAATGGCGCCGTCTCGGGTATTTTTGCGGCGACCGGCCAAACATGCATTGCCGGATCACGGTTGCTGCTGCAGGAGAGCATTCACGATCAATTCATCGACCGGTTGATTGCGTTGGCGTCGACTGCACGGATGGGCGACCCGATGCGGATGGACACGCAGGTCGGTCCCATCACCACACGACCGCAGTACGACAAGGTGCTGCGCTATATCGAGATTGCCAAAGCCGATGGCGCGACCCTGCGCATGGGTGGCGCGCCGGCAAACCGACCGGAGTGCGGCACCGGATGGTTTATTGAGCCGACGATATTTTCTGATGTCACCAACAACATGCGCATCGCGCAGGAAGAGGTCTTTGGTCCTATTCTGTCGATCATCCCGTTCACCAATGAAGACGACGCGGTGGCGATCGCGAATGACTCGCGCTTTGGTCTCGGGGCCGGTGTGTGGACGAGTGACATCGGACGCGCCTTCCGCATGTCCGAACGCATCCAGGCCGGCACCGTGTGGGTCAACACGTATCGCACGGTGAGCTACATGTCCCCGTTCGGCGGGTACAAGGATTCCGGTGTGGGGCGCGAGAACGGCATGGATGCGATTCGCGAATACCTGCAGGTGAAGAGCGTGTGGATTAACACAGGCGCCGCAACGGCTAATCCCTTCACGATGCGCTAACGCGATGACGCGCGCAGTGAGCATGACCGGTCGCGCCGCCTTCTTGCAGCTGCTGATCGACGAAGGGATAACGCACCTGTTCGGCAACCCAGGCACCACCGAGTTGGCGATCATGGAAGCCATTCCGCAATTCCCGCAACTGTCGTACGTCCTCGGTTTGCAGGAATCGGTGGTGCTCGGTATGGCCGACGGCTTCGCGCGCGCGTCCAACCGGTTGGCGGCCGTGAACCTGCATTGCACGCCCGGGTTGGGTCATGCCATGGGCGCACTCTACAACGCGAAATTCTCTGGCTCGCCGCTCATCATCACCGCGGGTCAGTATGAAATCGGCTACGGCTTGCAGGAACCGTTGCTGTATGAGCCGCTCGTGCCCATTGCGCAGCCACTGGTGAAATGGGCAGTGGAAGTGACGCGCGTCGAGGACATGCCACGCATTATCCACCGCGCCGCAAAGATCGCCATGACACCACCAACAGGCCCGGTCTTCATTTCCTTGCCGGGCAATATCCTGGACGACGCTGCGCCGCTTGATCTCGGCCATCCAACGCGTGTCGATGCGACGACGCGCCCGTCGGACCGCACGCTGCAGCGCTTGGCCGATCGACTACTTGCCGCAGAGAATCCCGTCATCATTGCCGGTCGCGAACTGGCCAACCATCACGCCTTCGATGACGCCGGTGCGTTATCCACACTGCTCGGCGCCGCCGTCTACCATGAGCCCGTCCCGTACAATGCGCGTTTTCCGTCACAGCACGCGACCTGCATGGGCGACCTCACGCGCAACCAGGCGCTGGTGCGCGACACGTTGCAGCCGTTCGATCTTGTGCTCTGTCTCGGCGCCGATCTGCTGCGCATGTCGCCCTATAGTGCAGTCGATCCCTTGCCGGACCACATGCCTGTAGTCCACATCTCCGAGCGAGACTGGGAACTCGGTAAGAACTATCCGACAGAACTGGCGATACGGGCGGATGTGAAGGAGACGCTGCGCGCGCTGCTACCCGTGTTGCGCGCGGCACTCACGTCCGTGTACGCCGCAAAGGCAGCGAAACGCCTCGATACACTCGCGACGCGGAACTGGTCCGCACGACGGGTTCAGGTGCGCGAGGAGATTGGTACGAAGTCAGCGCTCATGCCAATCGACCCGCAGGTGCTCATGATGCGCCTGGTTGACGCGTTGCCCGAGCATGCGATCGTTGTGGAAGAGGCACTGACCGCTTCGCCCGCGCTCGCGAGCCTGTTGCCGATGGGTGACGAGCACTGCTTCTATGGATTGGCGAGCGGCGGGTTGGGCTTTGCAATGCCGGGAGCAATCGGGATCAGTCTGGCGCAGCCGGGACGGCCCGTGATCGCCGTAGTCGGCGACGGGAGCGCCATGTACAGCATTCAGGCGCTGTGGACGGCGGCGCACCTCAAGCTGCCGGTGACCTATGTGCTCATCAACAACCGCAGCTACCGCATCATCAAAGAGCGGTTGCTGGCCGGGCGGCACAGTGACCGGTTCGTCGGGATGGATATGCACGATCCCCCAATCGACTTCGTGGCGGTGGCGCAAGGATTGGGCGTGCATGCGTTGCGTGTCATCAATCCGGCCGACGTCGAGAGCGCAGTCCGTGGAGCGATTGAGAGCGGTGTGCCGACGTTGATCGAGTGCATCGTGGACGACGGGTTCGGTAACGCTGCGACGCCTACGCCGGTACCATCGTAAACCCGGCAATCGCGAAGTGATGATCGAGCGTGAGTGCCTCGCTGGTCTGGCGTTCGCGCATGACAGCGAACGACACGGCATCAGTGAACGAGAACGGCTGGTCCGCGCAGCGTGCGAGCCAGTCGAGTCTCGCACGCGCTTCAAGCGCCGCGGTGCTCATCACCACAACCGTGGGTGGGGACACCACGTCGGTCACGAACGTCAGTGCCGCGCGCTGCGACATGCGCCGGAGCAGTAACGCGTGCGTTTCCGCGACAATCAAGTTCGTGGTGACAATGCGAACGCCACGTGCGAGACGGTCACGAAACGCGCGTTCAACGTCTTCGCGTCCAACCGTGCGGTGATCGGCCAGCGCGAACCAGGCGCTGGTGTCGACAAACAACTCAGCGGCCACGTGCTCGCGCGCTCGTCGGTTGCCACGATGCCTCTTCCGACTCGGCAAGGAATCGATCGTGCTCGCGCGCGACATCGTACGTCGGCGCGGGCGCCATTGCCGAGTCGCCAAGCGCCAGTATCCCGAGCGCTGGGTGTCGGGTGGGGTCGGCGTGCTGACGCTCCAGTGCCTCGAGCCCCCGCCGCAACACGTCAGACTTGGTGGCGCCGAGCTCCGATGTCAGCCACTCCAGTCGCTGCAGATCGTCCGAGCTCAGATACACCTGGACGGGTTCGCTGACGCGCTTGGGCTTCTTCTGGATATCATCATACTCAGTCATGATTCATGATAAGCAATCATGAACAGGTTACGCAAGTCCGCAGGCATTCGGAACAGGATCCCGAGGCTCATTGCCACGAACAGCGCGACCGCGATGGGCTCTTGACGTCAAAGCGTTATGACGTCATTCTGCACTTATGGCCACCACCAAACGCGCGACCGTCTACTTCGATGAAGGCCTGCACAAGGCGCTGCGCCTGAAAGCCGCCGAGACCGACCAGAGCATCTCGGATCTCGTGAATTCGGCGGTGCGGAACAATCTCCTTGAAGACGCCGAGGATCTTGCGGTGTTTCGAAAGCGCGCGAAGGAACCAACCCTAGCGTTCGAAGATCTGATCCGCGACATGAAACGCCGTGGCAAGCTATAGCGTCCGGATCAAGCGCTCCGCCGCCAAGGAGATCGAGGCCCTTCCTGTGCATGTCCGCCGCCGCAGGGTCGTCGCGAAAATCGAAGGGCTTGCAAATAACCCTCGTCCGGTCGGGTCAGAGAAATTGACCGATCAAGAAAAGTATCGGCTGCGGCAAAGCGACTATCGAATCCTCTACGAGATTCGCGACGACGAACTGATCGTCACGGTTGTAGAAGTTGGCAATCGGCGCGACGTGTATCGATAAATCTCGCCGCGCTATTTCGGCACCGTGGCTAGACAACCGAACCTGTTGAAATCACGTCGGCGTGTGATGTGGACGAGCACGCGGCAGTCCAAGCGAGCTTCCCATAATGTTTTACGGGCATACGTTTCGGTATGGCCTCAACCGCCGAGCAGCAACTGTCGGAGTTCATCGACAAGTTCGACCCCGCGCACGCCACGCTGATTCGCGCGTGTCGTGCGGTGTTACGACGATTGCTTCCGACCGCCGTAGAGCTCGTCTATGACAACTACAATTTCTTCGTGATTGGTTACTGCTCGACGCCGAGAGCATCGCACTGCATTGTGTCGATCGCGGCGGCGGCAAACGGCGTGGGGTTGTCGTTCTACTATGGGGCAACGTTGCCAGACCCGGGCGGTCGCTTGCAGGGGAACGGAACACAGAATCGCTTTGTGCGCGTGCCAAAAATTGAGGTGCTCTCCGAACCGGAAGTTCTGGCGCTCATTGCTGCGGCCGTCGCGCAAGCCAAAACACCGTTGCCAAGTTCCGGAAATGGTTCGTTGGTGATTCAGTCCGTGTCTGCCAAGCAACGTCCACGACGCAAACCGCAGGGGAAATAATTTCGCGATACGTTGCGGATCCACCTTCCAGGGCAGGCGCACGCATGAAGAGATCCCTGATCACCGCCTGCACCGTGCTGCTGGCGGTCGCGTTGCCCGTGCGTGCGCAGACGGACACGCTGATTCCACCGTCTGCCTATGCGACGCGACGGGCACAGTTGGCGCAACGTGTGATGCCCGCAGCGGTCATCATCAACGGGCGTCATCTCGTCGGGCAACACGAGCTGCCGAAGCAGGATCCGAACTTCTGGTATCTCACCGGTGTCGAGTCACCGTATGCCATACTCGTCATGGCACCTGATGCGCGGCTCGGCGCCATCGCGGGCGCTGTGCGCACCGCACTCTTTCTCCCCGACAGTTTCGAGTTCGCCGGCGCGCAGTTTCCAATGGTCGATTCCGGCTTTCGTCGTGCAGCATGGAACCAACCGCGACATCGGCTCGCGCCGGGACGTGAGGCGTCGCGTCTCACCGGCATTCCGGAGACGTACCCGCTCCGTGAGTTTTCCACGCGTGTGAAAGAAATTGTCGGCAGCACGCCGACGATCTTCCTGGCTGGTGTGGGCGATTCACTGTACGCGCCACCTGGCACGCGCAGAGCACTCACGGTGGAACAGCAAACCTCGCTTGCGATGGCGGCGCTGTTCCCCGGCCGTGCCGTCAAGGACGTCACGCCGCTGATCAAGAAATTGCGTCTCGTCAAGGATCGTTATGAGACTGCGGCGCTGCGTGATGCGGCCCGCATTAGCGCGCAATCGATGGTGGCGCTGATGCAGCGTGCGAAGCCCGGCATGAACGATCTTGAAGCGGCGGGTGTTCTGGAAGCCGAATGGAAACGACGTGGGGCCCAGCGTGCGGCCTTTGCGCCAATCATCAGTAGTGGTCCGAACGCGATGACGTTCTTCTCGCTCGCTGGCGAGCGCTACGACGCGGTGAGTCGTGTGATGCAGGCTGGTGACCTGCTCTTCAATGACTATGGTGCAGCCGAGGTACGGCGCTATGCGAGCGATATCTGTCGCACGATTCCAGTGTCCGGGAAATTCACCGCCGAGCAGCGCAAGTACTACGACATTGTCCTTGAGGCGCAGGAAGCGGCCATCACTGCCGTCAAACCCGGCGTGATGATGGTGGACGTGATCAAGGCGGCGGCGCAGGTATTTCGTGCGCATAATCTCGCGCAGTACGAAGACATTGCGGTGATGGGCACGGACACGGTGTGGGGCATCATGCCATCACCCACGCACTATTTGCTGCGCAACGGGGGCATCACGCAGTACACGCGCTTTGGCGGTGGTGTGCGCGACATCGGACACCACGTGGGACTGGAGGCGACGGACAGCCGCGACTGGAGTGAACCGTTGGCGGCGGGCATGGTGGTGACGATCGAACCCAAGATCTATATCCCGGCCAAGGGCATTGCGATCATGATCGAGGACATGATTCTGGTGACGCCGAACGGCAGCGAGATCTTGTCAGTGTTGGCGCCGAAAAGGGCGGTGGATATTGAGCGTGTGATGCGGCGGCGATGAGCATTGCGTGACCGTTTCACGATGCGCGGGGTTGCACACAGCATGAGACCTTCTGACGAACAGCAGCCTGTTAGGCCCCCGCACAACGCAAGAGCGCGCCGCGTGCCGACTCAAGTGGCTGCACTCCTCATACTCACCGCCTGCGGCACGACGCAGGCTGACTCGCTGACCCTGCCCGCTGCACCGACGGTCACGATCCCGATGGGGACGGATGTTGTACTTGCACCCGGTGAATACGTTGTCGTCAACCCGGCTGGACTCCGGCTCACCTTTAGTGGTGTCACTGGTGAATCACGCTGTCCGGTGAATGTGCTCATTCAATGCATTCAGGCTGGTAGCGCACGCATCGCGTTGCGCGTCACGAGCGGTGCCGGCACACGTGACGTGGCGATGGAAACCACCACGCGCAGTGACACCACGACGGTGGAACGCTATGTTGTTCGCCTGGTTGGTGTCGCGCCGGTTCCCACCACGACGGACCCGATTCCCGCGGCGTCCTACCGCACGACACTTCGTGTGACCGTCAAGTAGCGCCAACAGACAGCCACCGGCCCCGTCCTCAGGAAAAGTTGGTCATGACGTTGCACTCACTGCTGCTCGCGCTCACACTGGCCACCAGTTCTATGAGCGCGGAACTGCGCGTGCCGGCCAACACGGCGTACCTCGCACCCGATCCTGACGCAGCGCGCATGTCTGCAACCCGGCCTGTGGTGCCGTTCGCGCGCGCCGGTTCGAGCATCGTGTGGTACGGCAAGTTTTCGGCAACGGGTCAACTCACTGCGTCGGTTGTCATGCAGTTGGCGGTCGGCGATTCGGTTCGTGTACGTTTGATCGTGGGCCAAGAGCGACGCGATGCGATCGCGGTGGGTGGGGTGAACGAGGTGCGTGTTGCGTTTGGTACATACACCGTCGCCGACACGGGATACCAGCGATTTGCACTCCTGCCCGTCGACCGCACGGCGACGTCGATGGCCGAGGTGCGAGCGTTGCTGCTGGACGGTGCGGCGACTGCGAACGCCCACTTCAATCTCGATGCGCGCCGGAACGCGGCGAGTGTCCATCTGCGCTACTCCACCGATTCCAACACGACAGTCACAGGTTTCTACAACGAAGTGACGGCGGTGGATGATCCGGTCACGACGTACTACATGGCCTGTGGATTCGCGCGTGGGTATTTCGGCATGCAAGTGAATTCATCGACCGAGCGACGCATCATCTTCTCCGTCTGGGACGCAGCCAACGGGACGTCGGCGGCGGACCGCAGTACCGTCGCGGAAGAGAACTATACGCGCCTCGTGGCTAAGGGCGACGGCGTGGTCGCAGATGTGTTCGGCAACGAAGGGACCGGTGGGCACTCGCATCTGGTGTATCCATGGAAGACCGGATCGACGCAACGGTTTTTTGTTACGGCTGCGATCGATGGCAATGCGACCGTGTACAGTGGCTACTGGTTTCATCCAGACAAGAAGTTGTGGATGTTGATCGCCTCGTTTCGTGCCGCGAAAGACGGGCAGGGACTACGACGGCTCTATTCGTTCAGTGAAAACTTTGGTGGCAGTACGGGACATCTGCGACGCAAAGCCTTGTACGGATCGCAATGGATACGCGTGGCCAATGGCGACTGGCACGAGCTCACCACCGCGTCGTTCAGTCACGACGCCACCGGGAAAGAGCAACGTCTCGATCGCTTCATGGGTGTCGAGAACGGACAGTTCTTCCTTAGTCACGGGGGATTCGTCAACGGCTTCACGACAAGCGGGACGTCGTTTGCGCGACCAGCGACCGGTCGTCGGCCGTCGATCACCTTGCCCTCCGCGTCGCCCACGGAACGCTGAGTGCGCGCGTTGTTCGCCGCGATCGTCACCACCGTCAATCTGTGATACGAATGCTCGTCGTCTGGAACCGGCTGTCGGTGTTGCTGCTGTGCGCGGTTGTCGCCACGGTATCCGGGCATACCGCCGCCGCACAGCAGCGCACCGTACCCGACCAGAGTCAGCCGGCCACACTGGATGGCACCGTTCGTGATCAAACAGCGGTGGCCATTCGCGGCGCACGCGTGTCATTGCTGGGCACCTCGCGTGTCGCGTATTCCGATGACGACGGTCACTATCGCTTCACCGCCATCGCACCGGGTCGCTACACACTGCGCGTCGCACGCATTGGCTATGCGCCGGGCAGCGCCGATAGCATTGTCGTGGCCGTTGGCGAACATGTTGCACGCGACGTGCAGCTCACCGCAGTCATCGTGCCACTCTCGCAAGTGACGATCACGCCGGGATCGTACACACTGCTCGACCCGGCGTCCGCATCGCGTCTCACACTCTCCCGCGAGGTACTGGCAACCACGCCGCAGTTGGGCGAGGATATGTTCCGCGCGCTCAACCGGTTGCCTGGGCTCTCCGGCTCCGATTTCAGTGCGAAGATTCGCATTCGGAACGGCGGGGCGGACGAACAACTCGTCACACTCGACGGCCTCGAACTGATCGAGCCCTATCACCTCAAAGACTTCGACGGCGCCTTGTCGATGCTCGACGGCGAATCGATCGGCCGCGTGTCGGTGACGACGGGTGGCTTTACCGCTGCGTCCGGCAATCGACTCGCGGGTCTCTTGCAATTGGAGTCCGCCACACCGTCCACAACGCGGAGTCGGGCAGCGGTTGGTCTCTCGCTCTCCAATCTGCGCGCGCGCACGGAAGGCACGTTTGCACGTGGTCGGGGCAGTTGGCTCGCATCGGGCCGACGTGGATACCTCGACATCTTGTTCAAGTTGCTGCACGAAACGAATCCGCCCGACCCGAGCTACTCCGACGTCTTTGGCAAAGTGCAGTATCTGTTGGGTCGCGGACATGTCGCGACGGTTGAGGGACTGGTGGCCGGTGACCGATTGTCGCTCGAAGACGGCGGGTTCATTCGCAGCAACTACGGGAACCGCTACGTCTGGGGCACGTTGCGAACGCCAATCACCGCGCGCGCGTTCGTGACAACGATGGCGTCGTTCTCCCACTTGTCGTGGAACAGAGACGGTGTGGACGAACAACGCCTGCTCAGCCAATCGTACGAACGGGTGCGCATCGCCGATCGTCGCACACTCAACGTGTCGTCGCTCAAGCAAGACGTCACGATTGATGTCTCCGATCGTGTGAGCCTCTTTGCCGGCCTGGAAATGCGCGGTGAAATCGCGGACTACGCCTACTCACGTATTGAGAAAGAACGCGCGGTGGTGTCGCGCGTCGTCGTCGTACTCGACTCAACCAACATCAACGCGGCGCTGCACCCGCAAGGCACGCGTGCCTCCGGTTACGTGTCGCTGCGTCTGCGGCCAACCAGTCCCGTGACCACGGAATTCGGATTGCGCGCCGATCGGCACACGTGGACCGATCAATTGACCGTCGCCCCACGCGCCAACGTCGCATGGAACCTCGGCGCGCGCACGATACTGCGCGCCGCCTGGGGGCACTACTACCAGGCGCACTCGCTGCAGGACCTGAGTGTGGTGGACGGCGACACTGCCTTTGTACACGCTGAACGCGCCGAGCATCGTGTGCTCGGTGTGGAGTACGACGTGGGACACGGATGGACGGCGCGCATGGAAGGATTTGAGCGACGCACCACATCGCCGCGCGCGAAGTACGTCAACATGGAAGGCACGCTCGACGTGTTTCCAGAAAGCGCGCCGGATCGCGTGCGCTTCGCACCGACAAGCGCCCGCGTGCACGGTGCTGAACTGCTCGCGCGATACGATGACGGCGGCCGTATTCGCGGTGGTGCGGCGATTGTCCGCTCACGCGCGACGGCCGTGGTGAGTGGACGCGAAACACCGCGACCCTATGACGAACCACTCGCGCTGACGATGGATTTCGCCTATCGCACGGCCAAAGGGTGGACGATCGCCGCGGCGTGGACCTCCCACTCCGGCTGGCCCAGTGTTGCGCCCACGTTCGTCATCGACACACTCGGGCCCGGGCGCTACGCTGTGCGTCGGCTGGACACGTCGCCATTTGCCACGGGACGGTTTGCCTCGTATCAGCGACTCGATTTTCGCGCCTCGCGCGCCTTTCAGACCTCACACGGCCGTCTGAATGTGTGGGCTGACGTGTTCAATGCACTCAATCGCGCCAATCAGCGCGGCAATTGGTACAGCTACACATTCACCGCGCCGTCATCACTCCGCGTGACAGCCAATCGTGAAGACTTCCTCGGTATTCTGCCGTCGATCGGCTTGGGATGGGAATTCTGACGCTCGCTGTGGTCTGCGCTACCGCCGTCGCTACAGTCGGGCGTCCGAGACGGACACGCCGTAGCTGGCGAGCTGGGTATCCGCGGTGACAAGCGTCAAGCCCTCAACGATCGCCTGGGCGACCAGTAGGCGATCGAATGGATCGCGGTGCAACAACGCGAGCTGTCGCACGTGATCGGCGTGCACAATGTCGATCGGGAGCGCGAGAAAGCCGCAGAAGTCCAGTTCTTCGTTGATATCGGCGTTGGGCGGCAGGGTGAGTTTGCCGATCGAGATCTTGATGGCGATCTCCCACGCTGACACGGCACTGAAACGCACTTCCGACGCCTGCTGGATAAGGTGCCGAGTGCGCGCGCCGAGTCGCAGATCGTCATTTTGGAGCCAGAGCCAGGTGTGTGTGTCGAGGAGGAGGCGCCTGGGAGTGAGGGCGGAGACCGTCGCCCCCGTGGTGCGGATTGCTGTCGCTCGACGAGCGCCCGACATCAGTCGTCGTGGCCTTCGAACGCGCGCAGCAGGTCGTCCGGGAGCGGTGCATCGAAATCCGCGGCGATGGTCATCTGTCCGGCCCAGCGACCGGGTGCGCGACGCTCGTGGACCGCGCGCAACGGGACGAGGCGCGCCATCGGCTGACCGGCCTTGGCGATAATGATCTCCTCTCCTCCCGCGGCGCGATCGACCAGGTCGGAGAGATGAGTTTTTGCGTCGTAGATGTTGACGGGCTTGGTCATGAGCGGGATCCGGTGTGAGGATACCCGCACGATAGCGGAGAGGGTCATGTTAGTCAAGTTGGTTAGGTGACAGCTGTCGCGGCCGGAGATCGAGCTGCAGACTGGCGATCACCCGCATCGAGCCTATCACCGAAACAGCTGTCTATCCCTTGGTGATGCGCCACCGCGTACACTCTGTGGCAGAACGAAGGCGCGGCACGCTCACCACACCATTCCCCGATGACACGACAGCACACCGTCTGCGGCACAACCGCGCTCGCGCTGCTCCTCGGCAGTGCATCGGTTCACGCGCAACGCGCTGGGCGGGTGGGCCGAGATAGTGTGCCGCCGGTGCCCACACGACCAAGTGTTGGCGCGAGTCTGCTGCAACGCGTGATTGAAAGTGTCTCGACCCCAGTCGCAGGCGGATCGCTCAATCAGATTGTCGAGCGGTCCGTCATCCCGCAGGTCACCCAACTGTTCGACAAGCTGATTCGTGAACAGCGAAATATCACGATCGACGGCACGGCGGCGTTCAATGGCAAAGACAAATTTCTGCCCGGCAAAATCGCTATTGGATTGTCGCACGTGCTCGTGCATACCGCGCGCACCGATCCAAAATTTGCGACCTACCTCGCTGGGTTTCGGCAGCTCGCTGATCTCACCGTGGACGACGACAACGAAACGTGGGGCATCTATTACTACTTGTCGGCGCTAAACCGTCTTCGCAAAGCCCAGCTCCTGTCGCACGCCGTGAGTCCCGGCACGTTGGCCAAGCTCCAGCACAGGCTCGACTGGCGAGGGTTCGTCGCGCAGCCCGAGTTCACGTTGATCAACTTGCCAACCAACTATTACGGCGTCGCGTTCAGTATCGCGCGGCTGCGCTATCTGATGGGCTGGGACGACAAGAGCGGGAGCGAAGCACTGCTGCAGAAAATGGTCTCGCACTATCAAACGTATTCTGGCGCATTTGGCTTCTCTGACGAAACCGATGGTGAGGGGCGCTTCGACCGGTACAGCATTCTGCTCATCGGGGAGATTTGCCAGCGATTCATCGAGACGGGCATGCCGGTCACACCGCAACTCAAGCAATGGCTGCGCAATTCGGTGGACGTTCTATTACCGAGGCTCAATGCGAAGGGGCAGGGCTTCGAGTTCGGTCGCAGCATTGGGCCGTACGGCGAATCAGCATATCTCGAAGTGCTCGCTGCCGCAGCCACGCTCGACGTGCTCACGCCAACCGAGAAGACGATGGCGTACGCGTTCGCAACGGCCGCGACCGCACGCTACGTGAACTTCTGGTATGACAGCAGCATGCATTCGGTGAACCTGTGGGAGAAGGGACGCCGAACCGATGCCTATCGCGCCAAGTATCGCATACTCGGCGAGAACCTCAGCCTCACGCATCAGCTCATCTACACCAACGATGAGTGGAACCGATTGGGTTTTGAAGATCGTGCGCCGTCGAGTGGCTTTGACGCGTGGCTGGCGAAGCGGCCGCGCTTCACCACGACCTGGTTTGCACGCGGCGAATACGATCGCGCGCTGGTGACATTTCGCGATACGCGGGGGCGCATCTTCAGCTTGCCGATGGTGAACGGCGGTGCGTCGCAGCACAACAACAGTCCGTATTTCCCGATTCCGTATTCGCACGACGTGGTGCAAGGCGTTGCCGACTTAAGCTTCCCGCAGCTCATCCCGCAGTTCACGCTGGCCGACGGTTCCGTGTTGATCCCCGCTGCGTGGTTCCGTGACATTGCCACCGTGCGACGTGGCAACAGCATGACGGTGACGTACCGCCAGCACGAAATGGATCGACTCGGCAGCAAGGGGCCAATCAAGGATGCGCGCGTGTCGGTGCGCACCACCTATGCGATCACCGATGGCGTGATCACGCGCACGGATGTCTTCACGCCGACCGCGCCGCTGGTCGTCAGGCAGCTCCGGATGGAATTCGCGTCGTTCTCCGACAGCGCCGAGTCCAAGGGAAACACCGTGCGCTTCGCGAGCGGGGTGGTGTCCGAGTTCACGGTGACGGGTCTTGATCGATGTGCGGTGGAGCGTGTTGGCGGCCGGGAGGAGTTTCGTGCACCGACGGGACAGATGCAGTCGCACGTCGTGTGCGCAAGCGAGCGATTCGCGATGGAAAAGCCGCTGACGATCGCCTGGACCATGCGATATCGGTAACGAGCTCCCAAGGCCTGGCGCCCTCTCCCGAGAATCCGACATGTCCTGTTGCCATTTTACCGACGTCGCAAACGCTGCTCGCCGACCACGCGCGTATCGAGCCGATGACGTTATCGAGGGCGATACGGAAACAGGAGGAGTCTGGGCGGGTTGAGCGTGCCACGGCGACGTCAGACGGCCGCGCCGTTACGGTGCGCCTGTCGACGAAGGGGCGGAGGCTGACGCAACGGGTGGTCGTCGCGGTGGAAAACGCGGACGAGGCCTCCTTCGGACGGCTGACCCCACGTGATCTGGCGACGTACAAGGCCCTCACGGCCGCACTGGTCGGCGGCGAGAACGCATAGCGTCGCCGTCGCGCGTTCAACGCCGTACTTTGGCATAATGTCACCTACCGTGCAGGTGCTCGTTGCTCTGATTGCCGGACTTGCCTTGGGCGTTGGCGTCTCCGTCAGCGACAACGCCACGCTCCGTGCGCTGGCGCACGGCGTCGAGCCAATCGGCACACTGTTCATCAACGCCATTCGGATGACAATCATTCCGCTCGTGGTGTCGAGCTTGATTGTTGGCGTGACCGCCGCGCCAGACGCGCGGACCATCGGGCGCTTGGGCGGGCGCGCGTTATTGCTGATGCTCACCGCCGTTTCGTGTTCTGTGGCGCTCGGCGTGTTTGCCGCGGGACCCATGCTGTCGATGCTGCAGATCGACTCAGGAACCGCCGCGTCGCTGCGCGTCGGTGCCGCCACCGCGGTCACCGCCGCCGCAGATGGCGCGGCGAAAATGCCAACGCTTGCGCAGTGGGTGATTGACCTCGTACCGGCCAATCCCGTCAAGGCGGCTGTTGATGGCGCGATGTTGCCGCTGATCCTCTTTTCGGTGGCGTTTGCAATTGCCCTGACACGAATCGACATCGCGCGGCGTGCCGCGGTGGTTCGCGTATTCGAGGGTATCCTCGATGGGTCAATCACGCTTGTGCGCTGGGTGTTGCGACTGGCACCGCTCGGCGTATTCGCGCTCGCCGTGCCATTGGCTGCACGGATGGGTGTAAGCGCTGCGGGCGCGCTGGTGACGTACATCGGTGTGTCGTGTGTACTGTTTGCCGTGCTCATTGCGCTGCTGTATCCCGTCGCGGCAATCGGTGGCCGCGTCTCGCTGCCGGTGTTTGCACGCGCTGCGTTGCCAGCGCAGGCCATGGCGTTTAGCGGACGTTCGTCCTTGGCCTCATTGCCAGCGATGATCACGGCCACGCGTGACACGCTCTCTTTGCCGCCACAGATTGCGGGTTTCCTCGTTCCACTCCTCACCGCAACATTTCGCGTTGGCTCTGGTGTGGGGCAGATGGTGCCGGTGTTGTTCATCGCGCATCTCTACGGCCTCACACTCGGGCCGACGCAGCTCGCGACCGCCGCGATCACCATCGTCATCGGTTCATTCTCCGTGCCCGGTATTCCCGGTGGCACTATCATCGCGATCATCCCAGTGCTGATGGCGGCCGGCCTGCCGATCGAAGGTGCGGGCATTCTATTGGGCGTCGATACGATTCCGGACATGTTTCGCACGACGGCGAACGTAACCGGTGACCTCACGGCGGCGGTGGTACTGGGTGCGCGGGAAACGGTCAATTGACACGGCACTCGATCCCTTATGTTGGCTGTGGAATTGCGGTCCTGCTGGCCGCCATCGGATGTGCGGGAGCGACCGCGTCCAGCGGAGCGTCTGGGGCTGCCGCACGCACGGGCGACCTAGGGATCATCGATGTGCGACCGGGCACCGGCGCGCGCGCCACCGTGCATCAATGTCTCTATGTGCACTATGTTGGCGTGCTCGCGGATGGGCGTACATTCGACTCCACACGCGATTCATTGCCAAACGGTCGTGCGCAACCGCCGGTCGTCTTTGAGCTGGGTGCTGGTCGCGTAATGCCGGGATGGGAGCGCGGCTTGGTGGGTATGCAAGTGGGCGCGCAGCGTCGCCTGTTTGTGCCGTATCGTCTTGCGTATGGTGCGCGCGGGCGACCACCCGCCATCCCGCCACAGACGGATCTCGTGTTCGACATCGAACTCATGGCGGTCGCGCCGACGTTGCCGACGACGAGCAATGCGCCGCGCGCGGAAACCGCGTCGACGTGCGCGGCGTGGTCGTCCATCAATCGTTCGCGATGATCGATTGCGATGATCGATTGCGATGATCGATTGCGAAGAATGCGCGAACGCTCAACACACTCTTGGAGGTACCAAATGTCAGCAATCGTTCGTGTCCTTGGCGCAGTTGCTGTACTCTTTGCGAATACGGCCGCCGCGCAGACGTGTCCACCAGCGCACCCTAATCAATCGTCCGGCGTGAAGCCGGATACGCCGTGGTTCGATTTCGAAGTCGGGACGCCGGCGGTGTTCATCACGCCTGCGGGAGGTGCGACCATGCCGTATCCGGACGTAACGCAGGCGCGCGTGCGTACCGACACGACGGGTTTTGCGCTGGTGCAGTTTGTCTTGGACACCGCGGGGAGCCCCATCGTCACGACGCTCAAGTTCTTGCGCGCACCGGTGGCACTCGACAAGGCGACGGTCATTGAGGCCGCAGCGCGATGGCGCTACCGCGCGGCAAAAGCGCAGGGGTGCGCGATCAAGCAACTGGTTCAGACGCCGCTCCGCTGGAAGTAGCGTCCACCCGTCTCACGGTGTCTTTCGCAGCACCTTTCCAGGACGCGCCTGCGTCAACGCGCCATTGGCGATCACGGCTTCCCCGTTCACGAACACCCACGGAATGCCGAGCGGATAGTGATGCGGATCGGTGAACGTTCCGACATCAGCAACGGTCGCGGCGTTAAAGATGGTGATGTCGGCCGCGCACCCTTCGCGGACACATCCGCGGTCTGTGAGTCCCAGTCGCGCGGCCGGCATGCCGGTCATCTTATGCACCGCTTGTGCCAGCGTGAGCACGTGTACGTCGCGTACGTAGTGGCCAAGGACGCGCGGGAACGTGCCGTAGTTGCGCGGGTGCGGCACGCCGTCGCCGAGTTTTGTGAGTCGACCATCGCTGGCGATCATGGTTTGCGGGTGCGCCATGATGCGCCGCACATCGGCTTCATCGATGACGTGGTACACCATGCCGGCACCGCCTTTGAGCACGCCTTCGAGAATGAGTGTCACGGCACTCTCGGGCGTAGATGGCATGCCGCGACGGATGGCCCAGTCATGCAGTGTCTTACCCTGCAGTGAACGGTCCCATGTCACAATCGCGAATTGCACGCGCCGCAGATCACCGCCGCCGCGGTCATTGAGTACGAGATCGATGATGCCGCGCGTGATGCTGTCCTTGAGGGCGGGAGTGTCGAGCCGTTTCCGAAGCGCGCTCGAACCGCCAGACAGCGCCCAGGGTGGAACAAGGACATCGAGTCCGGTGAAACTCGCCGTGTACGGATACTGGTCGAGCATGACGTCGATGCCCGCAGCCCGCGCCGAGTCGACCATGTGCAGCGTGACAACACTTTTGCCCCACGCTTGGCGTCCAACCGCCTTGTGGTGCGTGAGCACGACCGGAATGTGCGCGCGTCGTCCGATCTCCAGCGCCTCGGCCACACCATCAATGAGCCCGACGCCTTCTTCGCGTAAGTGCGAGGTGTAGATGCCGCCGCGCGCCGCCGCTTCCTGCGCGAGCGCGATTACTTCATCAACCGTCGAGTAGTAGCCGGGCACGTATCGCAGTCCCGTGCTCAATCCGAATGCCCCCTCGGACATGGCCTGTGCGACCATGCGTTGCATGCGTGCAAGTTCAGCGGATGTCGGCGCACGGTTCTCGGTCCCCATCACCTGTTTGCGAATACTGTTGTGACCGGTGAGATATGCGACGTTCATGCCGAGTGGTGCGTGGTCGGCGCTGTCGAGGTAGGCGGCCAGTGGCCACGGACCACCGCCGTCGGGGCCACCGAGCGCGAGGGTGACGCCCTGTCGTACGTGACTCTCTGCGGCTGGCAGCTGGAGGAGCGGTTCGAGATGCGCGTGCAGGTCGATGAAGCCCGGCGCGACGATCAGCCCTCGTGCGTTGACGACGCGCGTTGCGCTTGCAGTGTTGAGCGCGGTGCGTGAGACGCGCACGATGCGACCCCCGCTGAGTGCGACATCAGCGCGAATGCCAGCGGATCCGGAGCCGTCGAGTACGGTGCCGTTGCGGATGAGCACATCGTACGCGGGCGCGATGGCGGGCGTTCGCCCTCGCTGTTGCGCGGCCGCATCGGCGGCACACACGACCAGCAGCAATCCGCGAGGGAGTTTGAAGGATAGGCGCACGCACGTCTCCAGTGAAAGTTCACCGCGAACTTACGGTTCCGGCAGCGACAACTCAACTTTCATCGCACGGGTTCGGGCACAGGAAGACGTGAAGGAGTGCGCTGCATGGAGATGACCAATATTCCGTTCGCCACCACCGATTGGTCGCTCGTCGAGCGTACCGAACACGCGGGCGAGCGTGGCTCAGCGTTTTGGCGTACGCAGCAGTTCGGCACCATCCGGGTGCGGATGGTGGAGTATTCTCCGGGCTACGTGGCCGATCACTGGTGTGCAAAGGGGCACATCCTCCTCTGTCTCGACGGGGAGCTGCAGACGGAACTGCGCGACGGGCGCATGGTGGTGCTGCGGCCCGGCATGAGCTATCAGGTGGCGGACAACACCGAGCCGCATCGATCGATCACGACGAGTGGCGCAACACTCTTCATTGTGGACTAACCGGAGCAACCGAGATGATTGAACTGGGCAGCATGGACGCCAACGTCACGGACGCCACATATCGCATCTACTCCGCTGAAGTCGAGCGCCTCACTCGTCGTCCGCTCGCCGAGGTGCAGGACGGCAACGACAAGATCGCGCCAAAACGCATGGCGGCTGGTACTGCAACGACCATGAGCGTCGCGTCGGTGCAGCAGGCGCTCAAAGACATTGGCTTTTTTCCGGGAGCGAAAGTCGATGGCATTTGTGGATACCGCACGTTGTCGGCCATTCGACTCTTTCAGGAGTACGTGCGATCGGTGGAGCACCAGGACTGTACGCCTGACGGTCAATTTGGTCCGCAGTCACAGGCACACCTGCAACGGTGGATGAGTGGTGGACTCCGACCCAACTGGGCGTCAACCGTGGCCGCGTGGACGGCTGGTACACAAGACGCTGGTGAATACGGTGCGTGGATTGCGCTGCTGGAGCGCGTCAAGCAGCGAGCGGCGTCTCAACCGAGTCGTCTGCAGCAATTGGTGAACGCATTTCACGGCGCGAGTGATACGCGGGCGGTGGCCACATGGGACTTCTCCACGGCGGGCAATGTGCACCTCATCGGAATTCGCCGGGCGGAAATGCAAGGCAAGTTCGATGACATTTTCGTCCTGCTCATCAAAGGGCTCGTCTTCAAATTTCAGGGCACCACGGAGCCTGGTGCGTCGGAGAATCCGGCGGGACCACCATTTCTTGTGCCGGGTCAGCACGACTATCACTTTGGCTGGCACAAAAGCAGTTACCTCGCGTTGCGACCGCAGCGTGCTGGCGTGCTCGTGGTTCGGGCCGGCGCCAACAAAGTGCTCGACGACAGCGATCTCGCGAAGGGACTCGAGACCAATGCCACGATCAATATCCATTGGGGTGGCAAGGGAATGACGCGCGACGTCAAGAATTGGTCCGAAGGGTGTCAGACGATCAACGGCACGGTGTACATGAATGCATCGAACACTGTCGTGAGCTGCGCCGCATTCGCCGCGGCAGATCCGAAGGAAGCGTCAACGAATGCCGCAAAGACTCGCGGCGCGTACAACGTGCTGCTGGATCTCGTGTCCGCGCTGGCGAGCGACATCACCAATGGGACGGTGAAGTACATGCTGCTCGGGGAGTCCGAACTCGCGTTGGCGCCCACGCTGGCACAGGGGCTTGCTGATGCGCGCACCGAAGTGCTCCGTATGGCATCCGTCTAATCGACGTCTAATCGACGTCCATTCTGTCGAGGAGATCCCATGCTGCGCATGTTCGCCAACGTGGTTGTTGGGTGTGTTGCGGTGCTGCACGTGTACATCCTGGTCCTGGAGATGTTTCTCTGGGACAAGCCCGCTGGCTTGCGCGCCTTTGGACTCACACCAGCGGCCGCGGCCGCCAGCAAAGTGCTTGCCGCCAATCAAGGGCTCTACAACGGCTTCCTCGCCGCGGGCCTCTTTTGGGGACTGAGCCTCGGCGACAAAGGGGAGGGCGTCAAGTTGTTCTTTCTGAGCTGCGTACTGATCGCTGGTGTGTATGGAGCGGCCACAGCGAACCGTCGCATTCTCTTCGTGCAGGCCTTGCCGGCGGCGATCGGACTGGCGCTGGTGTGGTGGTCAGGTGCGCGCGCACCAACGCCGTAGAATGAGGACCGCAGGCCTCGGCTGAACGCTCATCCACGCCATGGCCGCGAACGGTAGCATGGCGATCACGAATGCACACATCGCGTGCGGAATCTTGATTGCACCGTCAGTGACAAGTGCGGCCAGCGCACCGACGCACCCGGCGATTGACCAGCAATAGAAGACGGGAAACTCCCAGGTGAGCGTATAGCCGCCAATCAGCAAGCCACCGGCTTCACTGAGGTTGGCACGTTATCCATAGGACATCCAGCGGACGGGACGCTCGCTTGCCCGGATCAGTCGATGCGGCACACGCAGCATGTGTTCACGTACCCGGCAATTCATGGTACCCGGCCATTCGCATCGCGGTAGACGACATCCACGCCACCGCTCGGCACGGAACAGTGCGACGCACGGAGTGTACCATACGGTCACTCACTCGAGGTGGTTCATGAGAATCATTGTCTGTGCGCTTGTGTTATCGCTGGCCGCCTGCGGCAGCGATGCTGTTGCTCCAGTCGATCCATGTTGTGCGTCTGGTGCACCCGCAATTCGCATCGTCAACGCGTTCGCGTCGCCAGTTGACGTCATCGTTGATGGACAGGTGCGCATTGCAGCGCTGCCAGCTGGTATCATTGACACGCTGTCGGCCGACGCAGGCAGTCACGTGCTGGAATTGCGACAGACCGGCGCTGCGGTGTCAGTGTCCGGGCCAGTCACCACGACGAGTGGTGCGCTCACAACGATCGCTGTAGTGCGCGCGTCGAACGGTTCCGTGGCCAGTGCCATGCTCGATGACACGAACAGCATCGTGCCCAGTGGCGCGACGAAAGTGCGCGTGCTGCATCTCGCGACCACTGCGGGAACGCTGCAGGTGTTTCGCACCCAACCTGATTTTCAGACGCCAATTGCCTGGCAATTCCCGTTTACGTATCAGGCCCAGCCAACTAGTCTCAGCGCACCATTCTATCAGAGCACCGTCGGCACATGGGAGGTGCGTGTGTGGCAGTCGCCAGCCGATGCGTCGGGATGGGTGAACGCACCCCTTCGGATTCTTGTGCCGCTCGAGAGTGGTCAAAAGCGCACTATTTTGCTGCTGGACAAGCCGGGCGGTGGTGTGCGCGCCGAACTCCTGTAGTGGCACGTGTCTGGGTAACCCCTTCATGTTGAGGACCGTGCACATAGCCCATAGGGGTCCATTGTTTCCACGTGGGTGATTCGCACAATTCCATCATGCTCACGGCTTGCGGATGTCACACAAGCCCCACGACGTTGTTCGCTTGCCGTCATGTCGCTCCCACGGAGCGACGGAGTGCTCTCATGAAGCGTCACGCCACACGTCCTCGCAGTTACCAGCTTGCCGTGATGACGATCGCGGTATCCGCCATCGTTGGCTGCGCAAAGCGCGCCGATCAAGTGGCTGGATCGTCGTCCACCGTGCAGTCCAAAGACTCAATCGGCAGCGGGATGACCGCCACACGCACCATGTCCGATAGCGACGCGATGCACGCGCAATCCGCAGCGTCGGCACCGGATCAGATGACGTCAAACATGCGAATGTCGGATAGCGAGCTCGCCGAGTTCATTTTGACGGTCGATCGGGGCGAGGTGGAAGCCGGGCAGCTTGCGCTGTCCAAGGCAAAGAGCGGCGACGTGAAGACCTACGGACAGTCGATGATCGCGGCGCATCGCGCCGACCTGGCAACGGTGCAGCGCATAGGGAGCGCGATGACGAGTGGTATGAAGGACGGCGCGATGAATGGCGCTACCGTGCGAGATAGCGCCACAGCGAAACTTGTCGAGATGCATATCAGAGTGATGGGGGAACTGGGCACCGCCACGGGAGACACATTCGATCGTATGTATATCGACGCGATGGCGCGCGGACATCAGTTCGTGCTCAACACCCTCAAGAGCGCCACGATGTACAACGGCACCTCACGGATCGCGGCACATGCGACCACGCTCATTGCCGTGGTGGACGAGCACCTGCGCCGTGCAATGGCACTGCAGGGCCTATGGGAGCGATGAGCGGGAGCCTTGGCGGGTTATGCTGGAGGGGTTGAGGTCGTATGTCGAACGGACCGCGTAGGCGGTTCGCCCACCCCGTCGTAACGTTCTTCGCGCTCGCGTACGCGATTTCGTGGGTGGCGTGGGCGCCGCTGTGGCTGCCTGCATTCGGCGTGCGTGGACTGCCTGTGTTGCCATTCCATCATGCGCTCGGCGCCTTGGGCCCGATCAGCGCGGCTTTCCTTGTATCTGCCATGGAGACGGGTCGTCCGGGCCCGGCTGATCTCGTGCGACGCATGGGTCTCTGGCGCAAGCAATTCGTATGGATCGCTGTCGCACTCATTGCCCCATATCTGCTCCTCACTGTCGCCGCTCTCATCACATCCCTCCGTGCTGGAACGAACGTGTCGCTGGCCGGACTGGGCGGATCGCGAGAGTTCCCGATGTTCTCTGCGATCGGATTTCTTGCCTACAATGTTCTGTCGTTTGGATTTGGTGAAGAGGTGGGTTGGAGAGGGTTTGCCCTGCCTCGACTGCAGGCGCGCCATTCCGCTCTCGTCGCGACACTGCTCCTGAGTGTGGGGTGGGCGCTGTGGCACGTGCCGCTGTTCTTCTATCGTCCCGGTTACACGAGTCTGGGTGCGGCGGGCGTCGCGGGTTGGTTCTTCAGTCTGGTCACCGGTGCCGTGTTGCTCACCTGGCTGTACAACGAAACCCAGGGCAGTCTGCTCGTCGTGGCGCTCTTTCACGCGACCGTCGATGTGGCATTCACGTCGGGCATCGCCACGCCGTCTGTCGTTACCGCGGCCGGGGCACTCATCACGTGCTGGGGCATCATCGTGCTAATCGTCGCCGGTCCGCGCTCGCTATCACGGCGCGGTACGATGGTTGCGCAGTAGGCACGCGAATGCCAGTCGACTACGCGCGGCGGCTGACGTCGGCCGTTCGCACCACACGCGAGAATGCGCATCTCGGGGCGGGACTCGCGTTTGTCGCGGGCGCGACGAATGCCGGGGGCTATGTGGCCGTGCAGCGGTACACGTCGCACATGACGGGCATTGTGTCGGCGATGGCGGATGCCGTGATCCGTCGCGAACGCACCGTGCTTCTCACGGGGATGGGTGCACTCGGTGCATTTATTGCTGGCGCCGCGACAACGGCCGTGATGGTGAACATGGCTCGTCGCCGACGACTGCAGAGTTCGTACGCGCTTCCCTTGCTGTTCGAAGCGCTGTTGTTGCTGGGTTTTGGCATCGCGGGCGCACGATTGACGCAGTGGCACAGCGCGTTTGTGTCCGCAACCGTCGGGCTCCTGTCCTATATCATGGGTATGCAGAACGCGGTGATCACGAAGATCTCCAACGCCGAGATCCGGACGACGCACGTGACGGGTATCGTTACCGACATTGGCATCGAACTGGGCAAGCTGCTGTACGTGAATCGCCGAGACGGAGACCGTGTGATGGCTGATCGGGAACGACTACGACTCCTGCTCGTGCTGCTGTTCGCATTCTTTGTTGGCGGCGTGCTTGGCGCGGCCGGGTTCCATGCGTTCGGGTATATCGCCACGGTACCGCTGGCGCTGGTACTTATCGGGCTCGCTGCCGTACCAATCGTCGACGATCTGCGCAGCACGCACTAGCGCCAGGTCAGCGTCGGCGTTCGGTACGCCGATACACTGCACGTTCGTGACCCTCGGAACGCCTTTGCGTACCGGGGCGCTATCTCACCCACCCACACCAATTCGCGAGAGTAACCATGTCCGAAGACCGCAACGCGTACCAGCACGATGCGAGTGACAAGAAGCTCGACAAATCCGCTGTCGCCGCCGAGGCCAGCAAGGCAACGGACGCCGCCCATGCGCATGCAGGGCACGACCCCGAAAAGATTCGCAAGCACGACGACGCCGGAAAGGATCGTCTGTTTGAAGGGCGGATCCAGCGCGACGACGCGGACAAGGAAAGCGACAGGAATCGGCTGGAGAAGGATGTTGCCCGTCACCATCACACGCCTGATGAAGTAGGGACAATCTCCGACACCGATACGCACCCGAAGAAGTAGACCGCAGGTGGCGTGCGCGCCGAACTCCCGTAGCGCGCACGCCCGTGGCGAACGCACTACCGTCGAACGCAGTAGGCCGAAGGTGTGATGGTGCGTGTCGCTACCGCGGGGCCATGTTGCAGTCGTGACGATCCCATAGCGGGAGGCGCGATGCCACGATGGTCAAACGGGAAACACCATGCGAACGAACGAATCACGCGATGCGTACTTGCCAACGAGAACCTACGCGGCGCAGATCGCGGGGACGATGGTGATCATCGTGGCTGTGACGATGATGTTGGTCGTGGTCTCCAGCGGATGAGGGAGCGACTAGAACCGTCAGTAGCACCCGCCGTGGTCGCTCCAAGCGGCCCGTCGTTCCAATCACGCGCTGAGCACGTCAGTCCCGACAGTAGCCCTCTCCAGCGCGTACGGTCAAACAGTGCCTTCTCGCTCAGCCACTGGCGACCTCGTGGCCGGTGAGTCCCGGGAGGCCGATGTCGAGAAGCATGACGTCCGGCCGCAGCGCAAGCGCTGCTTTATCGCCGCGTCGGCAACATAAACTCCGCGCCGTATGGTTGGAGTTCGAAGCAGCGGGGCAACATGGTGGAGCGCATCAGCATACAGCGAGCGAATGAGCGCGAGCGCATGTTGACATGGACTGGCCAGGTCGCTCTCGGGATTGAGCACGTGAAACGTTCCTTGCACCACCACGCTCGTCCATTCAAAGAGGGATCGCACCTCATCGACTTCAAATGCACACCAGTGCTGATGCGCGAGGGTTGAGATTAACCCGATTTCGTGGACGCCCGACTCGCCCGAATTTCTGGGCGGCGGTGGCACATGGGATCGAGCAAGCAGATGGTCCGGCGTGAGTGTCGCGAGTCCGCGCGGAGTTCAATGCGGGTGTTCGTGGAGGTCCGCTCGGACCAACCGCCCGATCTCCGTCGTTCCAGTCGCATGGTTTCGGCGTCGCGAGTGATCCACATCGATGGCTGCGTGAAGCTCACGTCGCGCGCCAGATACGGGACGATCCCCTTCCCGAACGTCCGGCCGTTGAACGTTGGCGCCGTATCGCCGTCTGCGACGGACGCGGATGGGATCGCGCTTGAGGTGACATACTGCGACTGGTCCAAGAGCAACGCTGG
>JANMKU010000215.1:0-4750 GCA_031372205.1 Gemmatimonadaceae bacterium | reverse complement strand
GGCTTGGCGACTGGCCGGTGGCCGACTACCCGCGGGCTGTTCGCCCACCACAGGGGTTTTTGGCATCAGCCAATCAGGAGCCGTTCGATCCGCGAGTGCAGCCTCGGTACTTTGGCGCACAGTGGGAGCGTCCGTGGCGGGCCATGCGGATCAACGCATTGCTACGCGCTGATTCCGCCGTCACCCCGGATGCGATGCGCCGATATCAGAGTGACCCAGGAAGCGCGCGCGCGGATCTGTTCGTGCCCGTGTTTCTTGCGGCGGCCAAGGCTTCAGCGGTTGACAGCAGAACCGCGCAGGCAGCCACGTTGCTCTCGTCGTGGAATCGTCGGTATACCACCGACAATCGCGGTGCCGTGTTGTTCGAAGAGATGATGCGGCATTTGTCAGTGCGGCTCTGGGATGAGTTTCGACGCGACACATTGGCGAGTCCGATTCCCAACGACATGATGATCGCCACGCTGCTGCGCGACTCACTCAGCACATGGTGGGACGACGGGAACACGATTGGACTGGAGACACGCGACGTGTTGCTTCGGCAGGTGATGGCCAGCGCCCTCGATAGCACGGTCTCGCAACACGGTGCACCGAATAGTGAGGGCTGGCGTTGGTCGAATGTGCGTCACGCCAACATTCTGCACCTGACCCGCCTTCCGGCCTTCTCGCGACTTCACGTGCCGGTACAGGGAGGGAACGCGACGCTCTGGCCGTCGACGGGTGACGGCCACTTCGGACCGAGCTGGCGCATGGTGGTGGAAATGAGTACACCGCGCCGCGCGTGGGCGATCTACCCGGGAGGTCAGTCGGGCAACCCGCTGAGCGCTCGGTACGACGATCGACTGGACCGATGGTCGAAGGGTGAACTCGATACGCTGCGTTTGCCAACGCGCGAGAGTGACCTTCCCGCCGCGCAGCGACGTGCGGTGTTGGTGCTCACGTCGGCCGGCGCTCGACGATGAACGCGATGCGTGTGCTGCCGCTTGCGTTCTTCATTGGCATCGCCACTGCGTTGGTCGGATGGTGGACCGTGCCAGTCATCGCGGGTGTGTACGCGCTCGGGCGACGGCACGCGTCAGCGCCGCGGGAATCGCTACTCGCGGCGTTGCTGGCGTGGATCGTCCTCTTTTCTCGCGTCGCCGCACAACCGACCTTCAGCACTCTGTTGGATCGGCTCGGCAAGCTCTTCCCGATTCCTGGCGTGGGTGTGTTGCTGCTTGCGCTCGCATTGGCGGCCGTGTTGGCGTGGAGTGCGGCGCGTGTCGTGACGGGTTTCGCACTGTTCGGCAAACGTGCGTGAATGGCACCCACCGCCTATCGCGTTCTTTCTATCGCGTTCCTTGTCGAGCTAGCAGCATGACTTGGGGATTGTCGCTGATGATGCCCTGAACGCCATCTCGCCATAGCTGCTGGGCGTGGTCAGGCTCGTTGATGGTCCAGACGTGCGTCACTGCGCCGCTGCCACGCAGCGCGCGCACGAGTGCCGCGATGGGCACTGGTATCCTGTGCCACCGGGGCGGAATGCACAGGGCCTCGAAGGTCGGATGTTTGACTCGACGACCCAGCAGTGACGGCAACAACAACTTGACCACGTCAGGCGTGCTCGCCCCGAGGGCGAATCCGGCTCCGCGCAACGGACGCGTTGCTGCGGCATCGAATCCGGCGACAATCACTCGATGCGCGATCCCATGGCGTCGGATCGCACGCCTCGTGAGTTCGGTCGCGGCGGGTGTTTTCAGTTCAATGATGCAGGGCGTCTCGTTCGGCAGGGATTCCACAACTTCGTCAAAGGTTGGGATCGTAGCCCCGCGCCCTCTCCATGGAAACGTGCGCCCCCCATCGCGAGTAAAGTTCGCACCGGCGTCGAGCAGCCGCAGCTCGGACACGCCGCGACTCGCCACCGCTCCAGAACCGTTTGTTGTACGGTCGAGCGTCGCGTCGTGCATGAGAACAAGCACACCATCGGCCGAAACTCGCAGGTCGAACTCCACCGCATCAACGCCGAGTGCGACCGCCTCACGGAGCGACGCGACGGTGTTTTCGGGAGCGAATGCGCGATTGCCGCGATGACCAATAACTGGTTTGGCGAGCGGGTCGAGGAGAATCATGCAGCAAAATATGACGCTGGGCGGGACGCATGTCGCGTACCGCCCCGGTGTTACGATTGTCGCGCGCTGTCGCTGTTACTCAGAACGTATACTGCAACCGCGTCATCACCATACGGCCGATTTCTGGAACGCCTGGGAACGTCCGAACGCGATTGTCGAACACGTTCGAGGCGCTGAGCGACCAGAGCAGCTTCTTGCCGGCCACGTTGAATCGTTTCGACACCTGCGCGTCGAATGTGAAAATCTCCGGAACACTTTCGTAGCAGTACGTGCCTGCTGCCGCGGGGGCGCACTTGTTGAATCCGGTCGCGGTCGGTGTGGTGGTCGGCGCGCCTGGCTGTCCGGCGGCGATCGGGAATGCAACGTTCGTCGCGAGCACGCCGGAATTCACGGGATACGCCTCGCTGTACCGGGTGCGCAGCTCTACACCGATGCCGTTGTCTTCGTTGCGATAGCGTCCGCCGATCGACCCACGCGAGTTCGGCGAATTCGACATCAGCGGAGCACCGTTGCCGCCATTGATGTCCGTGAAGACGTTCTTGTTTTGCCATGCGTACGCGACATCGAACGTCAACCGATCGGTTGCGACGACATCGGTGGCGAGGTCGAGTCCGCGCACCCAGAGCTTCTGGTGCGATGTGAGATACGTGGCATAGATCTGGTTCGCCGCGGTCGTGCCGTTATTGAACGTCACAACGCCGAGTGGAACGGCGGCGACCGACGGCGTCAGGGCACCGGCGACACCGGAGACAATCGCACCGATCTGCGCGGGCGTCAGGCCGAGTGCTGCGAGTTGGGGTCCAAGATTTGCACCGAGTTGCGCTCCGAGGTATCCGCCAACTTGCGTCGGATTGCCAAAGAACACATTGGGCGTGGACAACGCCGCCGACGTTCCAACATCACCACGTTCCTGCCCCCAGTACGAAATGTCGTAGCGGAACCGGTTGCCGATAATGCCTTTGTAGCCAACTTCGTACGTGTTGTTGAACGACGCCGAGAGCGGCGCAATGTCGTCCAGGGTTGTCACTGGCACGGTAGCGCTGGTGAGGAACGAGACGCGCGTCGACAGGTCCGCGTTTGTCGGTGTGCGCGTGCCAAGAAATTGTACGGCGCCGGCGGCGAGCTGCGTCGCGACTGCGGCCGGCAGTCCTGCCTGCTGCAGCGCGCCAGCAATGCCGGGCGTCAGGCGTGAGGCGAGCGCTTGCACCGCGCCAGGAAACGCAGCGGCGGCGCTTGTCGGCACAAAGGCGCCCGCACCGGCGAACGCCGACTTCATGCAATAGCTGCCGAAGGCACTGTTGGTGGAGCAGCTGCGGTTGAACTGGTAGCCCTGCTTCGGCGGATTGCCTCGGGCCACCACGTCGAATCCGGAACCACCGGCATTCGGCGACTGAATCAGGTCGAGAAAGAACGAGAAGTTCGCCGGCGTGGAAAACGCGCGGTTGAAGGTCAGGCGAACATTCTGATTCGGTGTAGGCTTGAAAATGAGCGCAACGCGTGGTGAGAAAAAGCTGCCTTCAATGACATTGTTGGCGTCCGCACGCGCTGCCATGAGCAATTCGACTTGCTTGATGGGCTTTGTCGACGACTGCACATAGGCGCCATACTCCGTCGTATTGTCGACGGCTTCATTCTGCCCGTTGATCGTGCCGCCGGATTGCGGATTGGTCCAGATGTAGTCCACACCGTACGTGAAGCTCTGCTTCTTGCCAATATCGACGCCGTGCTGCAGCTGAAAGGCTGCCACGCGGGACTTATCAACGATCGGCTGCCCGGACCGCAGTAGGTACGTTCCTTTGTCCGACGATGACGTATCGTTGCCCGCATTGTTGAGGTTCATGAAGACCTGGGCGAACAATCGGTTCCACCGGAAGCGCTGTTGCAGGCTGGTATACGACCAGTTCTTGATCTGCGACGTACCGTTGGCCCCGGTCAGTTCGATCGCGCTACCAATTTTTGTATAGCCAACTGAGGTGATGAGTTCGGAGGACTCCGTTGGTCGGACGTCCATGCGCGCCTCACCGGTCATGCGCTGCACATCGAAGTCACGCTTGTTGTCTGCGCCCCGTCGCGACACGGGAACGTTCGTCGTCGTCGGAAACTTGGTCGGTTCAGACAGGTCGTTGTACTGCCAGTCTTTCCCCTGCATGTATTCGCCGGACACCTTGTACGCGAATTTATCGTTGACCTTCCCGGCATGTCGCAGCCCGGTGCGAATCACCGACCGCTCGCCGCCGTCGACACTGACGGTAGTGCCCTGCGAATTAAAGGGCGACTTCGTGATCACGTGCAGCACGCCGTTCGAACTGTTCGGGCCGTACAGCGCGGATGCGGGTCCAAGCAGCACTTCCATGCGATCGATATCTTCATTGGTCCCGGTGAACAGGAACGGCACGTTCACGCGGAGCGACGGGACGCCCGCGAAACGGTAGTCCTGCAACATGAGCATGGCGCCGCTAAACGCATTGTTGAACCCGCGCGCCACAATGTTCGCCTGCGCGATTCCGCCTTTATTGATGTCGACACCGGGCGTCGCGCGTAGGTGATCGGTCACCGTGATGGCGGGGCGCTCTTCAATGCGCTCGCTCGTTACGACGGAAATCGACGCCGGGGCATCGAGCGCCTTTTCGGGGCGACTCCGACTG
>JANMKU010000210.1:0-2722 GCA_031372205.1 Gemmatimonadaceae bacterium | reverse complement strand
TGGCAACAGTTCATCGAGCAGCGCCGCGATGGCGGTCCGCTGCTCCTGTTCCGCACCACCACGCCCGTCAACGCCATGCAATTCGTTGTCGATCCGCTCGCGTTCTTCGGGCGCCGCCGCGGTCTGTTTTGCGTCCTTGAGCGCGACGATGCGCGCATCGATCGGACCCACGCGTGCCGCGATCCGCTCGCGGAATCGCACCGTCTGCGCCTGAAGTTCCGTATCGGACATCGTCGCGAGACGCGCCTCACACGCAACGATCTCGTCGATGATCGGCTGTACGCGCCGGCGCTCCCGTTCGTGTCGCGTGCCGAACACGCGACTGATCATTTTCTTGAGCATGCAACCCTCGATGGCGACGACTCTGCGTCGACGTTCGCTGATCACAACAACCGACCTGCGATCGGCGCGGTGACCCTGTATGATGATGGATGCTGCAGTCCAACCACCGACGGGTCCGTCGCGCCATCACGCGCGCTCGAAAGTGCCCTCTGCGGTCAGGTATTGCAGGTACAAACCAGCGGATGCGATATAGCCAGCGACGGCGTCCGTGACGAAGCCCGTGATCGAGCGGCCGTCGCGCACACGCGCCCTGACCTCTGTGGACGACACATCTACGCGCCGCGTTGCCAATTCCAGCGCTCCCACCGGAACCGCGTGCTGCGGAACCGTCCTCTCTGCGCCAACGCCGTCCGACGACCCGAGATCGTTCCCGACCGCGACCGCACGGCGAAGGACCACCAGCTGGGCCATCGCGAACAGTCTCTCGGGCTCCCGCCACTGCGTCAGCGTCGCCACCACATCTTGACCAACGACCAGCTTGAGCTCGGCCAACGGCCAGCGCTGTCGGAGCGCCGCCACGGTGTCAACCATGTAAGATAAACCGCCACGGTCGACTTCGATGGGATCCACGTCCGTATCCGGCAGGTCGGCGAAGCAATGCTGCGACATTGCCAGGCGGTGTGCGGCGGCGGTGCGCGGGCCCGGCTTGAGCGGCTGTGAGGCTGCCGGGATGATCAACAGTCGATCAAGCTGCAAGGCGTCCCGCACGTCCTGCGCAACCATCAGATGGCCGACGTGTGGCGGATCGAAGCTGCCGCCCAGAATTCCTACGCGCATGCGACCCCGCGAAGCCCCGAGGTGACTCAGCGAGGCGCTGGGCGGGCGTAGCCGGCCGCGGTATCCACAGCAGTCGGCGGGACGGCACTCGGCGTTGCCACGGAGGGAAGCGGCGGCGCTCCGCAGGCGACTTTTACCTCGGCGTCGACAGGATATGCCTTCCACATCGCCGTACAGGTCTCCGCCGCGTCCTCTTTCCAGCGGATCCGCATGTACAGCTCGTGGAGCTTGATCCATGACAATCGCGCGGCCTTGGTACTCGGGTACGTCGTAACGACATCTTTGAAGTAAATGATGGCCGGATCGATTGCGCCTCGAACGCGGACATAGTGCATGCCGGTGAGATAGTCCTTCTCCGCCATCCACTCTTCGAGCACGCCAATTCGCGTTTTAGCGTCTGCCACTTCCTTCGCATCCGGGTACGACGACAGCAGGGCACGAAGAATCGAGACGGCCTTTTGCCCATACTCTGGGTCGAGCGTCGGATCACGCCACAGCTTTTGATAGCTTCGTCCGACACCCAGCATCGCCATGGGCGCCAGGGTGTCGTCGGGAAATCCGTCAGTCACTCGCTCATACGACTGCGCGGCGAGCAGGAACGCCGATTGGCGCTCATGCGACATCGCCAAATAGAAATACGCGGACGCAAGCAGAGGATCGCGCGCCGACAAGTCCGTGGTCAGGCGATCAAAACCGAGCTGTGCGTTCTCCCAGCGTTTGAGCTGAAACTCGAGCAACGATGCACGAAACAACGCTTCCGGATTGGCAAAATTGCGCGGCTGGAAACCGGCTGAGCAACCCGCGAGGGTCGCCCAAACGCCCAGCAGCACGAGAACGCGCCACTCGATTCGCAGTGATCTGGATTTCATGCGGAAGGTTCTACCCGGGTAGGTTGTCTCGGGTCCGCATCCGCAGTCGTCACGACTGCGATCCGGCGGGCGACCGGCCGCTGGTCGCGAGCCCGATGATTCGGGCGCTGCCACCCACAGTACCCGCCATCACATTACGCGTGTCGACCACGAGACCAGCGTGGTTCGCCACCTTCTGGTAGTCCACACTCTTGTGGTCCGTGATCACGACCACGGCATCCGCCCAGCGAAGCATCTCCTCCGACAGCTCGACCCCCTTGCGGATATGCTGCTCCTCGCGAAACTCGGCGACGAACGGATCGTGGAACTCCACATGGGCACCGCGCTCTTCCAGTAGGCGGATGACGTCGAGCGCGGGGCTCTCGCGCACATCATTGATGTCACGCTTGTAGGCCACGCCGAGCACTAGCACGCGACTGCCACGGACGGCCTTTCGCACTTCGTTGAGCGCGTACGACACCTTTTCCACCACATAATCCGGCATGTGTGAGTTGATTTCACTGGCCAGATCGATGACCGCCTTCATCCCGCTTTCCATGGGTCACGAGCTCCAGCCGATCAGCGTCGGCAAGAAGGGCATGTGGCGGCGTAAGTTTGCCGGCTGAACTTGTCCCAGTCGCTGGAGAAGACGCAGCGCGCGCCCGCCCGCTCGGTGCTGGACCCTTACCCTTGATCCCTCTCCCATCTGATGGGCGAGCCGGAACCCGCCGATGCCGCAGAAGAGGTCGATGAAG
>JANMKU010000204.1:0-3730 GCA_031372205.1 Gemmatimonadaceae bacterium | reverse complement strand
AGCCGCACGTCCTGTTTTCGCACCAACCTGCGTCGATCTTGACGCGTCCGGCGTGTTTACCTAGTATTGCTATGTATGAGCGAAGCGTTGAAGGGTCACCTTGATCTCCTGCTGCTCGCGGCGCTGGTTCACGAACCCGCGCATGGCTACGCGATCGCTGAAACGCTTCGCCGCCAGAGCGGTGGAACGTTCGACCTTCCGGAGGGAACGATCTATCCGGCCTTGCATCGACTGGAGCGATCGGGCCTGCTCGTCAGTAGATGGTCCGAAGGGGACACGCGGCGGCGGCGGGTCTACGAGGTGACGCGCAAAGGGATAAAGGTTCTCGCGCAACGGCAGCAGGAATGGCGTCAGTTCTCGCGCGCCGTCACCGGGATTGTTGGGGCCTGATGTCCGGTCACCTCGACACGTACCTGACGGCGCTTCGACGCGAGTTGCGCCGACGTGGCGTGATTGGCTCGCGCATCTGCGAAGAGGTGCGTTGCCATGTGCTCGATGCCGCCGAGGCAGCGGAGCGGAAGGGGGTTCCGCGCGAAACGGCCGTGCGCAACGCGCTCGAACAATTTGGCCCGGCCCGCGCGCTTGCCGTCGAACTGGCAACCGAAAGGAGCCTGATCTTGCAGAGAATCCTGTTCGTGGTGGGAATCGGGCTCGGCCTCGTGGTTGGCTACGTGGACTCGCGTCCATCATGGGACGATACGGGCGTCACCGCGGCCGTGTTGCTCATCGGCACGGCGATACTGGGAGCGCTCGCTCCCCAACGACCATGGGTGTGGGCGCTGTGTGTGGGTCTCTGGATTCCCCTCTTTTCAATCGCCAGCAGCTCGAACTATGGATCATTGCTCGCACTCGCCATCGCGTTCGTCGGTGCATACGGCGGCATGCTGGTGCGTCGCACTTTCATGACGGCCTGATTGCACGCCATGCATCCGATCACGAGTGGGATCATCGGTAGCATTCTCGCACTCCAGTCCGTGCGTGTCCCGATTGGCCATGCGCGCGTTCTCGCGTCGCCGGCGCTCCCCGTGCCGGCCATCTGCGGCGGAGATACCACGATCGTCTCCGCGTTCGTTCAGCACTTTATTGCGGAGCTGCCCGCTTCCCTCAAGGTGCCAAGAGGCGCGTTCGTTCTTGTCTGCGGCGGACATCCCGAATACGCGTGGGGATACGGCAAAACGGCTGCGGGCGCACCGGTCAATCCTGCTCGCACCATCTTCCGCGCAGCGTCGAACTCCAAGCTGTTCGCCGCGACGGCCGCGCTACAGCTCGCCGAGCGAGGGATGTGGAGCCTGATCGATGACGTCAATCGGTATCTCCCAGTGGCCGCGCGTCTAGAGTCCGGCACGTTCCAACATCCGGTGACACTGGACGCGCTCCTGACGCACACGGCCGGATTCGAAAACAAGTTTGCCGGTGGCGTCACCGTGCCCACCGATCGCGTGACGCTGGCGCGGTTCTTCGCCAGTCCGCCGCGACGGGTGCGCGAACCAGGGTTCGCCGTGAGTTACTCGAACGTAGGCATGGCGCTCGTGGGCTACCTCGTTGAAGTCCGATCCGGGCAATCGTTCGCGCGCTACGCTGACGAGCAGATCTTCGCGCCGCTGGGAATGTCGCACAGCAACTTCGATCAGCCCCCACCGCCCGACTGGACGTCGGATCTCGCGGACGGCCCGCCGCAAGGACGTCGCGATGTGGTCTTCAATCCGTACCCCGCCGCTTCGTTGGTCGCGACGCCCTTGGACATGGGTCGTTTCATCGCCGCGCATCTGAACCGTGGTGCGCTCGACGCCTCAGCGGGCGGCGGGCGGGTGCTGTCATCGGAGTCATCGGCACTCATGCACGCCTCCCATTGGCGGGCACAGCCCGAAGTGCCAGGTGTGGCCTACGGCTTTTTCGAGGGGGAAATGAATGGCCATCGCACATTGTTTCACACCGGGGACAGCGGAGATCATTCCCTGGTGCTTTTGCTCCCCGGCGATGCTGTCGGGTTCTACCTCGTGTATACCGGGAGCGATGAGCAAGCCGCGTTGCGTGAGCGATTCGCGCGCGACTTCATGGACCGGTTTTTTCCCATGCCTGTGGCAGTTGCGCCAGTAGCGCTCGCCGTGGCACCGCGATCAGCGACAGAGCTGTCGGGCACATATCGAACGGCAGCGTATTCGCGAAGTAACTATGAGAAAATGCAAGCGCTCTTCGCGCAAGTGGTGGTGAGGCCTGGCGAGAAAGGGGGGATCGCGCTTTCGCCGCCCGGCGCTTCGCGTCCGATCCAACTGCGGCCTTCGGGATCGCTGACGTTCCGAGGTGACAGCGGAGAAATCGTGGTCTTTCGACAGGATACAGCGGGCAAAGTTGTGGGTCTCACAGTGAGCGGATCAATCTGGGATCCAGCGTCGTGGGATCGCATCGGCGCCTTCGAGGACGGGCGTTTGCACCTGTTGCTGTTTGCCGGAATCGTCATCGTGGCGATGCTGCGCCTCACCATCTGGCCAACGATCGCCCTCGTCCGCCGCTTGCGCCGTCGGGACGCCAAGCCGCAGACCGCGATTGATCGGAGATGGTGGCGGTGGTCCGCCGTCGCGTCGGCGTTGCTGTTCCTGGCTCCAGTCGCGGCGCTCGCGACGGCGTTTCTCTCGTTTCGTCATCCCCTGCGGGCGATTCCCGTCGCTCTGCTTGTATTGGGAATCGGTCTCGCCATGGCGACGGTCGCCGGGCTCGCACTCGTGCCCTTAGCAATCATGGCGTGGCGCGGGACGCTGATGACCCCGGCTCGCCGGGTCCATCTCACCTTGCTCGCAGGCGCCTTTGTGCTGCTGGCGCCGCTGCTGTACTACTGGCGACTGCTGCCGGCCTAGGCGCGATACGCGAGGGCGGCCTGAGGCGGTTTCTCCCGAGCGCCGGTGTCTCCCAATCCCTAGTTGTGGCCGTACACCCGCCAAAGAGTCTTCGGTGCCCGCATCTCGGAATGAAAGAATCACCGTAGCATGATAGCACGGCAGTCATGCTACGTCGGCAGCGCGCGGGCGAGCGGCATAGCGCAGGCTGCTGCAGCGGGCGCTGCAACTAGATGCGCGCGGAGCGCGCTTCCGAAAACGCCCGTCTGCAGCAAGCATTGTTAGGCCGATGCTAGAACTGCTGAGGCCATCTCTGCTGAAGAAGTGATGAACTCATCGAAGCGCCAGTCGTGTCGAAATTGGCCTGAAGAGCAGCACCATCAAGATCGGGGAACAGCGTACCTGCGTGGATGTTCATGAGCAGCAAGTCCTGCAACGCGTGCACCGCCGCCTTGCCGTCGACGACGTACAGTTCGAGGCAATGCGCCTGGCCCTTCGATTCGAGATAGGAACGAATATCGAGGTGTTGCGACGAGTGAAGCAGTGTGAAGAGTCCAGATTGCGCCCGCCGGCGTAGTGCAGATTCGGGGCTGGCCGTAATGATTGAAAACTCTCGCGGCACCTCAAGCTCTTCCCAGAAGCGTAGTCCCCAAATGTGGACCTTCTCGTGCCTCGCCGCGAGGTCGACTGAACTTGCTAGCTCATATCGGCGATGAAACTCCTCGAACGCGAAAAAGGCTGCAACGTATGGGCTTTCCGTCCAGTCCAACAACGGCGTTATGAGACCGTGATGTCGGCCAAGCGCCCAAACTTCGTCGTCGCTTGCGGCTCGTGAGAAGCCAGCGCGCCCTTGTGCGTGGCGTTTGAATTCAGAGATCAGGCGGTCGCAAAGTTTGTCG